>CADATP010000004.1 GCA_902790935.1 uncultured Lachnospiraceae bacterium | reverse complement strand
AGCGCGCTTTGCATAGGAAACTTCAGAATATGGACCAATATCGATGCCTTTGGCTGGGTTTTGTTTGTCTTTATATTTGTGGCTTCACTGGGATTTTTCCTTCGCATTACCATATCCTACGGAAAGATAGTTAAAAAGACGAAAGAACTTTCAAACGGAGAAATGGGGCAGCCCGTCGATCAAAAATATATGCTTTCTTCCTTTAGAAATCAGGCTGATGACCTCGATAAGATTTCCGGAGGAATCGTTATATCAAACGAAAAAAGGGAAGCCAGCGAAAAAACTCAGTCTGCACTTATAACCAATGTCTCCCATGACATCAAGACACCGCTTACTTCGATAATTAACTACGCAGATCTTATTTCAAGGGAGAGCTGCGACAATACAAAGATAAACGAGTATGCGGAAGTCCTCGGAAGACAGTCGAGCAGATTAAAGAGGCTTTTAGAGGACCTTATTGAAGTTTCGAAGGCACAGGCCGGAGCTTTGGATGTAAAGTTAGAGCCCTGCAGGGCAGCAGTACTTCTTAACCAGGCTGCGGGTGAGTTTGAAGAAAAACTTCGCGAAAGGGATCTTACTCTTATTACAAAGAATGTGGACTCCGATACTATGATCATGGCCGATCCCAGGCGTATGTGGAGAGTATTTGACAATCTTTTGGGAAATATATGTAAGTACGCTCAAAGCGGAACAAGAGTATATATGAGCCTGGAAGAGGACGAGAACAAATGCAGGATTATCTTCAAGAATACTTCAGCGAAAGAACTTGACCTTTCTCCCGAGGAGCTGATGGCAAGATTTGTCAGAGGCGATAAATCAAGGGAAGGAGCGGAAGGTAACGGACTGGGGCTTTCAATAGCTTCTAGTCTTACCCAGCTTCAAAAGGGAAATATGGATATTTCCATAGACGGAGATCTTTTCAAAGTAACTCTTGAATTTAATAAAGTTGTTACAGTATAGGGAGAAATATAAATGAGGAGAATTGAAAACATGAGAAAGAATTTTCAAAGCAAAAATGCGATCCTCAAAAGGGGAGCCGGATTATTGCTTGCAATTGCGACCGCTGCCACTTTTGTAACGGGTTGCGGAAAAGGGGACAAGACTGCGGATAGTACCGGAGAGGAGAATCTTTCCGAGTATGTGTATACTTCGGAATATATTCCTCTTAACTTTAGTAAGGAAGAAAACACTTACTATGACGATGCAACTGCACAGATCGAAGGGGACAAGGTTAGCATTGTTAAGTCGGCGTACTCGGAAGAAGACGAGGAGTCTGCTACATTTTTTGATGTTTTTGATCTGACAAGCGGAGAGCTTGTATCCGAAACGAATATCGGCGGAAATGTAAGTGAATTCGTAGATGTTAAAGCAATTGTTCCCGAAGAACATAAGGAAAAAGCTAAGACATCTGCGAACGTAAACAATGTCATTAAAATGGAAAACGGAGGTTTTGTCGCTTCCGTAAACTACGGATGGTATGTAGAACAGCCCGATCCCGAAAACTACGACGAGTCTTTAAGCAATTACAGATCCGGTTTTGCTTTTCTTGATGAGGACGGAAACATAACCTCGTTTAAAGAGTATACCAATGAAGAGTTAGGTATAACCGATGGCTCTTACATGAACGGTTTTTATTCCGACGGTAAGGGAAATATTATCGCTCTTTATATGGACTGGTCCGGAGAAAATGTAAAGGTTTCCCTGATCAAATTAGACTCCGAGCTTAATATTGTTACAACCGCTTCACCTGAAGTTCAGGGGATAAACGGAATAATTTACCAGGGCGAGAAGAGCCTTATCGTATACAACGATAAAGACTGGGAGACTAAGATAGCCGAATTTAATAACGAGGATTTAACCATTGGCACACCCTTTGAACTTTCAAATGATGTAACCGACGGTGGGATCAACGCTATTACTTACAGCAACAATAAATTCTACTTCGCTTCATACGACAAGTTTTATGAGTATGACGCGGCTACCAAGGAAACCAAGCAGCTTTTTGCTTTCCTCGATATTGACGTCGTTGAGGGAACTGTAAACAAGATATATGTTGCAGAGGACGGAACTATCTATCTTTTTGCCCACAATTACGAGACCGGTGAAACCGAACTTATTAAGGTAACAGAAAAGAAGCGCAGCGAAGTAACCGAAAAGAAGGAGATCGTTATAGCATCTCTTTATGAGGATTATGATGTTAAAAACAGTGTAGTTCAGTTCAATAAGCTTAATCCCGATGTACATGTAACCCTTAAGTCATACTTTTCATGGGAAAACGAGGGGGCAGATATTAAGGACGCTACAGCTACCATGCTTAACGATATCACATCATCAGGAAAGATCGATATCATCAACCTTTCAAACCTTGATGTGAACGATTATGTAAGCCAGCATGTTATTGAGGATCTGACTCCTTATCTTAATAACAGCACTGATGTAAAGCTTGAGGATTTCAACGAAGATGTTGTAAATGCGTACAGATTTGGAGATACACTTGTTGCCGTTCCCTACAGCTACACTTTAAACACACTTGCTGTAAGCAAGGATCTTTTCGGAGACAAGCCCGGACTTAAGATGAGCGATATGATAGAGTATGACTTAGCTCATCCCGATATGGCTTTGTCCGAGTATGTAAGCAGAGAAGAGCTTATCCAGCTTTGCCTTGTATATAATATTGATTACTTTGTAAACAGACAGACCGGAGAGTGTAAGTTTGACTCGGATGAGTTCAAGCAGATCCTTGAATACTTAAAGACCTATCCCGAAGAAATCGACTGGGAAGCAGCAGAGGCTGACAATTACACTCCTATGGAGAAACTTGCAAACGGACTTATTATGAGCTATCCTTGCAGCTTCTATAATTTTCAGTCAGTTCAGGAGTATAACGATTACATCTTTGCCGGAAAAGCAAACTTTATCGGATTCCCTACAATAGACGGAACTCCTTCCGCAAAGATAAGTGCCACGGGCGTATATTCAATCTGCTCAGGTTCTAAGAACAAAGACTCTGCATGGGAATTTATCGAGTTTATGCTTACTAAGGAATTCACTGACAGTGACTGGGGATTCCCTACCAACAAAAATGAGTACAAGAAGCTTCTTGATAAGGAACTTTCAAAGACCGGTCTTACCGGCTCAGGAATGAGCTATGGCGACGGACCTATGTATGAGTACCACTACGCTACACAGGAAGAGATTGATACCTTAAATCGCATTCTTTCTGAAGCAAAGGTGGAAGATAGCGGTTCGGGAGAGATCTTTAAGATCATCGAAGAGGAAACCGGAAGCTATTTTGCCGGACAAAAAACTCTGGATGAAACAGCAAAGATCATCCAGAGCAGAGTAAGTATCTATGTTCAGGAAAACAGATAAAATCTAGTTTCCGATGAAGCCGGGGGTTTGCAGATAGTTTTCATGGTCCTGGGCCACGAAATCAAAATCCTTGGCTTCATTGTAGATTACAAGTTCACAGATATCTCCCTCGAAAGAGGGCTGAAATACGTCTCCGCCAAGAAGGATCAGCTTAGCAAATCTGTTGGTGGGGACGTTTTCCATTATAAAGGCAACTTCGCCGTTCACAAAGCTGATGGCTTTTTCCGTGCGGGCGTTGTATATAACGGTATAGTGGTACCAGGTATCCTCCTGAAGCTGCAGAGCCACAAGGTCATACCAGCCGCTCACCTGTCTTGAATCCCTTATCCTAAAGTCGGAGTGGGAATCGGGAGACATGGGAACAATACTGCAAAATCCGGTCTCGAATTTAACGTATAGAGCAGAGCTCCACATAATATTCCTTCTGGGCTTTATCCATAAGGATATTGTATAACTGTCGTTAAACAGTACTTCATTAGGTATGATGATACAGTTTTTCTGAACCGGGCCGCCGGGGAAAGAAACAGCTTTTTTCCCTTCAAAGATTCCTTCCTTAAAGGTAATTCCTTCGCCGATAAGCCCAGCTTCTTTCATACCGTCGTCGCTTAACAGATCACCATCAAAACTGAATTTAAAAGAGTCCGTGGCGTCGGTGTAGTATTCCTCGGCATAGCGGATAAAATCAGTCTCTATCATAGGGTCGGAGTAGAGCTTACCCTGTCCGTGGGAACAGCCGCAGGTCATAATAAAATTGGCCATATCGTTATCGCAAACTCCGCCTGCCACTATATCAAGCTTTAAATCCTTACAAAGAGAGATGATATTTCTAAGTACGTGGCGTCCTCTGTCGTTTGATATTGAATCCCTGACGAAATCGCTGTCCATCCGGATAGTATCTACAGGGATGTTTTGAAGCATATTAAGAGCTGAAAAACCGGATCCGAAGTCATTGATGGAAACCATGAAATCCTTGCTGATAAGGGCATCAACCATTCGCTTCATCTCTTTATAGTCCTGGATAAATACCTTCTCACTCATCTGAATCTCAATCTCGCTGTGAGCAATATTATACTTGTCGCAGATAATGCTGAGTCTTGTAGGGAAGGTTTCGTCAAAGAGCTGCAGGCGGGATATGGAAAGGGACAGGGGAAGATGAGCATATTTCTCATCGGCCCAGCCGGATTTAATCTTGCAGGCTGCTTCTATCAGATAAATATCAAGCTTTGAAATAAAGCCGTTTTTCTCGAAAATAGGCATAAATATCTTAGGAGAGAGTATTCCGTCGGTAGGGTGGATCCACTTAACGGATACTTCTGCACCTACTATTTGCATTGTAACCATATTTATCCTTGGCTGGAAGAAAGGAATAAACTGACAGCTCTTTAAAGCGTCTTCCATCTCGGCCTCGATCTTGTAGATCTTTTGCTGCTCGATGTCGTTTGCCTGGTAAACGCTGTAACGGTTTTTGCCGCTGGTCTTGGCCCGGTACATAGCGGTATCGCATTTTTTCAGGATGTCCTCAAGCGCCTGATTGACGTTTTGGTCAAAAACAATACCGATGCTAAGGGAGATGATGGAGAGGATATCTTTTCTGAAATCCAGCTCTCCTAAAGCAATAAGCAGCTTTTCCGCAATCTTTTCGAGAGCTTCATGACTGTAGAAAGGGCCATAGAACACAACAACATATTCGTCGCCGCCTATACGGGATGTGAAGTTTCCGGTTTCGCGTAAAATAAGATCGCTTATCTGAACAAGGAGCTGATCCCCCGCATCATGTCCGTATATATCATTAACCCGCTTGAAATTGTCGATGTCGATATACATAGCGTGGATTGTTGTGCCGGGATAAAGACCTGAATAAAAATCATACAGTCCGCGTCTGTTTGCACGACCTGTAAGATAATCAATCTGAGACGGATCAAGATTATAGTCAAACATATATTTCCTCTCAAGTTTAATCCGATAATTGAAAAGTTTGAATACAACTGAATTTTACCATACGAGAATAATTATCGCTACCGGAAAATAATCTTTGGCAAAACGCATAAATAAGCGGCTCAAATACAGTAAAATTGCTTGTGGAATCGGTTGCGCAAACATGTTATCATTCAATTGTTACCAAAGATGGAGGTAGGAAAATGAAAAAGATTGATGTTAAAAGCATTTTAAAAACTATAGAAGCAGCTTTACTTTCAGCCGCTCTTTTAGTTTCTGCGGCAGGCTGCGCATCAGGGCAGCAAGGGGATAAAACCGGTAGCGAAAAGGGCGAAACAGGAGAGGCTCAAGGCATAACCCTTGGTGATGGTTTAGAGGACGGAGTTTTTATAGCGCCTCTTCCGGGATTTAGCGATGAATTTATAAGGGGTATGGATATTTCCAGTATTATCTCTGAGGAAAATAGTGGAGTTACGTATAAAAACTTTAAAGGCGAAGAGGAAGATCTCTTTAAGATTTTGGCTGAAAACGGAATAAACTACGTAAGAGTGAGAGTCTGGAACGATCCCTTCGATGAAAACGGGAAAGGATACGGCGGAGGCAATAATGACGCGAGTACATGTGCGGAAATCGGAAAAAGAGCCGCCGATTACGGAATGAAGCTTAACGTTGATTTTCACTACTCTGACTTTTGGGCCGATCCTTCAAAACAGATGGTACCGAAGGCCTGGAAGGATATGAATATTGAGGAAAAGTCAAAAGCTTTATATGACTATACCGTAGAGAGTCTTTCTATGATCATAGACGCGGGAAGCGATGTCGGAATGGTCCAGATCGGAAATGAGATAAATAACGGACTTGCGGGAGAAAAGAGCGAAGAGGCCATAATGACTCTTCTTAAATCAGCTTCAAAGGCCGTTAGAGATATTTCGGCAAAGTATGAGAAAGATATCAAGATAGCTATCCATTATACGGAGGTTGACGACTCGGTCGGAATTACAAAGAAAGCCCTGAGACTTTCCGAAAACGAGGTAGATTACGACATCTTTGGAATATCATATTACCCTTACTGGCACGGAAGCCTTAAGAATATGAAAAATACGATGGATATCGTAAAAGCAACATACGGAAAAGATGTATGTGTATTGGAGACTGCTTTTCCCTATACAGGGGATGACGGAGACGGCTTCGGAAACAGCGTAAGCGAAGGCGATATTAAAGGTGAATACATCTGCTCTCCTCAAAGCCAGGCAAACGCGGTTTGGGATGTTATGAAATGTATGACTGAAATAGGCGGCCTTGGGATTTTTTACTGGGAGGGTGCCTGGATTCCCGTTGGAAGTGATAAGACCTCCAATGAAGAAAAATGGAACGAATACGGAAGCGGATGGGCAAGTAAATATTCCGTAGTATATGATCCGAATGATGCCGGAAAATACTACGGGGGATGCTCCTGGGATAATCAGGCATTTTTTGATTTTGAAGGAAATGTTCTTGATTCAATAAGCGTCTTTAACCCTAAGTATTTAAAAGAGGGAAAGGCCGCAACCCCCGCCATAGAAATGATAAAGGAATGCTTAGTTGAATCTCCCCAGGGACAAGAACTCATAATGCCGGAGGGAGTATATGCCGTATTTAATGACAGGAGCCTGAACAAAGAAATTGACGTTACATGGAACGCTGACGAACTGGCAAAGATAGACACCAAAATGGGAGGAGAATACAGCGTATCGGGAAAGACGGCTGACGGCACACCGGTTAGTTGTGACATTAAGATCTCATACGTTAATCTGCTGGAAAATCCCGGGTTTGAAGGCGGCTTATCACCTTGGATTGTGCAGACAGATATGAGCGCAGACCCCACGGATGTTCAGACCAAAGCTGCTGATGCCGTATCCGGGGAAAAGGCGTTTCATTTTTGGAGCGGAACCGAGGATATAGAATTTAGCGTAGAACAGTCCGTAACAGTCTCGGAGGACGGCAATTACAACGCTTTCGCAAGCATCCAGGGCGGAGATGCCGGGGAGCATTATGTAGAAATATACGTAAAGAGAAACGGTGAAGAAGTCTGCTTCTTTGGCGGAGAGTACCTTAAAGGCTGGGTTAACTGGCAAAAGCTGACGGCAGAAGATGTAACTGCAAAAGCGGGAGATGAACTGACAGTCGGAATGCGCGTTAAATGCGAGAAAGGCGGCTGGGGAACAATGGATGACTTTTGTCTTTATAAGGATTAATGGGAATGATCTATCCTAAATCTCTTTGTATTAAAAATTATGTGTTAATTTTGGATGAAATGTGTTATCATTATTAAAAATATATGGAAATTTTCCAACAATTTTAATAATAATAGATACGGAGGGACTGTTCATGACTGATATGGAAATGATTGAGAGCCTTGTAGAAGCTATCCAGAATGACTCCAAAAAGCTCGACGGAATTCAGAAAAGACAAAACATTCTTGCACTTAACGCTTCTATCGAAGCAGCCAGAGCCGGAGAAGCCGGAAGAGGATTCGCAGTGGTAGCTCAGGAAGTTGGAGCTCTCGCTAAAAACTGTGATGAGCTGAACAATTCGATATCTAAAAATGTTGATTCTATTGCGACTCTTGTAAAGAAGCTTGAAAAGGAAGCTAAGCAGGCTGCCGAGAAGGCTGTTGTTGAAGAGGCTTCCGGAGAAGTGGCGGAAAGCTAACTTAACTTTAAATCCGGATTGGATTTTTGAACCTTTCTATGTCCTTATCCTTAAGAAAAAGGTGTGCCCAAAAAGCACACCTTTTTCGATTTATATGTTTTGTATATTATCTTACGATATGGCTCTTAACAGCCTCTGCTACAAGCTCCGCAACCTTGGGATTAAAGGCTTCGGGCATTACCTTGTCCTCGCTGAGCTCATCTTCGGGAACGAGGGAAGCGATAGCTTCTGCTGCCGCAAGCTTCATCTCTTCGGTGATCTGGGTAGCTCTTGCCTCAAGGGCACCGCGGAAGATTCCGGGGAATGCTAAGACATTGTTTACCTGATTGGGGAAATCGCTTCTTCCGGTACCGATAACGCGGACGCCTGCTTCTTTGGCAAGGTCGGGCATAATCTCGGGAGTAGGATTTGCCATAGCAAACATGATGGCGTCTTTGTTCATTGAAGCAGCCATTTCCTTGGTCACGATTCCGGGAGCGGAAACTCCTACGAAGATATCGGCACCTTTAAGAGCGTCTGCAAGGCTTCCTGAAAGCTGCTCGGGATTGGTCTCATCCATCATCTTTTCCTGCATCCAGTTAAGACCTTCGGTCTTTTTGTTAAGGATACCAACCTTATCGCAAAGAGTAACATTTTTAAATCCGTATCTTAAAAGGAGTTTTGTAATGGCGATACCTGCGCTTCCGGCGCCGTTGACGATGACCTTACATTCTTCCTTCTTTTTACCAACGACTTTAAGTCCGTTGATAACACCTGCGAGAACAACGATCGCTGTTCCGTGCTGATCATCGTGGAATACGGGGATATCAAGCTTTGCCTTTAATCTTTCCTCTATCTCAAAGCATCTCGGAGCGGAGATATCCTCAAGATTGATTCCTCCAAATCCGGGAGCAAGATAGGTAACGGCTTTGATTATCTCTTCTGTATCCTGGGTATCGAGACAAATGGGAACTGCGTTAACTCCGCCGAATTCTTTGAAGAGAACGGATTTACCTTCCATAACGGGCATAGCAGCGTAAGGTCCGATATTTCCGAGACCTAAAACTGCGCTTCCGTCGGATACGACTGCTACTGTATTTGCCTTCATAGTGTATTTGTAAGCAGCCTCTTTATCCTTGGCAATTACGCGGCAGGGCTCTGCAACGCCGGGGGTATAAGCAATCGAAAGGTCTGTAGCATTTTTAACAGGTGCCTTTGAAACGGTTTCGATCTTTCCGCCCCATTCTTCGTGCTTTTTGAGAGCAATTTCATTAACGTCCATTTGTATTCTCCTTATGATTGATAGAAATTATCAATGGTCAGTATAGCATAAATTACGGGGAAAAAACATTTCTGTTCATATTTTTTAGAAATTAGATTCCTTTTCCTTGAAAAAAGGCACTAAAAATCATAGAATATTATCTATGAGTAAATTAAAGTCCGTACTTTTAAAAATCGGAATGATCATAGGTGCGTTCATTATGCTTGCCCTGAGTTACTGCATGTATGTTCTTGTATCTTACGATAGGATAGAGGACGGCATCAGGGTAGGTATTACAGCTCCCCTTAGCAGCGTTTCCTTAGAGGAAGCTCCCTGCAAAGAGGAAATGACGATCGTCTCCTACAATATAGGCTTTGGCGCTTATACTCCGGATTATACTTTTTTTATGGACGGAGGAAAAAGGTCCTGGGCCGAGAGTAAAGAAAGCGTCAGAAAAATGGTTGCCTTAGCCGGGGAGACTGTTCTTGAGACAGATCCCGATATCGTGCTTTTTCAGGAAGTAGATCTTGATTCGACAAGAAGCTACCACGTAAATCAGGTAAAGATGCTAAGCGGAGAGTTTCCGGACTATTCAGGGGTCTTTGCATTAAATTATGATTCGCCATTTTTGCTTTATCCTTTTTATGAGCCCCACGGAGCAAGCAAGGCCGGCCTCTTGACCCTCAGCGGATATATCATCAAGGACTGCTACAGAAGACAGCTTCCCGTGTCTGACTCCCTTTCAAAGCTGGTAGACCTTGACAGAGCCTATACTGTTTCAAGGATCCCCGTATCCGGAGGGAAGGAACTTGTGGTCATAAACCTTCATCTTTCGGCATACGGATCTTCCGCAAAGGTCAGAGAAGGCCAGACAAATATGCTAAAAGCCGAGATGGAAAAAGAGTACGCGGCAGGAAATTACGTAATAGCCGGCGGTGATTTTAACCATGACCTTAAGCTTAAGGAGGATATGCCTTCTCTTTATTGGGCACATTACTACGACAGAGATCTTTTACCGGAGCATTTTGATTTTGCTATGGATCTTTTAAGCGATGATGAGAGGGAAAGCCTTGGAAATACTTGCAGGGACGCAGGAGTCGCCTACGATGAGAAAAACGGATATACAGTTACCGTTGACGGATTTATAATCTCTGACAACATTAAATGTCTGTCGTATGAGAATCTGCAGACCGGTTATGAATTCTCGGACCATAACCCGGTTGTAATGAAATTTGAATTAGAGGATTAGTTATATGAGAATAGGATCGGGATATGATGTACACCGCCTTGCGGAAAATCGTAAGCTTATTATCGGCGGCGTAGAAATACCCTATGAAAAAGGTCTTTTGGGCCATTCGGATGCGGATGTTTTACTTCACGCTATAATGGACGCTATGCTTGGTGCTGCGGCTATGGGTGATATAGGAAAGCATTTCCCGGATTCGGACCCTGCCTACAAAGGAATCTCTTCCATCGATCTTTTAAGTCATGTGGGAGGAATGCTCTCGGAGGAGGGATACGTTGTCGGAAATATCGACGCGACCATAATCGCACAGGCGCCGAAGATGCGTCCGTATATCGATGAGATGAGAAAAAATATCGCGGACACCTTAGGTCTTGATATAGACCAGGTAAATGTCAAGGCCACAACCGAAGAGGGACTTGGCTTTACGGGAAGCGGAGAGGGAATCGCTTCTTCCGCAGTCTGTCTTTTGGAGAATGTGATGGACTACTCTAAATTAAGCGCAGTATACGGCTCCGCGGGAGGTTGCCCCGGGTGTAGCGGCTGCTCAAAAAGTTAAACTTTAAATTAACCAACGGAGATTGATCATGTATTTATATAATTCACTTTCAAAAAAAGTAGAGGAGTTTGTTCCTCACACACCCGGCAAGGTAGCTATGTATACCTGCGGACCTACAGTTTACCACTTTGCACATATCGGAAACTTAAGAAGCTACATTATGGAGGATGTTCTTGAAAAGACCCTTCGCTACAACGGCTTTGACGTTAAGAGAGTTATGAACATCACAGACGTAGGACATCTTTCATCCGATGCGGACAGCGGTGAGGACAAGATGCTTAAGGGCGCAAAGAGAGAGCACAAATCCGTTATGGAGATCGCGAAGTACTATACCGATGCTTTTATGAGCGACTGCGCAAAACTAAACATCAAGACTCCCGATGTTGTTGAGCCCGCAACGAACTGCATCCCCGAGTTTATCCATATGATCGAGGTGCTCCTTGAAAAAGGATACGCTTACAAAGCAGGAGAGAATATCTACTTCGATACATCAAAGCTTGAGAGCTATTATGTATTCGGAAACCAGTCAAGCGACGATCTTAAGATCGGTGCAAGAGACGATGTTACCGAAGATACAAATAAGCGCAATAAAAACGACTTCGTACTCTGGTTTACAAAGTCAAAATTCGAAGACCAGGCTCTTAAGTGGGACAGCCCCTGGGGCGTAGGATATCCCGGATGGCATATCGAGTGCTCATGCATCGGTATGAAGCATCTCGGAGAGTACATGGATATCCACTGCGGCGGTGTCGACAATATGTTCCCTCACCACACCAATGAGATCGCCCAGAGCGAAGCTTTTTCGGGACATAAATGGTGCAAATACTGGTTCCATGTTCACCACCTTAACGACGAAACCGGTAAGATGAGTAAGAGCAAAGGCGAGTTCCTTACCGTTTCATTACTCGAGGAGAAGGGATACGATCCTATAGCTTACAGATTCTTTACTCTTTTGTCACACTACCGTAAGCCCCTTACCTTCTCTTACGATGCCCTCGACCAGGCTACCGCTACATACAAAAAGCTTAAGAACAAGATCCTCTTGGTACCCGAAGAGGGAGAGGTGGATGAGAAAGCTGTTGAAGAGTGGCACGGCAAATTCGCGGAGACTGTGGGAAATGATGTAAATACCTCTATGGGTATTACCCTTTTATACGATGTTCTTAAAACCGACCTTAACGGAAATACAAAGAGAGCGATCGTAGATGACTTCGATTACGTATTAAGCCTCGATCTTTTAAAGGCTGATGAAGAAGCTAAAGGCGGCGAAGAAGACGAGCTTACCGCATACGTAGAGGCCAAGATCGAAGAGAGAAAGCAGGCCAAGAAGGCCAAGGATTTCGAAAAGGCCGATGCCATCAGAAATGAACTCTTGTCTAAGGGTATTGTTATAGAAGATACCAGAGAGGGTGTTAAGTGGAAGAGACAGTAACACTTCTTAAACAGATTAAAGACGCATTCGCATGCGGGGATAAGGATATAAATGCTTACTCCCCGCTTGCTTTGGCTTATATAGGCGATGATGTTTACGATACCATCGTAAGGACTCTTGTGGTGGAGCGTGCCAACAGGCCCGCAAACGAGCTTAATAAAGAGGCGGTAAAGTACGTTAAGGCCGAGGCTCAGTCAAAGGCCATAGTTCATATTTTAAAGTGCGGAGATATCCTCTCCGAGGAGGAGCAGGAAATCTACAAAAGGGGCAGGAACGCCAAGTCCCAAACCTCTGCCAAAAACGCGGATATACAGGACTACCGTAAGGCTACGGGATTTGAAGCACTTATAGGATATCTCTATCTTACGGGACGTCAGCAAAGAGTTGTTGAGATCGCCGCGTACGCCGTTGAATACTTAGACAGTGAGGAAAGCTAAATGGGTTATCAGGAATTTAAAATAGAAGGCCGCAATGCCGTTATAGAGGCTTTAAGAAGCGGAAAGCCGATAGACAAGCTCTATATCCTTGACGGATGTCAGGACGGCCCTATAAACACAATTAAAAAAGAAGCAAAAAAGGGTGATACGATCCTTAAATTTGTTACCAAGGAAGTACTTGACCGTATGTCCGAAACGGGAAAGCACCAGGGCGTTATCGCAGAGTGCGCCGCTTACGAGTACAGTGAGGTTAAGGATATTCTCGAGAATGCGAGAAAAAAGGGTGAGGATCCTTTTATCTTTTTACTTGATAATATTGAAGATCCCCACAATCTCGGCGCTATTATAAGGACTGCCAATCTTGCCGGAGCCCACGGCGTTATCATCCCCAAGAATCGTGCGGTGGGTCTTACCGCCACCGTAGCAAGAACAAGCGCCGGAGCTTTAAACTATACTCCCGTTGCAAAGGTTACGAACCTTTCGAAGACTATAGAGGAACTTAAAAAAGAAGGTCTCTGGTTTGTCTGCGCCGATATGGGCGGTACGGAAATGTATAAGTTAAATCTTAAGGGACCCATCGGCCTTGTCATCGGAAACGAAGGCGAGGGAGTCGGAAGACTTGTTAAGGAAAAATGCGATATGGTAGCTTCCATACCTATGAAGGGAGATATCGATTCCCTTAACGCGTCGGTGGCAGCAGGCGTACTTGCGTACGAGATCGTTAGACAGAGGCTTTCATAATGGCGGAACCAATACTAAGGTCGGAATACGAAAAATATACGGATGAGGAACTGATCGAAAAGTACAGAGCAGGAGAGACGGGAATTATTGATTATCTTATGGTAAAATATAAGAACCTGGTACTCTCAAAAACCCGCTCCCTTTTTATATTGGGCGGGGAGAGCGAAGATCTGATCCAGGAGGGGATGATCGGTCTTTTTCAGGCTGTAAATGATTATGATTTCGGACGTGACGCATCCTTTTTTACCTTTGCGGATCTTTGTGTTACGCGAAAGGTTTACAGCGCCATAAAGGCTTCAAATGACAAAAAACATTCATTTCTAAACAATTATATATCCTTTTTCGATTCCGGAAATAAAGACGCGAAGGGGCCTTTGGAGCTTGTTGAACAGCTTCCCGGAAGCGAAGAGTCGGATCCGGAAAAAACTGTCCTTACAGCCGAACTTAAAGAAAGGTTTGAAAAGGCCTTCAGAGAGGATTTAACCGCTCTTGAAAGGGAAGCCTTAGGACTTTATATTACAGGTATGAAGAGCAGCGATGTTGCCAGGATTATGGGCAAGAGCGCAAAGGAAACAGATAACGCGATCCAGAGAGCGAAGAAAAAGCTCAAAAAGATCCGCACGCAGTAAATGGAGGGCAAAATATGAAACTTCTTTTCTACGCAGCTAAAATCTACGACAAAAAGTCTTTTGGACCTGTTAATGAAAAATATCCCGATATAACCATTGATTATATCGACCATGAGCTTGAACCCATGACTGCCGCTCTGGCAAAGGGATATGACGGTGTATGCGCTTTTGTAAGCGCAGATGTGGGTGCAAAGACCTTAGAGGTACTTAAAGAATGCGGCGTTAAGTGCGTCCTTATGAGATGCGCGGGATTTAACAATGTTGATGTAGATAAGGCTAAAGAGCTGGGCATCGTAGTAAAGAGAGTTCCGGGATACTCCCCCGAATCTGTAGCCGAGCTTGCTATGGGACTTGCTCTTGCTGTTAACCGAAGGTTATACAAAGCCTACAATAAAGTTCGTGAAAACGATTACACCCTTACGGGACTTCGCGGAGTAAACTTCTACGGAAAGACCGCGGGAATCGTCGGAACCGGAAAGATCGGCGCTGCTATGGCAAGGATATGCCGGGGATTCGGTATGAAGATCATTGCGTACGATGTATACCAAAATCCCGATCTCTTGGAATTTACGGAGTATGTGTCCTTAGATGAGCTTCTTAGTCGATCTGATCTTATTTCGCTACACTGCCCTTTAATGGACTCTACTTATCATATGATAAATATTGAGAACATCAAAAAGATGAAGGACGGAGTCATACTTGTAAATACATCCAGAGGCGCTCTTGTAGATACAGACGAGCTTATCGAGGGTATCAGACTTAACAAATTCCTCGGCGTCGGACTTGATGTATACGAGGAAGAGACCGGCAATGTATACGAAGACCGCTCGGACGAGATAATGCAGCATTCGGTTACCGCAAGACTCCTTTCTTTCCCGAATGTTATGATAACATCCCACCAGGGATTCTACACTAAGGAAGCGCTTGAAGCCATCGCCGAAACCACGCTTCAAAATATGGTAGACGCCGCCGCAGGCGTTAAAAACGGAAATGATGTAGCTTAAGATTTTTACTTAATATAGGGGGTAAATATGGCGAAGAAGTACGAATATAAATCAGGAAATCTCATCGCGAGAGCAACGGATGAAAACAACATCTGGGACTCTAAGTGGGATGTATTTCTTGCTGACAAGGACAATGATAATACAAAGATTGGCTGGGTTTCTTTCGAAGGGGAAAAGCATGCCGGAATCGTTCCTATTTCCGTCGAGATCGAAAAGTCTTTCAGGGGAAGAGGGTTTGGAACAAATGTCCTTAAGATGATGAAGGAATGGGCCTTCTTACACAGCAATATTTATGTTGTTGAGGCTTTTGCGGATAAGGAGGATTCTGCCCTTATATCCTCACTCGAAAAGAGCGGCTTTGTCTACAGAGAGGGGCAGAGTATCGAAAAGGGCGGAGTAGAGAAGTATTCCGTAATTCGCGAAAAGACCAGCTGGCTGGGACTATATTTTATCATCGGAATTATCGTGGGAGTCCTTTTGGGAATCGTCATCGGAAGCGTATGGATCGGATTTGCCATCTCAATGATCATCGCACTCAGCATCGGATTTGTTATGGACCATAACGAAAACAAAAAGAGGGAAGAGATGATGGGAGAGTACTACAGCTATGGAAAGAAAAAGCATTAGCTTAAAAATAAGCAAAAAAAAGAAGCTGATGACGGGAATCGGACCCGTGACCTCCGCCTTACCAAGGCGACGCTCTACCGACTGAGCCACATCAGCTTGCGTTGCGTGTTTCAGCAACCGAAGGCTATAATATCAAATTGACGATTAGATGTCAACAATTATTTTAAAAAAATTTTTATTTTAGGAGCAACATAAAAGTGAGTTTCGTGCAGATTAATTTCTTATTTATTTTTCTGCCCGTTTATATATTAGCATTAAGAGTAGTATCGGTTAAATTTCAAAAGCCCCTTCTTGTACTTGGAGGATTACTTTTTTATACTTTTGGGCAAAAATATCTCGTTATTGGTCTGGCCGCATCAGTGGCAATCAATTTCGGATTTCAAAAATGGATTTTAAATGTTAAAAGAAAAACAGCACCTTTGGTAGTTTCCGTCATATTTAATGCCGGGATTTTACTTGCGTGCAAAATTTTAGGATTCTTACCTTTGGGCATCAGCTTTTATACATTCCAGATGATATCCCTTTTGGTTGATACGAAAAACGAAAAGATAACCTTTATAGATTTTTGCACTATGTCTATGTATTTCCCTAAGTTGGTTATGGGCCCCCTTGTTAGATACAAGGATTATAAAGACGACCTTAAGAGGGCGGACGAAAAAAGACTTGTTACCGCCGAAGGTATTGAAGAGGGCGCAAGGCTTTTTACGGCGGGTATGTTTATAAAGGTTGTTATTGCCGATAATCTTGCAACGCTTTGGAACTCAATAAATGTAGCCGGAGCCGCCGGAATTACGACAAGCGTAGCCTGGCTCGGAGCGATTACGTATACCATAGAGCTTTATATGGACTTTTTCGGATATTCGCTGATGGCTGTAGCTCTCGGAAAGATGTTTGGGATTAACCTTCCGGAAAACTTTAACGAGCCTTATTCCTCAAGGAGCGTGGGAGAGTTTTGGAGAAGATGGCATATTACTCTCGGAGCCTGGTTTAGGGATTATATTTATATCCCCTTAGGCGGCAGCAAAAAAGGCGCCTTTCGAAATATCTTAAACCTTTTGATCGTTTGGCTTATTACCGGATTTTGGCACGGCTTCGGGCTTAACTTTATAATCTGGGGACTTTTGCTGTTTTTACTTATCGTCCTTGAAAAGTTTACTCCCCTTGGAAAGCTTACAAAGGTTAAAGGGCTCGGAAACGTATACCTTATCTTTGTCATCGTAATAAGCTGGGTTGTCTTTGCTATTAATGATATGAGCTCACTTATTGATTATTTAAAGTGCCTTTTCGGAATACGTATCGAAGGGGCATCCCCTGCAGGCAGTCAGTTTATGAGATACATAAGGACATACTGGTATCTTTTGGCGGGTGGAATCTTTGCTATGACGCCTCTTCCGAGAATGTTTGCCAAAAAGTTCGGAAAGAAGTGGTGGATGGTGCTTATTCTGGCACCTATGTTCGCAATATCCGTTTACTTTATCATTCAGGGGAAGGGCGGAGCGTTTATGTATTATATTTTCTAAAAATTTCGGTGATATATATGAAAGAATCATTTATTAAAAAAGCGCCCTATACCGTGCTTATACTTGTTTTTATCTGCCTCTTTTGGGGATACAAGGCTTTAAATGCCTCGGGGCAGATAAGGATCCCTTTTCTGGAGGACGGCAGGGTCAGCTTCCCTTCCGAAAATGAGAAGTTTCCGGAAAATACAATTCCGGAATCCAAAACAGATGAGATCGCATTCATACCCGCTACATTAGGAGAAGCTGATTCAGCTTTCAGTCAGGGCAATGCAGATATTGCAGTGAGTGCGGAGAATACAGAAAATATAGATAATACTGTAATTGATGGTGCGGGAAATACAGGATCTGCAGCAGGAGCTGAAGGTAGTGAGAACGGGAACGGAGTTACGCTTGCGGAAGGAGAGGTAGGTGCCGAATGCGGCTCTGGGGAGGCTGCGCCTGGGGATGGCGAAGCAGCTGAAACAGTAACCGGGGCGGAAACGGCGGATTTATCTTACGATACCGAAAAATACCCCTACAGTTTCGGAGAAGTAGAGGGAAACTGCATAGTATACAATCCCGCAGATATAGACTCAAGATATTACAAAGACTGCGGTAAGATCGCCCTTGATACTCCCGCGGATTACGTTACGGTGGAAGATGATTATTTTGATGATGCCTGCTTCGTGGGAGATTCAAGAATGGTGGGAATCTTTGACTATGCGGGGTGGAATAAAGCGGACTTTTATTGTGACAATGGTTATTGCATCTACAATTACATGGGAGGCAAAAACGTTATCTGTCAGAACAATAACAAAAAGTACAAGTTAGAGGACGCTATAAAGAGAAAAAAATACGGCAAAGTTTATATTATGATGGGAACAAACGATTGCGGCTACGGTACGACGGAAAGCTTTAAGGAAAGCTATTCTGAGATGCTTGAGATGATAAAAACCCAGCTTCCCGATGCGGTTATTTTTACGGTTTCCAATATGAGAATATCGAAGGATGCGGAGAAAAATGACAAGACCGGCGTTTACAGGAATTTAAACATCAACGATAAAAACACGGCAATCGCCGAACTTGCGGACGGGGAGAGAGTTTTTTACTTTGATATAAACGCTCCTTTTGTGGATAAGGACGGGTATCTGATCGATGAATATACCTTCGACGGTTTCCACGTGTATGCAAAACAATACACTGAAATGGCAGAAATTTTTAAGGCCCACGGAATAAAAAACTAATAGTTTTCAAATTAGTCAGAAAATGGTAAAATAACAGTGCAAATATCTTTATATTATTTTTGTAAAAGAGGTATAGCTTTATGAAAAAAAGGACTTCACTGCTTAGTGTACTGGCTCCTTTTATCGGCGCAGCAACCATCGCGGGTGCAGACTTGTACATCAAGAGCAAAATGGATTGCGAGCTGCCGGGAGAAGAGGATACCGAGGTTAAAAAGGGTATCTTTAGATTCAGGCGTCACCACAATCGCGGAGCTATGTTAAACCTTGGACAGAAATATCCCGGGGAAGTCAAGGGGCTTTCGATAGGCTCTACTGTTATGACATTTTTGATGCTCTGTTTTTCTTCATCTAAGAGGGGACGCGTCTTTGAGAAGACAGGACTTGCCTTTATACTTGGAGGAGCGCTTAGCAATACTTACGACCGGGTGAAAAAGGGATACGTTATGGACTATGTAAGTCTGGACGTTAAACCTGCCAAGATAAGAAACCTGGTATTTAATCTTTCCGATGTCTTTATCGGATTTGGACTTATTCTGTATTTTATTTCAAATCTTACTGCAAAGGACAGAGCGCTTTAAGCCTCTGGTGGTTCGCGCAAAAGCCGAACGGAAAGGAGTTTTGTATGTTGCTAACACTTATCCCGTTGTTTGATGAGAATATTGCCGTAAGTGCATACTCGGTCTTTTCTCAGAAAGATAACATGTTCCTAAATCCTCTCGGACAGGTAACGGGTGTATACGACGGAGCTACTTATGTGCAGGGCATTGAGGCCGTTAATTCTATGGGTATTGAGACCCTGTCCGGTGACAAGATGGTATTTGTTCCGGTATCTAACGTCTCCATCTTTTCCAACATCGAAGAGCAGTGCAAGGTACCTCACGTAAAGGTTGCGCTCCTTATCGACAGAACTGTTCCTCCGGTTGAGTCCTATGTAAAGAGATTAAAGGAATTAAAGGCTGCAGGCTTTAAGATAGCCATCAGAAAACTGGCTGTTTCTGAGTTCCAGGTATATGCACCTATATTGGAGCTTGTTGATTTTGTATTCCTCAACAACAAAAAGATCGCCATCGATAAAGCAAAGTTGTTCTTCTCAAAGCTTTATCCTTCGGCAAAGCTTATCGCCGGAAATATCGACACTATGGATACCTTTGAATCCTTAAAGAAAACCGGTGGTTATCATTATTACGAAGGAGAGTTCTACAGACTTCCCGTTACCAAGGGAAGCAAGGACATCGCTCCCTCTAAGATCACACAGTTAGAGCTCTTAAAGATCGTTAACAATCCTGACTTTGAGCTCAATGATGCAGCTGACATCATCGGAAGAGATACAGCTCTTACATTATCGCTTTTGCAGATGGTAAACAGAGTTGTTAAGACTGCTGAGATCACAACTATCAGACATGCCGCAGCTATGCTGGGACAAAAAGAATTAAAGAAATGGATCAATACGGCTGTTGTGGGAGAAATCAGCTCAGACCAGCCCAGCGAGATCACTCGTCTTACCTTGCTCCGCGCGAGATTTGCCGAAAACATCGCAGGATTCTTCGGACTCAAGATGCAAAGCGAAGAACTGTTCCTTATGGGACTTTTCTCGATGCTTGATGTTATCCTTGATAAGCCTATGAGTGAAGCTTTAGAGATGATTCATGTTTCAAATGACATCAAGGCGGCTCTCGTTTCCAAGGAAGGAAAGTTTGCTCCTGTATATGAATTCATCCTTGCTTACGAGCAGGCTGATTGGAGCGAGGTTTCAAGGGTAATGCTCCTTAAGGAGATCGATGCCGACAAAGTATACCAGTCATATCTTGATACACTTAACTGGTACAGAAAGACAATTGTAGGCGTTTAGTAATGGAAAATCTTGTTTTTAGTCTTAATGCCACCGTCCCTATATTTTTACTTATGGTGTTAGGATTTTTGTTTCACAAAATTGGGTGGATAGATGATGTATTCGCCTCTAAAATGAATAAGTTTGTATTCACCGTACCTCTGCCGGTTTTGGTTTTTGAAGACCTGGCAGAGGTCGATTTTCGTAGGGCCTGGGATGGCAAATACGTTCTGTTTTGTTTCCTTGTGACCATCGCATCGATTCTGATCGCTACAGGTATTTCTTTTATCTGGAGGAAAAAGGGGATACAGGGAGAGTTTATTCAGTCCTCGTACCGTTCAAGCGCAGCTCTGCTTGGAATAGCCTTTATACAGAATATCTACGGAAGCTCACACCTAGCGCCCCTAATGATAATCGGAAGCGTTCCGCTTTATAATATTATGGCGGTGACGGTACTTGAACTTTTTAAACCCGGGAGCAAGGGTATTTCCAAAAAGACGATTCTCGGGACCCTTAAAGGTATTGCCACCAATCCGATCCTTATAGGAATCGTGACAGGTATTATCTGGTCCCTCCTGCGGATCCCACTTGGCGGCATCCTTCAAAAGGCGGTTACAAGCGTAGGAAATATAGCAACTCCTCTGGGACTTATGGCTATGGGAGCGACCTTTGATTTTAAAAAGGCATTCGGAAAGCTGGGACCGGCTCTTGCTGCTGCATTTATGAAGCTTTTTGGATTTGCCGCTATATTTTTACCCCTTGCGGTAAAAATGGGATATCGGGATGAACAGCTTGTGGCAACCCTCGTTATGCTCGGAAGCGCAACGACCGTAAGCTGCTTTGTTATGGCTAAAAACATGGGACATGAAGGCGTAGTATCTTCATCAGTCATTATGCTTACAACTCTTTTATCCGCATTCTCCCTTACCTTCTGGCTCTGGCTTTTAAGGAGCATGGGACTGATCTAAAGCTAAATATTTACTTTTCTTTACAAAAATGATATTATTGCGAATGTATGTGCAAAAATAGGAGATAAAAAATGCCTGATACAATTAGCGAAATCAAAAGAAGACGTACATTTGCGATAATATCCCACCCCGATGCAGGTAAGACAACCCTTACCGAGAAGTTCCTTCTTTACGGAGGAGCGATCAATCTTGCCGGTTCCGTAAAGGGAAAGGCTACCGCAAGACATGCGGTTTCCGACTGGATGGAGATTGAGAAGGAGCGTGGTATTTCTGTTACTTCTTCCGTACTTCAGTTTGAATATGACGGATATTGCATAAATATCCTTGATACCCCTGGACACCAGGACTTCTCCGAGGATACATATCGTACCCTTATGGCGGCAGACTCTGCAGTCATGGTTATCGATGCTTCGAAGGGCGTCGAGGCACAGACAAGAAAGCTCTTTAAGGTCTGCGTTATGCGTCATATCCCCATCTTTACATTTATCAACAAGATGGACAGAGACGCTATGGATACCTTTGAGCTCCTCGACGATATAGAAAAAGAGCTCGGTATCGCTACATGCCCCGTTAACTGGCCTATCGGCTCGGGTAAGGGCTTTAAGGGCGTATACGACAGAGAGAAAAAATGTGTTATCTGTTACTCTGACACCGAAAAGGGTACCAAGGAAGGAACAGCCACCGAAATCCCCGTTTCGGATGAAAAGCTCCTTAGAGAGACCATCGGTGATGAAGCGGCTGATAAGCTTTTTGAAGAGCTTGAGCTTCTTGACGGAGCCGGAGCCGACTTTGATCTTGATACCGTAAGAAAGGGAGACCTTACTCCTGTTTGCTTCGGATCTGCTCTTACGAATTTCGGCGTAGAAATATTCCTTAAGCATTTCCTCAAAATGGCTACAACGCCCCTTCCGAGAAAGGCTGACTGCGGTGAGATCGATCCTTTAAGCGAAGATTTTTCTGCGTTTGTCTTTAAGATACAGGCTAATATGAACAAAGCCCACAGAGACAGGATCGCATTTATCAGAGTTTGCTCCGGCAGATATGATGCCGCTGCGGAAGTAAGACATGTACAGGGCAATAAGGTAATGCGTCTTTCACAGCCCCAGCAGATCATGGCTGACGACCGTAAGATCCTTAGTGAGGCATATGCCGGCGACATCATCGGTATATTTGATCCGGGTATCTTTTCAATCGGAGATACGCTTTGCGCTCCCAAGTTAAACTTTAAATACGAGGGAATCCCCACCTTCGCTCCGGAGCATTTCGCAAGAGTCAGACAGATGGATACCATGAAGCGTAAGCAGTTCGTCAAGGGTATCGAGCAGATAGCCCAGGAAGGTGCGATCCAGATCTTCCAGGAGTTTAACACGGGTCTTGAAGAGATCATCGTCGGAGTAGTCGGTGTGCTTCAGTTTGATGTGCTTAAATACAGACTTGAAAATGAGTACAATGTTGAGATAAAGCTTGAAAATCTTCCTTATGAACATATCCGTTGGATAGAGAATTATCAGGATTTCGATATCGCCAAGCTCTCCGGTACTTCCGATATGAAGAAGGTTAAGGATATGAAGGGTAATCCCTTACTTCTCTTTATCAATCCCTGGAGTATCGGCATGACGGAAGAGAGAAACAAAGGGCTTATTCTCACGGAATTCAGTAAGAATTAATCAGTTCCCTTTTATAGCGCTTTATGCTATAATTAATCTGATTTAGGCTCTAAATTATTGAATCGACCGCCAATAATTCGGCGGATTGAAAGGAGTTATTATGGCAGCACAGACTATAATAAACAGATACACTACGGACAAGAATAAGTCTACTACCAGACTTGGAGGAGATCCTTTAGGCGGAGAGATACTTATTGCGGACGATGTTGTAGCGATGATCGCCGCTCTTGCAGCTTCCGAGACAGACGGAGTCAGCAACGTAGGAAATACATACACAAGCGAGCTTATGAGCAAGGTCGGAGTACACGACAAGACCAAGGGTGTTAAGGTTGACATCAGAGAGAATATCGTAAGAGTTTCCCTTGCTATTACAATTATGAACGGATTTTCAATTCCGGACATTTCACAGCAGGTACAAAAGAAGGTTAAGAATTCCGTTGAGAATATGACCGGTATGACTGTTAAGAGTGTAAATGTCCGAGTTATCGATGTAGAGGTCTGATTAATATATGATGAACAGGCATGAACTGCGGGAAAGGCTTTTTAAGCTTTTGTTCCGTATTGAATTTAATAGCCCGGAAGAGATGCCGGAGCAGATTAAAATGTTCTGCGAGGACGCTGAAAACGGGACACTCGAAACCGAAGATGGCGAGTACGTTACCGGAAAGTACGAAAAGATAATGAACCTTAAGGAAGAGATTGATAAGACAATCGATGAGAACGCTTCCGGATGGGATATTACAAGAATCGGTAAAGTCGAGCTCGCGATCCTTCGGCTTTCGGTATACGAGCTTTGCTATGACGATGATATACCTACCGGTGTGGCGATGAACGAGGCCGTCGAGCTTGCCAAGAAGTTCGGACAGGATAATTCCGGTGCCTTCGTCAACGCGGTTTTATCAAAGATCAAAACAGCCAGAGGAATAGAGTAAAGCAGTGCCAAAAAAGGTACTGCTTTCTTTCCATTTTTACAGGACGGAAAAATATGCCGCAAACTGTGTATACCGTAGGACAATTAAATAGATATATCAAGAATATATTTAACGGCGATTACGTTCTGCGGAATCTTACGGTTAAGGGGGAGGTAAGTAACTGCAAGTACCATTCCTCCGGGCACATTTTCTTTACGTTAAAGGATGAGGCCGGCAGCGTAAAGTGTATTATGTTTGCCGGAAACAGAGGTGGGCTTCCCTTTAAGATGACCGACGGGATGCTTGTTAATGTAACCGGGTACGTGGACGTATACTTAGCGGACGGTGCGTACCAGCTGTACGCCAAGTCTGTTACCAAAGAGGGTGCGGGCGAACTGTACGAAAGGTTCGAAAGATTAAAAGAGGATCTTGAAGAAAGAGGCATGTTTGCCGAAGAGTATAAGCAAAAGATCCCTGCAGACGCCAAGTGCATCGGAATCGTTACAGCCTCCACGGGAGCCGCTATAAGGGATATTATTAATGTCTCTAAAAGACGCAATCCGTATATACAGCTTATCTTATATCCCGCTATAGTACAGGGACCTGAAGCTGCCCCCAGCATAGTAAAAGGAATCAAGGCTCTTGAAAAATACGGCGTAGATCTTATGATAGTAGGACGCGGAGGCGGATCTATCGAGGATCTATGGGCTTTTAATGAAGAGATGGTTGCCCAGGCCATATTCGACTGCAGCGTACCTATTATTTCTGCTGTAGGACATGAAATTGACTTTACGATAGCGGATTTTGTAGCTGACCTTAGGGCTGCTACACCTTCAGCTGCCGCTGAGCTTGCTGTAAGTGAAATCGATAGGATCGATGAAGCAATTTACTCAAGAAAAGAAGAGCTTGACGGGCTGATGATGAATCATTTGTCAGAAAAAAAAGGACGTATAGAACATCAGCTGAGACAGTTAAAGCTTCTTGACCCGGAGTATAAACTAAGGCAGTCTAAAGAAAGACTTGCAAGAATAGAGATTGCTTTAAATGATGCGATAGAGGGAATAATCAAATCCCGAAGGCAGCGCCTGTCCCTCCTTTCATCGAGACTTGACGGCTCGTCGCCTCTTAAAAGACTAAAGAGCGGTTATGCCTTTGTTACGAACGAAAAGGGCAAGAGAGTTAAGAGCGTAAAGCAGCTAAGAAGTGGCATGAAGATAGATATGGCTCTAACCGATGGATATGCCACCGCCACTGTGGATGAGATCAAAGAAAACAAAGATCAGGTGTAAATATGGCAGAATCAAAGACCAAAGAAAAAGAGAATATCACCCTTGAAAAGATGCTTGATAATATCGATGAGATAATCGAAAAGCTCGAGGACGAGGAGCTGCCTTTGGAGGAGGCTTTTGCCGAATACTCAAAGGGAGTAAAGCTTATAGCCGAGGCAAACAAAAAGGTGGACCGTGTCGAGAAAAAGGTCCAAAAGCTTCTTGATAATGGGGAAACAGAGGACTTTGAATAATGGATAAAAAGGAATTTGAAGCCTTGCTTGATAAAAAGGTAAGCGAGGTTGAAGATATATTAAACAGGCATCTGCCTGAGCCGAAGGGACTTCAAAAAACTGTGTTAGAGTCTATGGAGTATTCCTGTTTGGCGGGAGGAAAGAGGCTTCGTCCCATCATCCTTACAGAAAGCTATAAGCTTTTTTCTGGAAGTGATGAGCTTCCCTTTGAAGTGGAAAGCTTCGCGGCAGCGATCGAGTTTATACACAGCTACTCCCTTGTACATGACGATCTGCCGGCTATGGACAATGACGAGTTCAGAAGAGGTCGCCTTACAACCTGGAAAGTGTACGGTGACGGTATGGGGGTCTTATCGGGAGATGCGCTTTTAAATTATGCCTTTGAGACTGTTTTTAAGTCGGCTCTGCAGACGGAAGATGCGGTTAGACTTAAAAGGATCGCGAAGGCCGGTGCCGTACTTTCCGAAAAAAGCGGAAGCTTCGGCATGATAGGAGGCCAGTGCGCCGATCTTGAGGCGGAAGGAAGAGGTTCGGACGTAACCATCGGAGATCTTCTCTTTATTCATGAACATAAAACGGCATGCCTTATCGAAGCCGCCCTTATGGTGGGAGGCATCCTCGGAGGCGCGGATGAAAAAGAGATAGAAATCCTTAAAAAGATCGGATCGAATGTAGGAATAGCTTTCCAGATAAGAGACGATATTCTTGATGTTATCGGAAATACCGAAGAGCTCGGTAAAAAGACCGGAAGCGATGCTCAAAATGACAAAGTAACCTATGTTACCCTTAAAGGCATCGAGGAGTCTGAGGCCGAGGCTGAGAGCCTTAGCAAGGAAGCCGAAGAGCTTTTGAAGTCTCTGCCGGGAGATAAAGATTTCCTATCGATGCTTATTGATTCCCTTATAGGAAGAATGCGGTGATTTAATCGGAGTTAGCTTATGTATCTTGAAAAGATAAATAAAGTCGGCGATGTAAAAAAGATTCCCGCCGAACATCTCGGAGCTTTATGTGACGAGATAAGGGATTTCTTAATAGAAAAAATAAGCCATACCGGAGGACATTTAGGCTCTAATCTTGGAGTCGTTGAACTTACGGTAGCGCTTCATCTTGAGCTTAATCTTCCTAAAGACGATATTATCTGGGATGTAGGACACCAGTCCTATACACACAAGCTTTTGTCCGGAAGAAGAGAGGGGTTTGACAGCCTTCGCATGTACCACGGAATGAGCGGTTTCCCTAAAAGAAGGGAGAGTGACTGTGACTGCTTCGATACAGGCCACAGCTCAACTTCCATTTCTGCGGGTCTCGGACTTGTAAAAGCAAGAGATATCTCCGGGGAGAAAAAGACTGTGGTTTCCGTAATAGGTGACGGATCCCTTACCGGCGGACTTGCCTTTGAAGCTTTAAATAATGCGGGAAAATCGGACAGCAATTTTATTATCATCCTTAACGATAATAAGATGTCTATTTCAGAGAATGTAGGAGCTATTCCCAAGTACTTAAACTCAATCCGTACAAGCGAAGGATACCTTGATCTTAAAGATGACGTTTACAACAAGATCGTAGGAACTCCGGCCGGAAATAATATCGTAAAAAATATCAGAAGAGCTAAAAACAGCTTTAAATCCCTTTATTCCCCGGGTATGATGTTCGAGGAAATGGGTATTGTATATTTGGGCCCCATTAACGGACATGACATAGACGCTATGCGCAAGGCTTTAAAAGAAGCCAAGCGTATTAAGAGGGCGGTTATGATCCATGTGATCACAGAAAAAGGAAAGGGATATGAACCTGCCATAAGACACCCGGCAAGATTCCACGGAACCGGCCCCTTTGATATAGAAACGGGACTTCCAAAGAAATCCTCTGCTGTATCCTGGACCAATGTCTTTTCTACGGTTATGGTAAAGCTCGGGGCAAGGAATCCGAAAATCTGTGCCGTAACGGCGGCTATGCCTGACGGAACGGGACTTAAGAGATTTTATAATGCATATCCCGAGAGATTTTTTGACGTAGGGATCGCCGAGGAGCATGCTGTTACCTTTGCAGCGGGACTTGCCGCGGGAGGGCTTATCCCGGTTGTGGCTATCTATTCTTCATTTTTACAAAGAGCCTACGACCAGATAATCCACGATGTGTGTCTGCAGGATCTTCCTGTTGTTTTTGCCGTTGACAGAGCGGGCATTGTCGGAAACGACGGCGAGACTCACCAGGGTATATTCGATCTGTCCTTCCTTTCGGGAATCCCGGGGATGACGGTTATGGCACCCAAGAACCTTTGGGAGTTTTCGGATATGCTGAAATTTGCGGTTTCTTACGGGCACCCCATCGCCGTCAGATACCCCAGAGGTGCAGTATATGAAGGCCTCGAGGAGTTTAGAGCGGATATTGCCATCGGTGAGGCCGAGTGGATCTACAGAGAAGAAGAGATCGCTCTTGTAGCCGTTGGTTCTATGGTTGAAACCGCCGAAAAGGTCAGGACTGGTCTTGAAAAGAAGGGGCACAAAGCAAGCCTTATCAACGCGAGATTTGTAAGTCCCATAGACACTGAGAGCATAAGAGAGGCAATGCGCTGCCACAAGCTTATCGTTACACTGGAAGAAAACGTTAGAAGCGGCGGATTCGGTGAGAGAGTTTTGGACTTTATAAATTCTGAAAAGCTTGCAGGTAAAGAGCCGGGCGCGGACTGCCTTATCATAAGTCTTCCGGATTGCTTTATCGAGCACGGAGACAGCGCTATTTTAAAGGCTGCAAACGGAATCGATGCGGACAGCATTACCGAAAAGATCCTCGAAAGAGTTTGATTTATGAAAGAAAGACTTGATGTTATATTGGTACAGGACGGATACGCTCCGTCCAGAGAAAAAGCGAAAGCTATCATAATGAGCGGCGTTGTCTATGTCAACGGCCAAAAGGAAGACAAGGCGGGAAGCTTTTTTGATACCTCGAAGGTAAAGGTTGAGGTTAGAGGACAAAGTCCCAAGTACGTAAGCCGAGGCGGTCTTAAGTTGGAAAAGGCTATGGAAATCTGGGGCTTTAACCTTGAGGGGCATATCTGTATGGACATCGGCGCTTCTACCGGTGGTTTTACGGATTGTATGCTCCAAAACGGAGCGTCTAAGGTATACTCGGTTGATGTCGGACACGGACAGCTCGACTGGAAGCTTAGAAACGACGAGAGAGTCGTTGTTATGGAACAGACCAATTTCAGATTTATGAAACCTGAAGATATTGAGGATACCCTTGATTTCGCCAGCGTAGATGTCTCTTTCATCTCACTTACCAAGATCCTTATACCCGCCAGAAATCTTTTAAAGAGCGGAGCAGGAATGGTCTGTCTTATTAAGCCGCAGTTTGAGGCCGGAAGAGACAAAGTCGGTAAAAACGGCGTAGTAAGAGAGGCCCAGACACATAAGGATGTTATTTCAAAGATAGTTACCTTCGCGGATATGATCGGCTTTGACGTAAAAGCCATCGACTTTTCGCCTATCAAAGGTCCCGAAGGAAATATCGAATATCTTATGTATATAACAAAAAAAGAATCTATAGGGGATGATATCCTTACGCTTTCAGAAAAAGAGGCGGAAGAGAAGCTCCAAGGAATGCTTGAAGAGAAAAAAGGACTTGCTTTCGGTGAGGAGTTTAGCGGGATCATCGAAGACATCGTATCGGGTTCACACGAACTTTAAAGGCATTAGATATGAAAAAGTTTTTAATATACAAAAATCCATATAAAGACAAAGACGAAGCAGTCAAAAACAAGGTAAAGGAATGCCTTTTGAATCTTGGAGCCGAGGTTACGGATTTTGACAAGTATAAGGGCGAGTTTACGGAAGATATTATGACTATTGTCCTTGGCGGAGACGGAACGATACTTCAGGCCATAAGAGAGGCTGAGTTTTCGCTGGGACCGGTTATCGGGATCAATTTAGGAACTTTAGGGTTCCTTACGGAGATCGAGACAGCAAATATTGAAAATGCCATGAAGGCGCTGGTGGAAGACAGATTTACCCTTGAAGACAGACTTCTTCTCGAGGGAAAGACGGCGCAAAATGCGATAAATGCCTTGAATGACGTTGTACTTACCAGGTTTGGCGGTCTTAGGATCAATTCCTTTAATCTCTATGTAAACGGATTGTTCCTTGCACAGTATTTTGCGGATGGAGTCATCATATCGACTCCCACCGGCTCTACGGGGTATAATCTTTCGGCGGGCGGACCTATCGCCAGCCCGGCATCGGAACTTATAATTATGACTCCTATTTGTCCTCATACTTTAAACCACAGGAGCATCATCCTTTCAAGTAAGGATGAGGTGAGGATTGAAATACCAGCATCCAAGGACGGCGGAAACCAGGAACTCGAAGTCAGCTTCGACGGAAGCAGCAAGGAAATCGTTAAGACCGGAGAGAGCGTCACCGTTCGCTGCTCCGAGAAAAAAGTTTGCTTTGCAAAGCTTGGAAAAGACAGTTTCCTTGACATCCTTAACAGAAAAATGAGTGAGAAATAATTATGAAATCAACCAGACAAAAGAAATTGATTGAACTCATCGAACAAAACGAGATCGGAACTCAGGAAGAACTTGCTCTTATGCTGAAAAAGAGCGGCTTTGACGTTACCCAGGCAACTGTATCGAGAGATATCAGAGAGCTTGGACTTACAAAGGTTTCGGGAACAGGCGGAAATCAAAAGTATATTTTGATAAACACCGGCAAAGGAGACCTTTCGGACAAATTCATCAGAGTTCTTAAGGATGGTTTTGTTTCGGTGGACATGGCACAAAACATTTTGGTCATAAAGACAGTTGCCGGAATGGCGATGGCTGTAGCCGCAGCTATTGATGCAATGGATTTTTCCGAGATAGTTGGAAGTATTGCCGGTGACGACACTATTATGGCCGCTGTAAGAACCGTTGGTGAAACCAGATCACTGATGGAAAAGATAAAGAATATGGTACAATAATTTGATTCAGGGGGGAATAAGGAACATATGTTACAGAGTATTCACGTAAAAAATCTGGCATTAATTGAAGAAACGGAAGTTGAATTCGGCGAAGGCCTCAATATCATTACAGGTGAGACCGGTGCCGGTAAATCCCTTCTTATAGGGTCTGTCAATCTTGCTCTCGGAGGAAAGTTTGACACCTCTACATTGAGAAAGGGAGCTGAGGACGGCTTCGTAAAGCTTGTATTTGTTTCGGAAGATGAAAAGGTAAAAAATCTTCTTCGCGAGATGGATATTGAGCCCGAGGAGGATGGAACCATCATCCTTTTGAGAAAGTTTTCCCAGGGAAAAAGCAGCTGTAAGATAAACGGAGAGAGCGTTACCGCAAAGCAGGTGGGAAGACTTGCCGAGGAACTTATAGATATCCACGGACAGCACGAACACCAGAGTCTTCTTAAGAAGTCCAAGCACCTTGATATACTTGATGCTTTTGGGGGAAAGACGCTAAAACCTCTTCTTGAAAAGACTGCCGAGAGCTATAAAGTGTACAAAGAGGCTGCAGCCGAGCTTTCGGAGAATGAAAAAGATACTTCGGATATAGAAAGAGAAAAATCCCTTTTGGAGTTTGAAGTCTCGGAAATAGAAGCGGCATCCCTTTCGGAGGGCGAGGATACTGAACTTGAAGAAAAGTATTCGAAGATGGCCAATGCAAGAAAGATTGCAGAGTCACTCTCAGAGGCTTATAATTATACCTCGGCGGCTCAGTCAAATGTTTCTTCTTTACTCGGAAGCGCTCTTAGGGCTGTGGGAAGCGTCGCAGGATACGACAGGTCTATCGAATCCTTGGAGTCACAGCTATCTGATATAGAGGGGCTTGTAAACGATTTTAACAGGGACCTTTCGGGATATATGTCAGATTTTACCTTTGAGGAGGGAGAGTTTGAGGCAGTCAGCGAAAGACTTGATATGATCAATTCTTTCAAGAGAAAGTACGGAGACAGTATATCCGAAATACTCGAATTTGCAAAAGAAGCTTCGGATAAGCTTGACAAATATGCCGACTATGAAGGATATATATATAGATTAAAAGAAAAGGTTGAAAAGTCGGAAGCAGTTCTTTTGAAAAACTGCGAGGCTCTTTCAAAAGAAAGAAAGAAGATAGCGAAAGACTTAAGCGCAAAGCTGAAGGAGTCCCTTGTCGGACTGAATTTCCTAAGCGTTGAATTCGAAATAGATGTACGCCCCGGAAATAAACCGGGTGCCAATGGTTATGATGAAGTTGAGTTTATGATCTCCACTAATCCCGGAGAAGCGCTAAAGAGTCTCGGAAGCGTAGCCAGCGGAGGTGAGCTTTCAAGGATCATGCTCGGACTCAAGACTGTTATGGCAGGGGAGGATAGGGTCGACACGCTGATATTTGACGAGATCGATACAGGTATCAGCGGAAGAACAGCATTTAAGGTATCTAAGCAGCTCGGAAAGCTTGCGAAAGCTCACCAGGTGCTTTGTATAACGCACTTGCCTCAGATAGCCGCTATGGCAGATGAGCATTTTGCGATAGAGAAGGAAGCGACAAAGGATTCCACAAGAACCTTTATCCGAAATCTAAATGGGGAAGAATCTGTGCGTGAGCTTGCAAGGCTTTTGGGAAGTGATGAGGAGTCGGAAGCTGCGCTTGACAACGCCAGAGATATGTTACTTAAAGCAAAAGAATATAAAAACGATATGGGGGAATAATGCAAAAGTAATTATTTAGATAAAAAGAGGATTATGAAAAAATGAGACAGAAAAGAGAAGATGTAAGAAATATCGCAATTATTGCCCATGTCGACCACGGTAAGACCACTCTTGTCGACGAGCTTTTAAAGCAAAGCGGCGTATTCCGCGACAATCAGGAAGTAGCGGAGCGAGTTATGGACAGTAACGACATTGAGAGAGAAAGAGGAATAACTATTCTCTCTAAGAATACTGCCGTTATGTACAAAAACACCAAGATCAATATTATAGACACTCCCGGCCACGCGGACTTCGGAGGCGAGGTTGAGCGAGTACTTAAGATGGTAAACGGTGTAATCCTTGTGGTTGACGCTTTTGAGGGTGCAATGCCCCAGACCAAGTTTGTACTTCGTAAGGCGCTTGAGCTTAAGCTCCCCGTTATCGTCTGCATCAATAAGATAGACAGACCCGAAGCAAGACCCGACGAAGTTGTTGACGAAGTACTTGAGCTTTTCCTTGAGCTTGATGCCGACGATTCACAGCTTGATTGTCCTTTTGTATTTGCATCGGCTAAGGCAGGTATCGCTTCTTTGGATTCTTCAGAGCCCGGAACCGATATGGAGCCTTTATTTGAGACGATCCTTGATTACATCCCCGCGCCTGAGGGAGATCCCGAGGCTGGAACCCAGGTACTTATCAGTACTATCGATTACAACGATTACGTTGGACGTATCGGCGTAGGTAAAGTGGACAACGGAACTATCAAGGTTAACCAGGACGTCGTTATCTGCAACCACCACGAGCCTGATAAGCAACTTAAGGTTAAGGTAAGCAAACTCTATGAGTTCGACGGACTTAATAAAGTAGAAGTAAAGGAAGCCGGAATCGGATCGATCGTAGCTATTTCCGGTATCACAGACATTCATATTGGAGACACCATTTGCTCTCCTGAAGCAGTAAATCCCATACCCTTCCAGAAGATCTCAGAGCCCACCATCGCTATGGACTTTATCGTAAACGATTCTCCTTTGGCAGGTCAGGAAGGTAAGTATGTTACCAGCCGTCATATAAGAGACAGGCTTTTAAGGGAACTTAACACAGACGTATCTCTTCGCGTGGAGGAGACCGATTCAACAGACAGATTCAAAGTAAGCGGAAGAGGAGAACTTCACCTTTCGGTCCTTATCGAGAATATGAGACGTGAAGGATTCGAGTTTGCCGTTTCCAAGGCGCAGGTTCTCTACAAAGAGGATGAAAACGGAAAGAAGCTTGAGCCTATGGAACTTGCCTATATCGATGTTCCCAACGAATTTTCCGGAGCTGTTATCGAAAAACTCGGACAGCGCAAGGGAGAGCTCCGCAATATGGGAAGTATCTCCGGCGGAACATATACAAGACTTGAGTTTTCTATACCTTCAAGAGGTCTTATCGGATACAGAGGCGAGTTTATGACCGATACCAAGGGTAACGGAATCATCAATACCGTATTCGACGGATACGCTCCTTACAAGGGAGATATCTCTTATCGTAAGCAGGGATCTCTTATCGCATTCGAGGCCGGAGAAGCTATCACATACGGTCTTTTCAATGCACAGGAGAGAGGAACCTTATTTATCGGACCCGGTGAAAAGGTATACGCCGGAATGGTAGTTGGACAGACAGGTAAGTCAGAGGATATCGAAGTAAATGTCTGCAAGAAAAAGCAGCTTACAAATACCCGTTCTTCCAGCGCGGATGAGGCACTCAGACTTACGCCTCCCAGAATCCTTTCCCTTGAGCAGGCACTTGACTTTATCGAGACCGATGAGCTTTTGGAGGTTACTCCCACAAAGCTCCGTATCAGAAAGAAGCTCCTTGATTCAAGGCTAAGAAAGAGAGCAGGCTTTACGCAGAACCAGTAGAAACCTTTTTTATTGAATATGAACTAACCTAGTGTTATAATCATTTTGGTTTGTTACAACTTGTTTTTTACGAAAAGAGGATAAATTATGTCTATATTTACAGGATCCGGTGTAGCGATAGTAACACCTATGAAGGCTAATGGGGAGATTGATTATCCCGCTTTTGAAAAGCTTATAGAATTCCAGATTGCCGGTGGTACCGATGCGATAATCGTATGCGGAACTACAGGTGAGGCATCTACTCAGAGCCACGAAGAGCATCTTGAGACTGTTAAGTTCTGTGTAGATGTAGTTAAAAAGAGAGTTCCTGTTATCGCAGGAACCGGCTCAAACTGCACCGAGACCGCTGTATATCTTTCCAAGGAAGCTGAAAGCTACGGAGTAGATGCAGTGCTTCTTGTAAGCCCTTATTACAATAAGGCTACGCAGAACGGTCTTTATCAGCACTTTAAGACTACTGCCGATGCTATAAATATCCCTGTAATCCTTTATAATGTACCCAGCCGTACGGGCTGCAATATTCTTCCCGAGACTGTAGTCAGACTTGCTAAGGATTGCAAGAACATCGTTGCTATCAAGGAAGCAAGCGGCAATATCAGCCAGATCGCACACCTTGCAGCTATAAGCAAGGGATGTATAGACATTTATTCAGGAAATGACGACCAGATCGTTCCTATCCTTTCATTAGGCGGAAAGGGCGTTATCTCCGTACTTGCAAACGTTGCACCCAAGGAAACACATAACATCTGTCAGTACTACTTTGACGGTAAGGTTAAGGAATCCTGTGATGAGCAGCTCAGAGCACTTGATCTTTGCAATGCACTGTTTTGCGAGGTTAACCCGATTCCCGTTAAGAAAGCACTCGAGCTTATGAAGATGATCCCCGGCGGACTCAGACTTCCTCTTACAGAGATGGAGCCTGCCAATTGCGAGAGACTTTCTAAGGCTATGAAGGAATTCGGAATTCTTTAATTTAAATACTTACTAAGCGAGGACAAGGATATGGTTAATGTAGTAATGCACGGCTGCAACGGAAAGATGGGACAGGTTATCTCTGAGATCGTTGCAAAAGACAAGGATCTGAATATGATCGCCGGAGTTGATAAGTTTGACGACGGACATAACCCTTATCCTGTGTTCTCAGATATAAACGATCTTCCGGAGGGAGTTGATGTTATTATCGATTTTTCAGCAGCTCCCGCCGTGGACGGACTCCTTGATTACTGTGAAAAGAAAGGTACACCCGTAGTCCTTTGTACTACAGGTCTTTCTAAGGAACAGCTTGAGAGAGTATCCGCCCTGTCTTCAAAGATTGCGATCTTAAAGAGTGCAAATATGTCTCTCGGCGTCAATCTTTTGATGAAGATCCTTACAGCGTATGCACCTATCTTAGCTGATAACGGCTTTGATATTGAGATAGTTGAAAAACACCACAGACTTAAGCTTGATGCTCCCTCAGGAACGGCTATTGCCCTTGCGGATGCCGTAAATGAAGGCTTTGCGGAAGGAGATAAATACGAATACGTATATGACAGAAGCTCAAGACGTATGCAAAGACCTGATAAGGAAATCGGTATAAGTGCAGTCAGAGGCGGAAGCATTGTAGGCGACCATGATGTTATCTTCGCCGGACAGGATGAGGTGGTTACTTTTTCACATACCGCGTACTCAAAGGCATTATTCGGAAGAGGAGCCGTATCCGCATCTAAATTCCTTGCAGGAAAACCTGCAGGCCTCTATGACATGAGCAATGTTATTGACGAACTTATAGGATGATCCATGGAATTTCGACCCTGTATTGATATTCACAACGGAAAAGTAAAACAAATAGTAGGAAGCTCGCTTACTGATTCTGACAACAAAGCTACAGAAAATTTTGTAGCTGATAGTAATGCGAGCTTCTTTGCGTGTTTATATAAAAAGCATAATCTCAAAGGGGGACATATCATTCTTTTAAACCCTGTGGGCAGCGAATACTATGAAGCTACAAAGGCACAGGCTATTGATGCTCTAAAAGCGTTTCCCGGAGGGATGCAGTTAGGCGGAGGAATAACACCTGATACCGCAAAAGAGTTTCTTGACGCAGGAGCAACACATGTTATTGTTACATCTTATGTGTTTAAAGACGGTACGATAAAATATGACAATCTTAAGGCTATATCCGATACGGTTGGAAGAGAGAGACTTGTACTTGATCTTTCCTGTAAAAAGACTGCCGATGGTTATAAGGTTGTAACCGACAGATGGCAGAAGATGAGTGATGTAACCGTTGACATTAAGCTTCTTGAAGAGCTTTCGGAATACTGTGACGAATATCTTATCCACGCGGTTGATGTTGAAGGGAAAAACTCCGGAATAGAAACTGACCTTGTAAAGATGCTTGCGGACTACGAGGGAAGGCCTGTAACATATGCCGGCGGAGTTCACAGCTACGAAGATATAAATCTCCTTAAAACATTGGGAAAAGACAGGATTAATATGACCATTGGAAGCGCGCTTGACCTTTTTGGAGGCAGCCTTTCATTCGAGAAAGTATTACGAAATTATTAAAAATGTTGCGCAAAAATGCAATATGTGTTAGAGTTATTTAATCTGATGTGGAGGTGATTTTATTGAGCAATCCATATATTGTAACTCTAAAACCAAGCACACATAAGCGCAAAAAGTTCAGACATCTTATCCTTGCATCCGACGATACGGAGTCTACTCCCAGGGTTTTTAAGTACAACGTATCGGGCTTTATAGCTTTTCTTGCCGTAATGCTCTTTGTCTTTGGAGGATTTGTGGGACTACTGGTTTTTGAAAGCAAAAGAGATGCCAGATATGAGCGTAAGATCAAAGAAAGAGATCAGCAGATAGAAACTCTGACGGCAGATAACACCGCTCTTACTTCACAGATCGAATCGCTCAATAATACAATTGAAATACTGAGTAATACGGTTACTACCAAGACTGCAAGCGAAGCGGAGCTTGCCGAGACTATCGAAGCTCAGGCAGTTCCTTCAGATTTCCCTCTTACCGGAAGCGCTTCTTTTGAAGAGGTGGACGGAGAGGAGCCGGCCTGCATATTTACAGGTTCAGACGGAATAACCGTTGTCGCTACAGCTACGGGAGTTGTGGAAGACGTACTTGAGGATGAAACCTACGGAAATGTTGTTATAATCGACCATACCAACGGTTACAAAACCTATTACAAGAACAAAGGAGATCCGCTCGTTAAGAAAGGAGATTCCGTTTCTATGGGAACGACTCTTTTCATAATCAGCAGCGACAATCTTGAAATGTGTTATCAGATTTCACAAAACGGCGAGTTTATTAATCCACTGGATGTTTTGCAGATTAATGGTTAAAGGAGACAAAATGAGTAAAGAAGCAATTAAAATATCAACTCTTATCGGTGCAGGCAGCGTTTGTGACGGAGATTTTAAATGTCCCGGAAGCGCACGCATCGACGGAACGATCAATGGCAATGTTGAGATCGACGGCGTACTTGTTTTAGGCGCGGTAGGTAAGATCAACGGAGATATCCTTGCAAAGGCTGTACAGATAGGCGGCGAAGTAAACGGAGATATCAGTGCTCCCGAGAAGGCAGAGCTTACATCTACCGCTAAGGTTATCGGAAATCTTACTACAAATGTTATCGTTATTGACGAGAATGCAGTATTTCAGGGTGCTGTTAATATGAACCAGGAAGCTTCTCCAAGAAATAAGGGATTCGCTTTTAAGAAGACTGTTAAAGAAGAGAAAAAGAGCGCAGCCTTTGCAGTAGCTGAAGCTCTTAAGGAAGTTGAGGCCGACGGAGAAGAGATCCCTACAGAGGAAGTTTAGGATTCCCCCCATAAGCTTTTTGTGTGACGAGCTTAAAGAGAAAGAAAACGATCTAAAAAAGTAAAAGCCTGCAAAGAATCTTAACAAGTATCTTTGCAGGCTTATTATTTTGCTTAGCTTTGGAATTTAAGGATGGTGGAGTTTTATTTAGCTTCCTCTTTTCCCTCGAGTCTTGCAAGTACAAGGTCATAACCGTCATTTCCATAGGAAAGAGAGCGGTTTACACGGCTGATAGTAGCGGTAGAAGCTCCGGTTTTGGCGGCAATGGCAAGATAGGTCTGGTCTTTTTTTAGCATAGCGGCTACTTCAAATCTTTGGGACATGGACTGTAGCTCGTTAACTGTGCAGAGGTCCTCAAAAAAGTCATAACATTCATCTAAAGAGCGAAGCTGAAGAATAGCATTAAACAGAGTATCTGTTGCTTCAGTTTTTAATTTATCGTTCATCATATAATCCTCCATCGGAATCACTTTCATACGTTAAAACATGAAACTAATATTATTTTAACTCTTTGTCGTAATAAAGTAAAGTCTGCTTGCCTAATTTACCTAAAAAAACTATAATAGACAGATAGAAATATCCTTTTGAGAGGTAGTTATGCAGGAACAAAGCTTAGAGCAGGTTCTCAGTAAAATAGACAAGAAAATCTCCGGTATAAATCCGATAAATGTAGACGATGTGCCGACAGTTCCGCTTTATATGGACCAGCTTACTACCTTTATGGACAGTAAACTAAGAGACACGCTTCGCAGTCCTTCGGAGGACAAGGTCCTTACCAAGACGATGATCAACAACTACGCTAAAAACGACCTTATTCCGCCACCGATTAAGAAGCGTTATTCAAAAGATCATCTCTACGAGCTTTTGTTTATCTTTTACTTCAAAAACTTTATGTCCATCGGGGATATCCAGACTCTGCTTACACCTATTACCGCGGAGTTTTTCGGAAAACGTAAAGAAAAAGGCTTCGGTATAGAAGATATATATACCTATATGGCCGGTGTGCTTAAAGGTTCAAGAGGAAAGCTACGGGAAGAGGTTTCAAAGAATCTCGAGGCAATCAGCGGTGCCTTTGAAGATGTACCGGAGAGCAAGAGGGAATATCTTAAGAAGTTTGCTTTTATCTGCGAGCTTTCTTACGATATCTATTTAAAAAAATACATCATCGAGCAGATGGTTGACGAAATAGCGGACGACTATATTATCGAAAGAGAGAGCTCTTACGATGACGAAATGCGTAAAAAGGCAGCCAAGGAAGCAACTATGGAGGCGATGAGGATTGCAAAGCTTAAGGCCGAAAAGAGTAAGACGGCCGAGAAGCTTAGAAGAGAAAAGGTTTCCGGTCTTAAGTATTCTTCCGAAAGAAGATCGCAAAAGAGTGACCTTTTCAAATAATTTTGCTAAACGATTAAGGATTTTATATGATTGATAAAAATGTTTTAAATTCGCAGCAACAATTGGCAGTGGATACTACAGAGGGTCCACTGCTTATTCTTGCCGGTGCGGGCTCGGGAAAGACAAAGACCCTTACAAACCGTATTGCACATCTGATACATGATAAAAAGGTTGATCCTTTTAACATCCTTGCTATTACCTTTACCAACAAGGCCGCAGGGGAGATGCGAGACAGAGTCTGTGCTATGGTAGGTGAAGGCGGAGAGAGGATCTGGGTTACAACCTTCCACTCTACCTGTATGCGTATCTTAAGAAGACATATTGACCGATTGGGATATGATATCAATTTTACGGTTTATGACAGCGACGATCAAAAGACCGTTATGAAGAATGTCTGCAAGAAGCTGAATATAGATACAAAGAGTTACAAAGAAAAGACCCTTTTAAATGCCATATCCGCTGCGAAGGATAATCTCATCACCGCCGCCGAGTATTCTCTCGAAACCTTTGGAGATTTTACAAAGATCGTTATAGCGAGAGCCTACAAGGAATATCAGGATCAGCTTAAAAAGAGCAATGCGGTGGATTTCGACGATATTATCATGCTGACGGTTCAGCTCTTTAAAGAGAATCCGGAAATCCTGGAGTTTTACCAGGATAGGTTTAAATATATCAGCGTTGACGAGTATCAGGATACCAATAAAGCCCAGTTTGAACTTATACGACTTCTTGCGGATAAATACAGAAATCTTTGTGTAGTAGGTGATGACGATCAGTCCATCTACAAATTCAGAGGTGCAAATATCCGAAATATACTTGATTTCGAGGAGTTTTATCCCGATGCCAAGGTTATAAAACTTGAACAAAACTATCGTTCAACTCAGAATATTCTCGATGCGGCGAATGCTGTTATCGCAAACAACAGGTCCCGAAAGAGCAAGAGTCTTTGGACGGCGGAGGGACCCGGGCACAAGATCCGATTTATGCAGCTTGACAATGCTTACGAGGAAGCTGACACAATAGTAGATGAGATCTCTACGAGTGTAAGGAGAGACGGATGTTCATATAATGATTTTGCCGTCCTTTACAGAACAAACGCCCAGGCGAGACTTATTGAAGAGAGACTTGTTATAAGAGGCATACCGTACAATGTTGTTGGCGGTACAAACTTCTACGCAAGAGCCGAGATCAAGGATATGATCGCGTACCTTAAGACTATTGAAAACGGTCTTGATGAGGTGGCGCTTCGAAGGATAATCAACGTCCCTAAAAGAAGCATAGGGACGGCTACCATAGATAAACTTTTGGATTTTGCGGAGATTACCGACGATTCTTTGTATGGAGCAATGCAAAATGCAGATAATATCTCGGGACTTGGAAAGGCCTCGCTTAAAATCGGAGCTTTTGTTAAGCTTATCGAGGGACGCAGGGCGGAGATTTCTAAGATCGGTATCGCGGAAACCTTAAAGAAGATCATCGAGGAAACGGATTACTACGAGTACCTTAAGGACCAGGACGAAGAGTCGGCGGACGATCGTATTTCCAACGTAGACGAGCTTGTAAATAAGGCTGTTGCTTACGAGGAAACTGCGGAAGATCCTTCTCTTACGGGATTTCTTGAAGAGGTAGCGCTCGTTTCGGATATCGATAATATAGATAACGGAGACGGAAGAGTACTTCTTATGACCCTTCACAGCGCTAAGGGACTGGAGTTTCCAAGAGTATTTATCGCCGGAATGGAAGATGGTCTGTTTCCGGGGATGACAACTATATCCTCCGGAGACAATGAGGATATGGAGGAGGAAAGACGCCTTGCTTATGTAGGTATTACAAGAGCAAAGGAGTATCTTACAATTACCTGCGCTAAGATGAGGATGCTAAGAGGAGAAACTCAGTTTAACCCCGTAAGCCGATTTGTCAAGGAAATCCCCGGAGAGCTTATAGACGGTATGGTACCGGGAAGCAGACTTAGCAGAAGTGACTTTGACGAAGATGATTACGAAAGAAGATATTCATCCGGCAGAAAGTCGGACAACTCTTATGACAGAACCTATGGAAGCTCTTACGGCGGCTCCTATGACAGACGGGACAGCTTCGGCGGGGGATACGGAGGAGGCTCGCTCGGAAGACCTTCGGCCAGACTTAAAAGCTACGCTACTCCTGAGGCCAGAAAGCCTGCTATGCAATCTGAGATCAAGAATCTTAACGCTATAGCCGGACTTAGCAAAGGTATGCCGGCAGCAAATCCCGGAGAGCTTTCGTTTAAAACGGGAGATACCGTCAGGCACCGCAAGTTCGGAACCGGAGTAGTGACAAGTATTTCTAAAGAGCCAAGGGATTACAAGGTGACTGTTGATTTTGATGCATACGGTACAAAAATAATGTACGCTTCGTTTGCCAAACTTGAAAAAGTCTGACAGTTGTGATAAAATTAAGAAAATTCTTTTATGGGGGAAGCCCGGAAAGAGAGGAAATAATGAGTAAGTTTGAAGATTATATCGGAAGCATTAAAACTGAAGCTCCCGCTAAGTTTGAGGAAATCAAAGAGAATATCAAACTTAAGAATTTCCTTAAAAAAAAGGAAGCTGAAGAGATTATTGAGGAAGTAGAAGAGGAGCGCAAGGTTAAGGTTTGGGTTATCATCCTTGCTGTTATCGGAGTTATCGCTATCGGATGCCTTGTAGGATATATCATCTACCGTGCTAAGAAGAAACCCGACTATCTTGATGATTTTGATTCCGACTTTGTTGACGACGACGAATTCTTTGAGGACGAAGAATAATACTTCTATCCGGTTTGGTAGATTAGATTTTTTGTAGGGAAGGCAGTCTATGCGTTCCCTACTTTTTGTGTGCAGATATTGAAGCTACAGTATCTGCTTTTTTAAAGTCTTAGATTTAGGAAATTGGTGGTTTTATGAAAAAGGGACAGGAAATAGTAGGGAAGGTCGTTGAGATCAGATTCCCCAATATCGGTATAGTTGAAACTGATGAGGGAGAGAAGGTTGTAGTTAAAAACTCTCTTCCGGGGCAGACCGTGCGCGCCAGGATCAATAAGTTAAGACACGGAAAGGCGGAAGGCGCGCTTTTAGAGGTAATTGAAAAGTCTGAACTTGAGACCGGAGAAGGATGCCCGCACTTTGGTAAGTGCGGAGGATGTACCTATATCTCCTTGCCTTATGAAGAACAGACTAAGATAAAAAACGAGCAAGTTAAAAAGCTACTTTTGCCTGTTCTTGAGAAGCAGTCAGGTGAATACTCCTGGGAAGATATCTGTAAGAGTCCTGTAACCTATGGTTACAGAAACAAAATGGAGTTTACCTTTGGTGATGAATATATGGGTGGTCCCTTGGCTCTTGGAATGCATAAGAGAGGCAGCTTTTACGATATTGTAAATGTCTCGGAATGTAAGATAGTTGACGAGGACTATCGAAGAATACTTGAAGTAACCGTAGGTTACTTTAGAAACAAGAAGCTTCCCTTTTACCACAGGCTGAGACATGACGGTTATTTGAGACATCTCTTGGTGAGAAAGGCTGCCAAGACCGGAGAGATCATGGTTGCTATAGTTACCACTACGCAGCTGGATTTTGATATGAGCGAGTATGTATCTTTACTTAAGGGATTAAAGGTTGACGGTGAGATTGTAAGTATTCTCCATACCTTTAATGATTCGCAAGCGGATGTTGTTCAGTCGGATAAAACAGATATTCTTTACGGCAGGGATTATATAAATGAGGAGGTTCTCGGGCTTAAATTCAGGATTACAGAGTTTTCATTTTTCCAAACCAATACCTATAGCTGTGAGGTTCTTTACAGCAAGGCAAGAGAGTTTGCAGAGGATGCTATGAAATCTCTTGGAAGGGAAGCGGAAGATAGCAAAGAGAAGGTCGGTGTACTTTACGATCTGTACTCGGGAACCGGAACGATAGCTCAGCTTATGTCACCGTCGGTTAGCAAAGTCATAGGAGTGGAAATCGTACCCGAGGCCGTGGAGGCTGCAAAGGAAAATGCGGCCGGCAACGGTCTTACGAACTGTGAGTTTATTGCAGGAGATGTACTTAAGGTAATCGACGATATCGAGGAGAAGCCGGATATGATAATCCTCGATCCACCCCGTGACGGAATCCATCCGAAGGCTATCGGAAAGATAATCGATTACGGTGTAAAGAGTATTCTTTATATTTCCTGCAAGCCAACCAGCCTCGCCAGAGATCTTGAAATCTTTATTGAAAACGGATACGAAGCAAAGAGAATCGCCTGTGTGGATCAGTTCCCCTGGACTGCGAATTGCGAAGTCTGTTGTTTGCTTGAGAGGGTAAGATAAGCAAAGGAGCATATTGAAATCTTTTAATCAGACATGCTTCAAGTGGGAAGAAATATCTTTATGATATTTTGGAAATAAAAAAAGAAACAGGCAAGTCCTGTCAGACCTAAGTCCTACCCGGTGAAAACCCATTTCTTAGTTAGAAAGATACCAAAAAAAGAGGGATTTGTCAAATAAATACGATATAGCGAGGAATATATATGTTAATAAGATACGCACAATTAAATGATAAGACGGAATGGTTCAGGCTTGATCGCCATTTGCCTGAAGAGGGATTTGAAGAAAAAATCAGAAATAAACAGGGCTATGTATTAACTGAAGACGATAAGATAATCGGAGTGCTCAGGTATAATCTCTTCTGGGACAATACACCATTTTGCACAATGCTTTTTATTGATTCTGATCATCGCAAAAAGGGATACGGAAAACTGCTGATGGAGCACTGGGAACAGGACATGAGAACCAAGGGATATGGAATGTTGATGACATCGACGCAGGTAGATGAGGAAGCTCAGCATTTCTATCGTAAACTTGGATATAAGGATTGCGGTGGATTTGTGGTTGATATTCCAGGATATGAACAGCCGATGGAAATGATCATGATAAAGGCCTTATAACATAGTAATCACAAAGAAGGAAGAAGAAATTGAAGGAACACATATTACACCCGATTCCGCCATTTTATGACAAGGAATCAAAAATACTTATTCTTGGAAGCTTTCCGTCTGTGAAATCACGAGAGCAAATGTTCTTCTATGGACATCCTCAGAACCGTTTTTGGAAAGTGATTGCGTCGGTATTTTCTGATAAGGAACCTGCTATCGTTCCTGAAAAGAAGGCTTTTTTGAGAGTACATCATATTGCTTTGTGGGATGTGATCGGTTCCTGTGATATTGAAGGATCGTCCGATTCAAGCATTGATAACGTAATAGTCAATGACATTTCGAAGATCCTAAAAATGGCTGATATTCATGGCATTTTTGTCAACGGAAAAACAGCAGAAAAATATTATAAAAGATATATCGAGCAGGAACTCGGAATTAAAGCAGATTGTCTTCCCTCCACCAGCCCGGCTAATGCTGCATGGAGTGTGGAAAAGCTGATTCTTAATTGGGGCAAAACTATAGGGAGTATCTTTGGAACAGAAGAATTAATCTCAGAATTATTTGAAACGAAAAACTTAGGAAGGATTCAATTACCAATCACTCCTGTTTCCGGCGGCTTCATGCACAAAATGTATAAGGTTGAAGCAGCCGGGAAAATGTATGCCGTGAAGCATTTAAACCCGGCTATAATGGAGCGGCCGGAAGCCCTTAAGAATTATAAAAGGGCAGAAGAACTCGAGCAGATTCTTGAGGATGCAGATATTCCGGTTATAACAGCAATGACGATATATGGCTCAAAAATGCAGAAGATCTGTGGGGAGTATTTTTATATATTTAAGTGGCAGGAAGGCAGTATTACCGATTGGAACAGCATTTCGCCAGGTCAGTGTATCATGGCAGGAGAAATTCAGGGCAGGATTCATTCCATAGAGAATAAAAAGGCAGAAACAACATCTGAACTAAGTCAGATTGACTGGGATGAGTACATAAAAGAAGCACAAACGATGCAAAGTGAGATTGCTTCATGCCTTGAGGAAAACAGGAATCTTCTTTATGAAGTTCAGGAAGAATTAAACATGGCAAGAAAAAACCTTCCTGAGATAGCGACCATCATCGATGAAGATATGGATCCTAAGAATGTTATGTGGAATAAAGGGAAACCATTTGTGATCGATCTTGAGTGTCTCGATTACGGGGATCCCGTTTCAAGCGCTCTTCAGTTATCCCTTCAGTGGGCGGGCATAACGATGTGTGATATCGATCTTAATAAGGTGAAAGCTTTTTTTAAAGGATATCTCGCTGTGTACGATAACGGTTTTAAAGATTATGATAAGGTCTTTGGATTGGCGTATACATGGATAGAGTGGTTGGAGTATAACATTACACGCGCTCTGGGAAAAAGCCGGGATGAGGATGATCGTCAGGTGGGTATAGCGGAAGTGAAAAACACACTTTCCAGGATCAGGTATATACATGATAAGGAAAGTAATATCAGGCAGGTTCTTCACATGATTTTAACGGAACGATATTAATATTTTTGCCCACGCGTCAGAACGTCGAGACTGTCGTCAGCTTGGGTAAGAATTTTTCGAAGCCGAAAGATTATATTCAAATTGTAATTGATTCGGAGGATTACTATAGAATCAAAGAATCGGAGAAGAAATCGGGGTAAGCTTATGGATAAGGATTGGTCAGAAAAGAATAAAGAAATACAGCGCCTTTTGTCAAAAGAATCCACTTTTGGCGAAGCCATAAGGAAACTGATAGAATTCAGAGATGAATTGTTTCAACAGATAACCTGGATCGTAGAAGGGTATCCCGAGAAGGCTTTTTATCAAATGCCTTTTGCAGGAGCAAAGGGATATCACAGCAAAACGCTTGCTTATTCCATCTGGCATATTTTCAGGATTGAGGATATAGTGGCACATGAAATGATAGCAGGGGATGAACAGATTCTGTTTAGGGATGATCATCTGAGCGCGATTGCTTCCCCAATCATTACGACCGGTAATGAACTTGAGGGTGAAGAAATCGCTGAATTCTCAAAAAAACTGAATGTGCAGGAGCTCTACCTCTATGCGAAAGCCGTAAAAGAATCAAGTGACCGGATTTTATCGCAATTGCAGTACAAAGAACTGAAACGAAAATTTACGCAAGAAACGAAACGGAAGCTGATGGAGAGTAAATGTGTCAGCGAGGATGAAAATGCATTCTGGCTGATCGATTACTGGTGCGGTAAGGATATAAAGGGCCTCATTCAGATGCCGTTTTCTCGCCACTGGATCATGCATATAGAAGCGATGCAGCGGATAAAGAACCGGCTTTGCAAAATCGCACGAAAGGGAGAGGATCCTGTAGCAGTCTGCGGATTGTCCTGTGAGCATTGTTTCCTTGGTGAGTGGTGTGGAGGCTGCAGAACAGAGTATAATGTCTGCTCTTTTGCAACATGTTCGGAGGGCAGGGTATGCCCCAACGTAAAGTGTTGCAGCGAAAAGAATATAGACGGATGCTACGAATGCAGTGAGCTTGAAAACTGTGATAAAGGATTCTTCGTGCAGACAAATGACGGAGCCGGTGCGGCAAGGGCACAGTGTCTGTATATCCGCAAGCATGGAAAGAAGGAATTTCTAAAAGTTCAGACAAGGCTTCATGAGAGATATGAATTTCAGAAAGTGCAGGAGATCCTCGGACAGGACTATAAGGAAGCGTTGAAAATACTTGAAGATATCTGGTTTGGAGATTTATAAAAATGCATTTTATTGATGCAAAAGCGATCTTGACCGGCCACGGCGGATATAATGGAATGAATATATATCGGGGATGTACTCACGGCTGCATATACTGTGACAGCAGGAGCAGGTGCTATCATTTCACGCATCCTTTTGAAGATATTGAGGTAAAACAGAATGCGCCGGAGCTTCTGGAAAAGGCGTTGAGATCGAAAAGAAAAAAGTGCATGATCGGAACAGGTTCGATGTCGGATCCATATATGCATTGTGAAGAAAACTTGAGGCTGACAAGACGATGCCTGGAGATCATTCTGAAAAATGGTTTTGGCCTTGCGATTCAGACAAAATCAGACCGCATCCTTCGGGATATTGACCTGCTTTCTGAAATAAACCGGTCAGCAAAGTGCGTGGTGCAAATAACGCTTACAACTTATGACGATGATCTGTGCCGGATATTAGAGCCGAATGTCTGCGATACAAAGCGGCGGATCGAAGTCCTGGAAGAAATGCAGAAAAGAGGTATACCAACAATAGTATGGCTTACTCCGATACTTCCTTTTATCAATGATACAAAAGAAAACATTACTGCTATTTTGAATGAGTGTGTACGAGTAGGCGTAAAGGGTGTTATAGATTTTGGCATGGGGCTGACTCTTCGAGAAGGAGACAGGGAATACTATTACGCCGCGCTTGATAAACATTTTCCGGGCATGAAAGAACGGTACATTAAACGATATGGGAATGCTTATGAGCTGCCGAGTCCGAATGCGAAAGAATTAACAGAGCTTTTTCGGAGTATCTGTAATGATAACGGAATCCTGTCAAATCCGGATGAGTGTTTTGGCTTTATGCAGGAATTTCCGGATAAGTATACGCAGATGAGTATATTTGATCTTTAATGATTTGAGTATACTTGTGAAGTGATATGAATCATGGGAGGATGGAATGGTACAGGATATTTATCCAAGTAAATTAAAAAACGAATACTATAATTACGAGATAAGAGATAATGATCTTTTACTTGTATTTAACAGCGAAGGCAAAATTCTTGTTTCAGAAAAAGAGGGCAGGGCTGTTTTTCTTACGGGAATAGATTGTGGTGCAAAAGACGTTGTATATCTGTTTTCACTTGATGATACAAGGTTCTTTTTGAAATTAGGGGATGATGCTTTCGAGAAAAACGGCTTTGATAGTTATTCTGTCAGAGAAGTGCGAGAGAAGTTTTCGCATAATGCACTTGTGGCCGGATTCGCCGAAATCGGAGAGACGCTTGAAGAGACCGTAGCAAGGGAAGATATTGTTCTTCAGCCAAACAATTTAAGTCTTACCAATGAAATGATGAAAGTATTTAAGGAAGCGGGAGCATACATAGCGGTATAAAAAGCAGGCATGAACCAAATCGGTTCATGCCTGCTTTTTAGTTCAAAAATATTAGTTCTTTCCGGGAAGGTAAGGAGCCAGAGTACCTGCCATCTGAGATACAGGCATAGTCTGGAGCCAAATATGTCCGGGACCGGTGATTACTGTGTTGAAGAGTCCTTCACCGCCGAACAATACATTCTTGACACCGGATACGGTCTGGATGTCGATGCTGCAGGTTTCGCTCATAGCTGCGAGATATCCGTTATCAAGGATCATTTTCTCGCCTGCCTGAAGCTCGTACTCCTTGATATATCCGTCGAACTCAAGGAATGCTGTTCCTTGGCCGCTGAGCTTCTGCATAATGAATCCTTCACCACCAAAGAAGCCTGCGCCGACTTTCTTCTGGAAGAATACGGAAAGCTCTACAGAAGATTCTGAAGCAAGGAAAGCCTTCTTCTGAGCAACGATGCCATTGCCGGGACCGATCTCGAAAGCACGGATTGATCCGGGGAAGCTTGATGCGAAAGCGATAGTACCCTGTCCGCCTTCTGCTGTGTAGCGGTTCTGGAAAAGGCTCTCTCCTGAGAAAGCTCTTCCGAGCATTTTTCCTACACCACCATTTGATGAAGTCTCCATCTTCATGTTGGGAGACATCCAGCTCATTGCGCCGCTTTCTGTGATCATAGTCTCGCCATTTTCGAGAGTACAGATCACAACCGGTAACGGCTCACCTTCAATTACGTACTGCATTAGAAATACCTCCTTAAGGTTTTTTATAAAAGCCGCACCTATTATAACATATTTTTGACACAGGGGGACGGGGCTTCTGTGTCATTTTCAGAAAATAACAAAATTTGAACAGTAGATGACAGTATTTAATAAGTTTTATTTGAAAATATATGGCAAGATATACCATAGAGACTTATGTAACAATTAAAGTAATTATATTGTAAAGGAACAAAAAAATGAGAAAAAATGAAAGAAAGCCTTTAGTAACAAATATTTATACTGCGGATCCTTCCGCTCATGTATTTGACGGAAAGATCTATATCTATCCGTCACACGATTTTGACTGGGATGCTCCCGAAGATGATGACGGAGAGCAGTACAAGATGGAGGATTATCATATACTTTCTATGGACTCACTTGACAGCGAATGCGTTGATAACGGCGTCGCGCTCCACGAGAAAGATGTTCCCTGGGTAAGCAGACAGCTTTGGGCCCCCGATGCTGTTAAGGTAAACGGCAAGTACTATCTTGTTTTCCCCGCAAAGGATAAGGAGGGAATCTTCCGTATCGGTGTTGCCGAGTCCGATTCACCTGTTGGCCCTTTTAAGCCGCAGGAAAACTTCATTGAGGGAAGCTACAGTATCGATCCTGCCGTACTTCTTGACGATGACGGAAGAATCTACTGCTATAACGGCGGACTTTGGGGAGGACAGCTTGAGATGTGGCAGTCAGGAAGCTACAATCCTGACGAGCATCGCCCCGAAGGAGACGAGCCTTCTTTAGGACCTCTCTTTGCTGAGTTTAAAGAGGATATGAGCGGATTTAAGGCTGCGCCCAAGATGGTCAAGATTCTTGATGAGAATGGTGAGGTTATCAAGGCCGGAGACGAGGACAGGAGATACTTCGAAGGCCCCTGGATGCACAAGTTTAACGGAAAGTATTATCTTTCATATTCAACCGGTACAACACATTATCTTTGCTACGCAGAGGGCGACAACCCTGCAGGGCCTTTCACCTACAAAGGAAGGATTATGGAGCCTGTTATCGGATGGACTACTCACCATTCAATCGTAGAGATCGAGGGAGAGTGGTATCTTTTCTATCATGATGCTGAGTTTTCAGGCGGCATCTCACACAAAAGATGCGTAAAGTACACAAAACTTAATATTCATGAGGATGGAACTATCGATACGATCCACCCTTACGACCATAATTAAAATATTACCCCGGGATGAATTGCCGTGATATTACGTCACAGTTTCTTCATCCCGGGGGTTTTAAAATGTCCCGGTATCTGCGTCTCCTTTTTGTCAAAAGTGGAAATATATATTGGCTTGTGATAATATAAATAGATAATCATCAAGTAATGCATCATATTTTTATTTGAGAAATTAACCCCATCTAAAGTCACGGGGGTCAAAAGGAGATATGCATGAGTATCGTTACTTTGACACTTGGCAATTATATTATGATTGCGGAGCTCTTAGGGCTTTGGTTTTTGCTGAAATCTAACGTTCATCTTACAAAGAGAACTATAAATATAACCCGTATTGTAATTATTCTCATAGCTATGGAAGCTGTCTTTTGGGCGGTTGAGCGATATCTTCGTGAGATTGGTTACCTTACCTGGGCAAGGATTATCCTGACTCCGACTATTTATCTTCTCCATCCCATAATCCTTATCGGAATCATGGATATGGCGGAATTTTTGAAAAAGCGTAAGATCCTTTTTTATCTGCCGGTTATCATCAGCGCTCCGATTCTTTATTCTTCACAATGGACACATCTGATTTACTGGTTTGATGAAAATAACCTTTTTATTGCCTCGGATAGTATTATGCGGTACTATCCTTATTTGCTGTTCTTGCTCTATGTGGTTGTTTTCTTCGTTTTGTTCGCAATCAGATACACCCACTTTGGAACTTCAGAGAGGAGAGGCATTTTTATCTGCGTTGTTGTGTCGATAATCGGAGTTGTTTTCCATATCGTTCTGGAGATGGATGTAGACTACAGCACGCTTTTTGCATCGCTTTTGCTGGTTTATTATTTGTCTCTATCCCTTCTTACAGCCAAGGAAGACACTTTAACCCATCTTCTTAACAGACAGTGCTATTTTGCTGATTCTGAAAAATGTAAGGAACAGATAACAGCGGTAGTTTCTGTAGATATGAATGACCTAAAAAAGATAAACGATACTCAGGGACACGCAGCGGGAGATAAAGCCCTTGTTACGGTTGCGGAATGTCTTACAAAAGGCAAATTTAAGAATAAAAGAGTCTATCGTATCGGCGGCGATGAGTACGCGATTTTTTACTTGAAAAAAACAGAGGAATACGTAAAAACCGATATAGAGTATATGCGTGAAGAATTGGCGAAAACACCCTATGTTTGTGCCTTCGGATATGAAATGGTTAAAAATAAAGACATACATAACGCTATGATATCTGCTGACAGAGCGATGTATGCGAACAAGGCAAAACTGAAAGACACGGAAGAACGTAAAATCGCCGCTCATAAAGAGGCGACTATTAAGGCTTTGCACGAAGCTTTAGGCTCCGGAATGTGGGGTATGGAATTTGACGAAGAGGGTAATATGGTATCCGTTGAGTGGAGCCCTGAGTTTAGAAGGATGATCGGTTACACTGACGAAAATGATTTTCCCAATAAGTTGGAGTCCTGGTCCGATCTTTTACATCCTGATTGCAAAGACAGAGTCATAAAAGCGTTTAATGACGCGATAAATGACTACTCCGGAGAGAAAAACTACGACGTTGAATACAGGCTAAAGACCAAGAGCGGCGAGTGGAGATGGTATCATGCCATCGGAAGACTGCTTAGACGCGATGACGGTACCCCGCTTTCTTACGTCGGTCTTTTTGTAGATATCAACGACAAAAAAATGCAGGCATAAAATGACACAGGGGGACGGGGTTGGGGGTCCATTTTTGATAAGAAAATGAACCCCCAACCCCGTCCCCCTGTGTCATTTTAGTCAGTTTCGTACAAAGCAGCGAACTCCTCGAGGTATTCTCTTATAGCGATATGCTGAGGGCAGATTCGCTCGCATTTTCCGCATTTAAGGCACTCCGAAGCCGTCGCATGGTTCATTTTAAAACGCTGGTAGTACATACCTGTTTTGTTTCCGGTAACGGCGTGTAAGTTTAATAGCCCGAAATAATCGGGGATATTTACGCTTATAGGGCATTCTTCAAGGCAGTATCTGCAACCCGTACAGGGTACTTTTATGGATCTTTTTAATTCCGATGTTATATCTTCGACAAGCTTTTTCTCACCATCATCAAGAGGAACAAAATCCGTCATATAGGATGTGTTGTCAAGGAGCTGATCCAAGTTACTCATACCGCTCAAAACGTGTTTTACATTACTTAAAGAGGCGGCATATCTTATAGCAAGGGAAGCGGGAGAGGGCGATTTTAATCCCTTTTTAGCGTAGTAGCCGTCAAACACAGCCTTTGCAGGAGCGGGTAAATTCGCCAAAGTACCGCCTTTAACAGGCTCCATGACCATTACTTCTTTTCCGTGTTTTGTAGCGACGTTATAGCATTTTCCGGACTGTGCCACAGCTCCGTCCCAGTCGAGATAGTTTATCTGTAGCTGTACAAAATCAATCTCCGGGTGGTCCGTCAGGATCCGGTCAAGGGTATCTGCATCATCATGAAAAGAAAAACCGATATTCTTAACAAATCCTTTTTCTTTCATCTTTGATATAAAACCGAAACCGTCGAACTTTTGTGTATTTATATAGCGGTCGCGTCCTAAATTGTGGAGAAGATAATAATCAAAATAATCCACTCCGCAGCGCTTTAGCTGCTCATCAAAAAAGACCTGATAGTCCTTGGAATCCGTTACTCGGAGAATCGGCATCTTATCGGCAAGGATAAAACTGTCCCTCGGATATCTTGATACAAGGGCCTGCTTTACGGCATCCTCGGACTTTTCCTGATGATAGGGATAGGCGGTATCGAAGTAGGTAAATCCTCTATCAAGGAAAACATCAACCATCTTTTTAAACTGCTCGATATCTATACTTGCAGCGTCATCAGGATTAAGCAAGGGCAGACGCATTGTTCCAAAACCAAGTTTCTTTTGCATAGATTTTTCTCCTTTCGCGTACTTATAAATTTAAAGTAGCATATAAGGGATATTTATTTCTACAAAAATAAACCGCGTTATTCCGCTTATTTTGCGATTTATTCCAAATGGGAAATAATAGATAATAACTACATAAACTAAATTGCATTTTCACATACAGGAGGTGGTAATATGCTGATTCTTTTATGTTTGTTATTAGTATTCAGACTGCTTGGCTTTTTCTTTAGGATAGCAGGCGGAATCATCAAGATCATCTTTAGAATCCTTATCTTCCCCGTGCTTATTATTACAGGATTCAGATTTCCATTAATTGCCATAGCAGTAGGCGCAGTAGTAATCTTGATCTGGTGTATTGAGGGAGCTGTAAAAAGAAAAGATTAAAATGGATTGAGTACAGCCCGAGTGAAAACTTGGGCTGTATTTTATTTGATTTTTTCCTTTGTTAGTTAAAAGGAATTTTTGTGTTTGAGAGTAGTGCTATTTTATAGGGGAATTAAACTTCTTCTTAATTCTATGGTGTTATAGTACAGTCTTGACTATATACTCCTTTGGGAGTATAGTTAAACCATGAAGATATATCATGGATCAGAAAACATAATAGAAAAACCCATATTTGGAGCCGGTAAGCCTTATAATGACTACGGGCTTGGCTTTTATTGTACAGAAGATATAGCCCTGGCTTCTGAATGGGCAGTCGATAGCAGTAGAGATGGTTTTGTTAATTGCTATAGTATTAATCTCAATGGTTTAAATGTTATTGACCTTAATTCCGGTGAATACACAATTTTACACTGGCTCTGCTTACTGATCAACAATCGTAGATTTGATCTTGATACTTCTCTATTAAGAGAGGCGTATAGATTCTTAAATGAGAATTATTATGTTGATACAAAGGATGCGGATGTTATAAAGGGATACCGCGCTGATGACAGTTACTTTGCTTTTGCTCAGGATTTCTTAGGAGGACAAATCTCGCTTTCCCAGCTTTCTGCCGCTTTGAGGTTAGGAAAACTTGGAGAGCAGATTATGCTTAAAAGCGAATGTTCTTTTGAGAGGATAGAGTTTATAGAATATATTCCTTTATTAGCGAAAGACTGGTACGCTAAAAAGAAAACAAGAGACGATAAAGCGAGACTTGAATATAGGAAAATGAATCGTAGGGATTATGTCCCCGGTGAACTCTACATGACAAGGATTTTGGATGAGGGGGTGAAACCTGATGATCCACGCTTACAGTGATTTGTATTTAAATGATGCAAGGAGAACACTTGCAAGAAGTTTTGATGCTGCTGTATATATCTTTGGATACAAGCTTCCGGAATACTATGAGCTTTTTATTAACTCTGTATTCTCTGATAAATTTGAGAAAGGTGACCCCTATGTAGTGTCCGGAATGTCCGGAACGGAGTTGGCGGCTGAAACTATAGAAAGTCAAATCGGTACTGCTCCGAAAGGGGAGTTAAATTATTCATATGACAGAAGCCCGGAGTACTGGGTTGGATGGGCGTTGGCTTATTATCAGTGGAACACCGGCTGTAGTTTTAAAATGTTGAACGATGAAGTTCCTGTTAGTAGTATAATTGATATGTATCCAAAGTATCATGAGATGGATATCTCGCATTTTAACGATAGAATAAATGAGATGAGATCCCTATCAAGAGTTAAGTCTTATTTAAAACTCTTTCGAGAGAAGGCCGGATATTCGCAGAGCGAGTTAGCCGAACTGACGGGAGTGCCGCTTCGTACCCTTCAACAGTATGAGCAAGGGCAAAAAGATATTAAGCATGCAAGGGCAGATTATATTATCAGCATATCAAGAACACTGGACATTGCCCCCGAAGTACTGCTTCAATGACGGCTCAGCCCACACTGATTTTTTTAAGGACGGATATATAATATGGACAGCAAAGAAATTGATGACCTTGTAAAGATGATAGACGGAAAGATGGAGGACGGGATCAGCCGGCTCGGAGTTTCTTTTTCCGATAAAAAGGAAAAAGGAGAGGTTAGCGAGAGCCATTACTACGGTAAGAAAGATTCATGGAATCCGGGCGTCTGGGGAGAAAGACACGGCGAGAGGTGAGATGATATGCGTAAAGCGAACAGTGAAAAGGAAAATGCAATAAGGGAAAAGATGATAAAGGAGCTTTATGCCAATGAATACAATAAGTTCATCGGCTTTGAGATCTTGGAGCTCAGCCCTACCTACAGCAAGGCAAGGATAAAGTTTGAGGACAGACTTCAAAATACATACGGAAGTATTCACGGCGGAGCGCTGCTTTCTTTTGTTGATGCTATGGCCGGAGCGACAGGAAGTATGAACGGATACTATGTTACCACAGTATCCGCAAATCTGAATTTCTTGCTTCCTGCAGTAAATACAGAGTACATTTACTGCGAATGCCTTAAGCTTAAGACCGGAAAGCATATCCTTGTATTTGATATAAGAGTAACCGATGACAATGGAAACCTCTTAGACAGCGGAGAGTTTTCTTTCTTCGCAAGTAAGATTTCCGTACTTGATGATAATCTTCGCTTTAGTTAGGCTTTAAAATATGGTAAAATGAACTTGTAATATACCTATTAAAGAAATCTGATATTTTAGGCAAAATAGTTGGGGCATATGGACATTACTGAAATCAAAAACAATACAGAAAACGAAATTGAGATTAATCCTGCGAAGGAAAAAGCTAAAAAGACGATAAAGATCCTCTTTATAATCCGTATCGTCCTTTGGGTTATCGCCTTTGCGGCAACGGCTTATTGGATCTACTATTCGTTCCACCTATACAGCATCGGAATATTTCTTCCGGAGGAGTATTCGCCTCTTTTAAGGCCCGTTTTATATAAAGGATTGTTAATAGCGGTAGTTTCCTTAGTCGCAGCCGGATTACTTCATATCCGCACTGCGAAGCTTAAGAGAGAGTTTTGGCTGTAAAGATACAAATAGATCTGTTCCGGTATTAAAATAGGTTTCCCGGGGTAAAATGATGAGCGAATCCGAAATCAGAGTAAGACAAAGGCCTGTATATATTTGCGGACATAAGAATCCGGATACGGATTCGATCTGTGCCGCTATAGTGTATGCTAATCTGAAAAACAAGATATATGGGGACAACTATATCGCCTGCCGTGCGGGAAGATTAAACGAAGAGACGCAGTTTGTCCTTTCGTATTTCGATGTGGATGAACCGCCCTATATTGCGGACGTAAGAGCAAGGCTGAGGGATATCGATATAAGGCTTGTTGATGCGGCAAATCCTTCGGATCCCATTAAGGAAGCCGGTACGCGAATGTATGATTCCAACGTAACGACTCTTTGTGTAACCGAGGATGAAAAAGTTGTCGGAACGATCACAATGAGCGATATCGTTGAGACCTATATGCAGGTGCGCGACCCGGAGTTTTTATCGAAATCGGGAGCCTGTGTCGGAAATATAGCTCTCGCCCTTGACGGAAAGCTTGTTATTGGCGATGCTGATAAAAAAATCTACGGTGGCAAGGTTAAGATCGAGCCGACGGGGGATATAAATCCCGGGGATGTTATTATCTTTTCCGGAAAGGAGGATATTACCGAAGAGGTTTTATCCTGCGAAGATATCAGCATTATCCTCTGCAACGTAAAAGATCCGGACCGTACTTTAGACAGTGATCTTATAAAGAGTTTGTCCGATAGAAAGATCAGGCTTATAGCAACGCCTTATGAGCTTTTTATCGCGGCGAACCTTATTACCCAGAGTATTCCTGTCGGACATGTTATGAACTCGGAAGTTCCGATGTCATTTAAGCTTGATGATTTTCTTGATGATGTAAGGGAAGCGATGGCTTCAGTCAGATATAAGTATTTTCCCGTCCTTGACAGATTCAACCGTTATATCGGTATGGTCAGCCACAGAAACCTTTTGGGAGCTTCGAAAAAGCAGCTTATTCTCGTTGACCATAACGAAAAAAGCCAGGCTGTTAAAGGACTTGAAGAGGCAGAGATAGTTGAGATCATAGATCACCACCGGTTAGGATCCATCGAAAGCTCCGGACCTATATTTTTCCGTAATCAGCCTCTTGGATCAACCTGCACGATAATCTATCTGATGTATAAAGAAAACGGAGTGGAGATAGATAAGACGACAGCGGGTCTTATGCTTTCGGCTATTTTATCGGATACGCTGATTCTAAGGTCTCCTACCTGTACAGAAATCGATAAAGAGGCGGCTCAGATTCTTTCAAAGATAGCGGGTATTGACTACGAGAGTTACGGACGAGAGATGTTTAGAGCCGGCGCAATGCTTGATGAAAAGTCAGCTGAAGAGATAATACATCTCGACTACAAGATATTTACGGTAGACGGACAGACCATCGGAATCGGCCAGGTTAACTCTATGAGCGATGATGAGCTGGATATAATCCGCGAAAAAGTATCGCCGGAGCTTGACTCTACAAGAGAAAAGGACAAGCTTGATATGCTTTTCCTTATGCTTACAAATATCACAGAGAGATCCTCGGACATAATATATTCAGGGGAAAAAGCCCTTCCCACTCTTAAAAGAGCTTTCGGGAAGGATGCAAAAGAGGGAGTAGTAAGACTTTCGGGAGTAGTATCAAGAAAGAAACAGTTTTTGCTTAACCTTGTGGAAACAATTCATGCTTAGTCGTATTGCTAAATGGAGGCGCCTATGTGGAGCTATAGTTTCGAAATTCCGACCCTGCTTGTAATGACAATCTTGCTTGTGTTCTTCTTCTCAAGACCAAGGCTTCCTCTTAAGAAGAATCTGCTTTTTATACAGATGATAGCGATAGAGACATTGGTTATTATCTTCGATATCGCTGCGTCTGTGGCCGACAATAATTATCAGACTGTTCCGAAATGGCTTGTTGATAATCTCAACATGATCTATTTTATCGGCTTTTTTACAAGAGCCTTTGTCATGTATTGCTTTACTTTATCTGTTACAAGGGCTTCTATCATACTGAAGCCCTATATCAGGCATATCCTCAGGATCCCCTTTTATTTTGGGATAGTTGTATCCCTTCTTTCCCCTTTCCTAAGACTTCTTTTCTATGTAGATGAATCCGGATTCCATTACGGAATTCTTTATCCCTATATCTATGTTGTGGGATTTTCATACGCTATTACATCTTTGATCCTACTTAGGTATTTCCATAAAGACATGCCTAAGAGGGAGTCCTACTGTATGGTTTTATACAACATCATACTTATTGCCTCTCTCATCGTAAGAATGGCTCTCCCCACCACCCTTTTAATGGATACCTTTGTCCTTATAGACATAATCATCGTGTATCTTGGATTTGAAAACCCGGAGTATTTTCTTGAGCTTAGAAGTACTGTTTTTAATTCCATTGCTTTAAGAGAGTATATCGAAGAAAATGCCGGCAAGATGGATTATAAGGTTATCGGCATCGTAGTACACAGATATCAGGTTATAAGGGAGGTATACGGGGCAAATCAGACAGACGTCGGACTAAGCCTGATTGGAAAGTATCTAAAGCAGTTTTTTCCAAAGAACAAGATTTTTTACAACAGAAAAGGCAGATTTGTAGTTTTTGTAGATCCCAAAACTGATGTTGAATATGCCTGCAAGAATCTGAGCAAAAGATTTAGAAAGCCCTGGAAGTCGGAGGAAGCGGAGCTTTATCTTACTCCGGGATTTGTGACTATCGACCTTTCCGAAAATGATTTTACGGCGGACGAAATACTGGGTTCAATGTCAAGGATCTTTGAAAAGGCGGGAAACAGCGAGAGCGGAGAAATCTTTTATATTTCCAAGGCGGATGTTCAAAAAAACAAGACGGATACACTTGTCAGAAGATATCTTGAAAGCGCGATAGACAACAATACCGTTGAACTTTATCTGCAACCGCTTGTTAACAGAAGGGGGAGGATAGTCGGAGCGGAAGCCCTCGCCCGTATAAAGGATTTTGAAGGAAGTATAATACCGCCTGGGATGTTTATACCTCTCGCGGAAAGCAGCGGACGTATAAACGAGATGGGAGAGCAGATTTTCGAAAAGACTTGTTCCTTTATGAGATATTTAATGGCGGAAAACATTAATCTCGATTGGATAAATGTGAATCTATCGCCGGTTCAGTTTGTACGGACAGACCTTGCGGAAAGATATTCCGCTATTGCAAAAAAGCATAAAGTGGATCCCGGACTTATTCATCTTGAGATCACAGAGGAATCTGTTGTGGACGAGAGCTTTATGACAAGCCAGATTCAGGCACTTGGTGAGAAGGGATTTAAATTTGTACTGGACGATTACGGAACGGGATACTCTAATCTTTCGAGACTTAAGAAATGTCCATTTATCAATATTAAGCTGGATAAAAGCCTTGTCTGGGGGTACGACAAGGAGCCGGACGTTATCCTTCCGAATATGGTAAGTACCTTTAAGAGCATGGGATTTGGAATTACAGCTGAAGGTATTGAAAACACTAAGATGGAGGATGACATGAAAGGGATAGGCTGTGATTACCTGCAAGGTTTTCTATACTCAAAGCCTATCCCGACTTCAGAATTTATTAAGCTGTTTAATCGAATGTAAAGCGGTCAAATGTAAATACTTCTTCTTTATCCTCAGAGATGAATTCGAAGTATACGGCGCGCTTTCCGATAATACCGGTATTTAAAGAGCCGGTTATCTCTTTTGATAAGCCGTCTGATGTAAGTACGGAAACGATCCTTCCTCTGTAGGAATCTACGCGTAGATTGATCTTTACCTTTTTTGATTCCTCAAGGATAAGGGTAACAGTCTTAGGCGTGTTGTTTCCAAACTGAAGGTATCTAAAGCCTACGGTTGTTCCGTCTGTTATCAGGTCGATGGGAGCGGAAACATCATCTCTTTCATCATAAACGGGGCGAATGTTGGCATTTTTCTTACTTCCAAAGATATGGCAGGCGTAACCGGCGGATATCCACTTACGGGCGTCAAGACCGTTTATATGGGCGCCCTGAGAGGTCATCTCTACAGGCTTTGCGCTAACGGGTTCCCCTGCAAGGAACTTGATATCTCCGATAAAGAGTCTTCCGTCGGTTCCGAGAGCAACGTCTACGGGATCGAGCATCGCCTGGCGACTGTACTCGGTTGTACCGGTATGTCTGTGGTAGAAAACATACCATTTTCCGTTTACTTCCATGATAGAACCGTGGTTGTTGCCCCAACGGTAAGTCATAGTTCCGACACCTTCTGAATCTCTTAAGATTTCTCCGCCGTTAAAGCTTATATTTCCACCGTCTCTGTAAGGACCGAAGGGGGAATCGCTGAACTTGTAGGAGAGGAAGCCGTTGCAATCCTCAAAGATGCCGAGCTCAGGGATAGGTTTTTCGTATCTTGCAGAGTAGATATAAACGTATTTACCGAGGACTTTTCTCGGGCTTGAAGCCTCGAAGAAAGCGTCTATAAGATCGATATGTCCGTCATCTTTAGGATCCCAGGGACAGTTGGCGTGGCCCATAGGATTTGAAACAAGGGTTTCCTCCTTTATAGTAGCCATATCGTCTTCAAGTTCTGCGATATAGCAGGGAGCGGCGCATCCACCCCAGAAAGCATATACCTTACCATCGTCATCGACCAGTACTCCGGGATCGAAACCGAGCTTGGTCTCCACAGGGTTTTCATAAGGTCCCCAGGGATCCTTAGAGGAAGCAACTACGATAAGGCTTCCGCATCTTTCGGCGGCATACATATAATATGTATCGCCCATCGCCCTTTTTAACTACATCGGGAGCGTAGAGAATGCTGTCGTAATGTGTTTCGTAGCAGACGCCGTGGCAGGTCCAGTTTGTCATATCGTCAACAGGCGCGGACCAGGCAACATAGTTTCTTCCGCAGTACTTGTCCCTCTCGATGTCGTGGGATCCGAAAACATAGACTCTTTTTTCTCCGTTATGTTCGAAAACTCTGGGCTCTCCGTCGGGAACATGTTCCCAAAGAGGCATGTAGGGATTTGCACCCTTGATAAATTCTTTCATTAGTTTTTTCCTTTGCGTTTCCAAGATTTTTTAAGTTTTTTGAAACATTTTCATTCTAATATATATTATTTTTGTATGCAATAAGGACTATGTGAAGTATAATACTACTTTAGGGAGTTAATGCGATAAATTTTGTTTAATACTTTATTTGGCTCAAAGAGGCAGGAAAATCTATGACAACAGTTTACGACAGACTAAAAGTGGTGTCTGACAGCGAATATAAAGCATTTCAAACCGGACTTGTTCCGAATATTTCCCCTGATTCTATCATTGGAGTCAGAACTCCGGCTATGCGAGAAATCGCCAAAGAGATCTTTAAAAGCGGAGAGTACGAGGAGTTTTTGGACAGCCTGCCTCATAAATACTACGAGGAGAATCTGGTTCATTTTTTTGTTATAGGAATGATCAAAGATTTTGACGAGTGCGTTAAGAGGACAGAGCAGTTCCTCCCCTACGTTGACTGCTGGCCGGTATCGGACCAGTCAAGCCCAAAGGTCTTTAAAAAGTACCACTCTAAGCTGATCCCACTTTTGGAAAAATGGACCTCATCGGGGCATGTATATACCGCCCGTTTCGGTATAAGGATGTATATGAATGAATTCCTTGAAGAGGATTTCGACGAATCGTTTCCCGAATATATCAGCTTTAAAGCCGCGGAAGCCGTCAGACGAAATTCCTCCGGAAATATAAAGGGCGGGATCGACATTCCACGGGAGGCTTCCGATGATTATTATCACAGGATGATGGTTGCCTGGTACTTCGCAACGGCGCTTGCAAAGAAATACGATGCGGTCGTTAAATATATGGATAAAGATTTTAAAGGGGATATTACGCCTTTAGATGAATGGACAAGGCGAAAGTCAATACAAAAGGCTCTGGAGAGCTTTAGAGTTTCAAAGGAGCATAAGGATTACCTTAGATCTTTAAAGTAACCTTAGGTTAGTTTTAATAATTTTGATACTGTAAAGGATTTTTATGGAAAATACGATTCTGGTCTCAACGGGAGCTCTTATAGGGCGCCCAAACGGAAGAGATTACAGACTTTTAAAGGAACTTACAAAGAAGATTAGATCTGACGGCTTTGAGTTTATGATGTACAGCACCTGGTACGGACAGGAGGATCACATCGTAGATTTTCTTAAAAGCAATAGTATTAATACCCCCACTATGCATTGCCAGAAAAGTATAGGCGAGAGTATCAGCAAGGGAAGTGCGCTGGATACTAAGGACGCTTTTGAAAAATTCGAGATTAACGCTAAGATGGCTTCCGAGATCGGCGCGAAAAAGATGGTTATGCATCTTTGGGACGGGATCACTTCGGACGCGTATTTTGACAACAATATAAGGGCTTATCCGCGCCTTAAAGAAATAGCCGACGGTTATGGCGTGGATCTTTTGATAGAAAATGTCGTCTGTAATGTAAAGGACCCTCTGAGCCACTGGATGGAGCTTTTAGAGATTTATCCTGATATTGGATTTATATTTGATACGAAGATGGCTCAGTTTCACGATCAACTTGATCTTTTGTATGATGAGAAATACGAGATACTCTGGAAAGAGCACCACATCCGCCATTATCATATCAATGATTATGGCGGTGGGTACAAAGATTGGGAAAATCTAAGGACTTTGCCTGTTGGGCGCGGTCACATCGATTTCGACAGATTTTTTGCCTTTGTTAAGAGCTCGGGGTACAAAGGAACGTTTACTTTGGAATCCACGGCTTTTAACAAAGAAGGCTTTGTAGATACGGATATGCTTAATCTTGAGATAGATACGGTAAAAGGATATCTCGAAGATTAGTTATTGGTAGGCTTTTTAACGCCTAAATCATAGTACTTTAAGAAGAGTCTTCTTATCTGCAGAGGCCAGCAAATGATCATTCCGACTATAGCGCCGATGGCACCCTGAGCAATCTCGTAAGGGAGTTTAAGGATTGCGGTTTCAAGGTTGCTGTATACAAATATCTTTCCTAAGGTGTATCCTACTACCATGATGATAGCACCGACGGTTACACCGATACCCGAGGCGACCTTGGGATGCTTCTTTAAGGTGTAATGTGAGATCAGTGAAATGACTACTGCCTGAAGTCCGTGGGTTACCAGGGATACGAACATAGGAAGAGGATAGAAGATAAGGTCTCCTAAGAAGGATCCTATGCCGCCTACAACGAAAGCTTCGAAGGGGCCAAGGAGTATAGCAGCGATACTGATCGGTACGTCGCAAAGATAAAGGTGTCCGCCCGGAACGGGTATTCCGAATGAGGCGAAGGCGATGGTCAAGGCCATAAACAAAGCAGTCATTGTGATGTTAAGGGGTGTTATGTGGTTTTGCTTCATGTTTTTGTACTTCCTTTACTTTTGATGTAAAAAAGATTAATATATATCTGACCATATAAAAATAACCAAAACCAGAAAGAAATATATGACCAGATGAATTATTCTATTTCGGATAAAAGCAGCGAACCCGCATACATACAGCTCTACAGACAGCTTGTAAAGGATATTTCCGGAGGCGTATACCACTATGGAGACAAGCTTCCTTCAAAGCGTATAATCGCCGAAGAAACGGGAGTCAGCGTTATAACGGTAGAGCATGCTCTTACTTTATTAAATGAAGAGGGGTATGCGGAGAGCCGCCAAAGGAGCGGAGTTTTTGTCACATACAAAGATGAGGACAGCGTATCGGGGGGGAGCGAAAAGGAAGTTATTAATTTCGATTTCTCGGAGTATGAGAGGTCGGATATCCACTTAAGAGTCGGAGATTTTCCTTTTTCCGTACTTGCAAAAACGATGCGCAAGGTGATACTTGATTATGGGGAAAAGCTCCTTGTAAAGTCCCCGAACCACGGATGCCCTGAACTTCGAGAAGAGATCTGCAGATATCTTGCAAGAAGCAGGCATCTATACATCAGACCTGAGCAGGTTATCGTAGGTTCAGGAGCGGAATATTTATACGGACTTATCGTTCAGATGTTTGGAAACGACGTTGTGTATGGCCTTGAGAGTCCTTCCTACAGCAGGATATTTGATGTTTATAATTCTATGGGAGCAAAATGCGATTTTCTTGAGATGACGCCAAACGGGATCGATTCCGCGGCTCTTTTAAATACTAAAGCAAAGATTTTGCACGTTACTCCCTTTAATTCATACCCAAGCGGAGCCACGGCAGATATCTCAAAGAAAAGGGAGTATCTTAAGTGGGCCAAGGACAGGGATGCCATACTTATAGAGGACAATTACGATTCGGAGCTTACGGTTTCAAGAAAAGCAGAGGAGCCGCTGTACTCTATGGACAGCTTTTCAAAGGTTATTTACCTTAATACTTTTTCCAGAACAATAGCGCCCTCTATGCGTATCGGGTATATGGTTTTGCCACAGGGTATGTTAAAATTGTTTGATGAAAAGCTCGGGTTTTATTCCTGCACTGTTCCGATCTTTGATCAGTATGTTTTGGCTGAGCTTATTAAAAACGGAGATTTCGAACGACATATAAATCGCGTCAGAAGAAACAGACGCAAAAATTTATGAGGAGAGATTTATGAGATTACTGTTTGTAAGGCACGGAGAGCCGGATTATGAAAAGGACTGTCTTACACCTACGGGTATATTACAGGCAAAAAACTGTGCCAAAAGACTTTTGAGAGAGAATATCGATGAGATTTATTCATCCCCCATGGGCAGAGCACGCCAGACTGCAGAAGAGACGGCAAAGCTTCTGGATAAAGAAGTAACTGTTCTTGATTATATGTATGAAATCTGGTGGGGCGGAGAGGGAATCCCCGAGGAGGGACATTTATGGACTCTTGGGGATATGCTGACAACGGATGTAAACTTTGACTATTATACCTCTGACTGGAAAAAACATCCTTTCTTTGAGAAAAACTACTGTATGGAGTTTTACGATAAGATAACAGGAAAGATAGACGAGTTTCTTTTATCCTATGGTTACAGACATGACGGCCGAAGATTTTACTGCGATACAGATGAGAACAAAAACATCGCCATCTTCAGCCACGGGGGAAGCGGCGCCTGTGCAATGAGCCATATCTTATCCCTTCCTTTGCCTTATTATGCAAGCGTATTTCCGTATGATTTTACTTCTGTCATCATAATCGATCTGCCTGTAAATAAGGGCAGCTTTGTACGTCCAAGAATGGAGCTTTTTAATGATGCGGCCCATATAATCGGTATTTCGGACGGACTTAAATTGCAGCAGAAGGTAGATAAAAAGTAAATAATCAGCCTGATATATAAAACGAACGGAGGATTACTTTAATGATCAAAGAGGCTATTGTAAAGATCGTAAATAAGGAGGATCTTACTTACGATGAAGCGTATGCGGTAATGAATGAGATTATGAGCGGTGAAACTTCACCCACTCAAAATGCGGCATTCCTTGCAGCGCTTTCCACCAAGTCCGCAAGAGCGGAGACCACCGACGAGATTGCGGGCTGCGCCGCAGCGATGAGAGATCACGCCACGAAGGTCGATACCGGAATGGATATTTTCGAGATCGTAGGTACCGGAGGAGACAACGCACACAGCTTTAACATCTCCACAACATCGGCTATTGTGGCTGCTGCAGGCGGAATGAAGGTTGCAAAGCACGGAAACCGCGCAGCATCTTCAAAGTGCGGTACCGCTGATTGCCTTGAGGCTCTCGGAGTTAACATCCAGCAAAGCCCCGAAAGATGTATAGAGCTTTTAAAAGAGGCGGGAATGTGCTTTTTCTTCGCACAAAAGTATCATACATCTATGAAGTATGTAGGAGCTATCAGAAAAGAGCTGGGCTTTAGAACGGTTTTCAATATTCTCGGACCTCTTACAAATCCGGGATCTCCCAAACGTCAGCTCCTCGGTGTTTATGACGAATATCTTGTTGAGCCCCTTGCGAGAGTATTGGTAAGTCTTGGCGTTGAAAGAGGAATGGTTGTTTACGGACAGGATAAGCTTGATGAGATCTCTATGAGCTCGGCTACAACTGTTTGCGAAATAAGAGACGGCTGGTACAGAACTACTGTCGTAAAGCCCGAGGATTTCGGATTTGAGAGATGCACAAAAGAAGAGCTTAAGGGCGGAACTCCCGAAGAGAACGCAAAGATCACAAGAGACATCCTTGCGGGAAAAGAAAAGGGACCTAAGAGGAATGCAGTACTTATGAATGCCGGAGCTTCTCTTTATATAGGAGGAAAGGCTGACAGCTTCGAAGAGGGAGTAAAGCTTGCTGCTGAGCTTATAGATTCCGGAAAAGCTACCGAAACCCTTGAAAAGATTATCGAGGTCAGCAACAGACCTGAATAAGAAGGAATTTCTGCTAAAGAAAAGCGTATATTTTTGTGATTATTTCAAAAATGTAAGGGTTTACATTTTTTGATCTGTTTGATAAGATAACATACAGGAGGCATATTTTTCGGCTTCCTGTATGTTTTTTTATTTTATATAAAAAGCGCTCCGCGAGGATGCGATACGCTTTCTTATATTTATTTCAGGAGGACATATTATGGAACTTAGAACAGCCGCATCTCCCAGAGATGTCAAATACTATGACACACAAAGGCTCAGAGATGAATTCCTTGTTCAGAAAGTATTCAGACCCGGTGAGATTTATCTTGTTTACAGTCATATTGACCGTATAATCTTTGGTTCGGCAACCCCTACAAGCGAAAAGCTTGTTCTTACTGCCGGAGATGAGCTCAGAGCCGAGTACTTTTTACAGAGAAGAGAGCTCGGTGTTATCAATATCGGTGGAAACGGCAAGATTACAATAGACGGAAAGACCTTTAACGTAGCCCACAGAGAGGGAATGTACATCGGTATGGGAAATCGCGATATTTCCTTTGAAAGTGACGATGCTTCAAATCCTGCTAAGTTCTATTTAAACAGCGCCCCTGCGCATAAAACTTATCCTACCGTACTTATAAAGCCTAACGGAACTCCCGAAGAGGGCGTTGTTATTGTTAAGGATGAAAACAAAAAAGAGCTTGGAAGCATGGAAGAAGCTAACCATCGCGTTATCTGCAAATACATCCTTCCCGGACAGGTTGAGAGCTGCCAGCTTGAAATGGGTATGACTCATCTTGAGCCCGGAAGTGTTTGGAACTCAATGCCTTGCCATACACATGACCGTCGTATGGAGGTTTATATGTACTTTGAGGTTCCGGAGAACGGATTTGTTATGCATTATATGGGCGAGCCTCAGGAGACAAGACATATCGTTATGCACAACGAAGAGGCTGTCATCTCTCCCAGCTGGTCTATCCACTGCGGATGCGGATCTTCAAACTACACCTTCATCTGGGGAATGGTTGGAGAAAACCAGGACTTCGATGATATGGATAATGTAAGAAATCAGGACATCAGATAATTTTAAGGACACGGTAATAAACTAACATGGGAATTTATCCCGCCAATCTAGGAGGAAAAAGAAATGGGTGTAATGGAAAAATTCAGACTTGACGGAAAGGTTGCATGGATCACAGGTGCTTCCTACGGACTTGGAATGGCATACGCAAAGGCTTATGCCGAGGCCGGTGCCAAGATCGTTTTCAACGATATCAATGAAGAGAACTTTAAGCGCGGAATGGAAGAGTACAAGAAAGCAGGGATCGACGCTTTCGGTATGATCTGTGACGTAACTAAAGAAGATCAGGTAGAAAACTTTGTTAAAGAAGTAGAAAAGAATGTCGGACCTATCGATATTCTTGTTAATAACGCAGGTATCATCAAGAGAATCCCTATGCATGAGATGAGCCTTAAGGATTGGAATTTGGTAATCGATATCGACCTTACCGGTCCTTTCATCTGTTCAAAGGCTGTTCTTCCTCATATGATGGAGCAGAAAAGCGGAAAGATCATTAACGCATGCTCTATGATGAGTGAGTTCGGACGCGAGACCGTATCCGCATACGCCGCAGCTAAGGGCGGACTTAAGATGCTTACCAGAAATATCTGCTCAGAGTACGGCCAGTACGGTATCCAGTGCAATGCTATCGGACCCGGATACATCGCTACTCCTCAGACCGCTCCTCTTCGCGAGAAGCAGCCGGACGGATCTATGCATCCCTTCGATCGTTTCATCAGATCAAAGACACCTGCACAGCGCTGGGGACATACCGAGGATCTTATGGGACTCGCTGTATTCCTTGCATCGCCTGCATCTGATTTTATCAACGGTCAGGTTGTTTACATTGACGGCGGTATCTCCGCATACATCGGACAGGATCCTTCAAACCTTGACGAGTCAAAGTTTAAGGATGAGGTTGAAGTAGAAGGCGATATCAAGGTTAAAGACTGATCTAACCATTGGAAATATGCTTAATTGCTTTTGAAAAATCAGAGGTATAAAATGAAGATCGCACTTATAAATGAAAACAGCCAGGCTGCTAAAAATGAACTTATCTTTTCCGCTTTAAAGAAAGCGGTAGAACCTCTCGGGCATGAGGTGTTTAACTACGGTATGTACGGAGCGGAAGATCCAAACAGCTTAACTTACGTTCAAAACGGAATACTCGCAGCCGTTCTTTTAAACTCGGGTGCTGCGGATTTCGTAGTAACGGGATGCGGAACCGGAGAAGGTGCTATGCTTGCCTGCAACTCCTTCCCCAAGGTACTCTGCGGACATATCCAGTCTCCGCTTGACGCTTATCTTTTCTCACAGGTAAATGACGGAAACTGCGTTGCAATTCCTTTTGCCGAGAATTTCGGATGGGGCGGTGAGCTTAAGCTTGAATACATCTTTGAAAAGCTCTTTTGCACTCCCGGCGGAGGAGGATATCCTCCTGAGAGAGTAGTTCCCGAGCAGAGAAACAAAAAGATACTTGACGCTGTTAAGGAAATCACTCATAATGACATGGTCACCATTTTGGACAAGTTGGATCGTGAGCTTGTTAAAGGAGCTCTTTCCGGTGAAGGCTTTGAGCGCTATTTCTTTGTAAACTGCAAAGATTCTGCAATTGCGGATAAGGTTAAGGAAATATTAAATAAATAATGAGGTGAGAGCCACAACAGATTCCGTGAGCGAACCATGTAGCGCCGCCGGCACTTAGCGAATTCGTAGAATGAGCTTAGTACCGCTGCGTGTCGCGATATGAGCTGCGAAGCGTGTGAGCGACGGAATTGTTGCGGCTCGAACCGTAGGTTATATTTTTCTAAGGAGAATTACCATGAATAAAGTACTTGAAGATTTACAGAAAATCGGTATCGTACCGGTTGTAGTTATCAACGATGCAAAGGACGCAAAGCCCCTTGCCGAGGCCCTCATTAAGGGCGGACTTCCCTGCGCAGAGGTTACTTTCAGAACAGATGCCGCTGAGGAATCAATTAAGATCATCAGTGAGAACTTCCCTGAGATGCTTGTTGGTGCGGGAACTGTACTTACTCCCGAACAGGCTGACAGAGCAGTTGCAGCCGGAGCTAAGTTCATCGTATCACCCGGACTTAATCCCAAGGTTGTTGAACACTGCATCAAGAAGGGATATCCCGTAGCTCCCGGAACCGCTACTCCTTCAGAGATGGAACAGGCACTTAGCTTTGGACTTGATGTTGTTAAGTTCTTCCCTGCAGAGAACAACGGCGGACTTTCATATATCAAGGCTGTTGCAGCTCCTTATGTAGGACTTAAGTTTATGCCTACCGGCGGAATCAACGCAAACAATGTGCGTGATTACCTCGCTTACGATCGTATCCTTTGCTGCGGCGGAAGCTGGATGGTAAAGGGAGACCTTATTAAGGCCGGCGACTTCGCAAAGATCGAAGAGCTTACAAGAGAAGCCGCAAACATCGTTAAAGAAGTTCGCGGATAAAAAAGGGACCGCGCATGCCGCAGCCCCGTATGATTTTAGATTTACTTACCGCTTCTGTAGTTTAAGATATACTGCAGGAGCGGTTTTATTTTTTCGCTTTCAACATCGCTGAAAAGAATACCTACGCAGCACTCTTCGTAATTCGTCTCTGAAAGCCAGGGGCAGTTTTCGCGGTTTAGTTTAAGGCCGCAGACATATCTTTCCCCTGTAAGATCGTCGTATCCGGTAAGGATATTCTCCTCGCCGTAGTTTGATATCTCTTCATCCGTAAGAAATTCATTAAGATATCTGAAGTATGTGGCGTCAGCGCAGAGCTTGAAGTTTTCTTCATCAATAAAAAGAAGAGAATAACCTCTTGAAGCGATCAGCGCATCAAAGGTGTTTTTCGACTCGTAGGTTCCAAAATCTGTAAGGTCTATATTGCAGGCGGCATTGATGTTTATGTTTTTACTTTGCTTCTTTATTCCGTTTTCTTCCAGATATGGATATAAGGTTTCAGCCACAAGAGAAGTGTCTGTCATATGATGATTGACAAATATGATGTTTACTTCGGGTTCATGTTTGAAGATCGTAAGGGCTGCAAAGCCGAAGGCTATAGCCGCCATAACTAGTCCGAAGGCTATCTTGGGAAGATAATAGGTTGCAAAATATGAAAGCTTTTGCTTTGGGGTCATTCCTTTTGTGGGATTTATTACCTTTTCGCCGTCCTCGGTCATAACAGTGGCGGGAGAGAGGTAACTTAAGTCATCGTCTTTTTTGTTTGTTTCAAGTTCTATTCTCATAGTATTTTCCTATATAAATTTTGCAACTGAAGGTACAAATGTAAAAGGCTTACATTACTAAGAATAAGCCTTTTGTTTATGATAACGCTTTAACCGAATAAAGGCAAATGCTAAATATGTACCTATTGTATGAACAATTCAATGAAAACACTTACAAAATGAAATATTTCATTAGACATAATATACAAAAAGTACATTAAAAAGATATAAAATAGACACAAAAATAGGAAAAGTTCACAATAGATATTTACAAAATGGCCGAATTTTGTTAGTATGTAAATGCAATGTGAAAGCGGTTACATTGCCAACTTACAAGGAGGAATTATTGTATGAAAAAGAAAGTACTTTCAGTTGTTCTTGCTTCAGCTATGGCTTTCAGCCTTGCAGCTTGTGCAAATACTACAACTGACAACGGTGCAGCTACCGATAACGGTTCAAGCGCTACCGAGAACAACACTGCAGACAATACTGCAGACAACACTGCAGACAACACCGCCGCTGCCGAGGAAGAGACTTACCAGCTCTCTACTCTCAGAATGGTAGTAGACGGAACCCTTACTGCTAACGAAGACAACCGTCAGGATGCATTCGAAGAGCAGTGGGAAAAGGCTGTATCTGAGAAGATGGGATATGCTATCGACCTTGTTATCGATCAGCAGGACCACTCAGGATACAAGGATGCTGTAGGACGTATCCTTTTAGGCGGAGATCTTCCTGATGTTATGATCATGAGCGCTGATATGTATAAGCAGTATCAGACAACCGGACTTCTTTGGAACATGGCTGATGCTTATGAAAACGCAGAGTTCCAGAGCCGTATGGATATGCCCCTCATCAACGAGAACATGAAGACCGCTGACGGAGCTCTTTACGGATTCGCTCCTTACTACGGAAACGGATGCGTTACCTATGTAAAGCAGTCTTGGGCTGATGCAGTAGGCATCGATCTTTCAACCGTTAAGACTTATGATGATTACATCAATCTTCTTACCGCATTCGCTACCGGCGATCCCGATGGCAACGGTGTAGACGGTGATACCTATGGTGTTATCGCTGCAGGCTTCGGTAAGATGGACGAAGCTCCTTACATCAACTACATGGCAGAGTTCTATCAGGGCGCTTATCCTGCAATCCTTCAGGGTGAGGACGGCGTTTGGTATGACGGATTCCAGACTCAGGAAATGAAGGATGCACTTCTTAGAATGCAGGATGCATATAACAAGAAGCTCATCGACCCCGAGACTCTTACCGCTTCTACCAAGATTGCTCGTGAGAAGTTCTTCTCAAATGACCAGACCGGTTCATCAGGAGCATTTACTTACTGGGCAGGTACCTGGTACCAGACTCTTACCGACAACCTTATCAAGAACGAAGTTGACACTGACCTTGTAATGCTCGCTCCTATCAAGGAGATTACAGATACTTGGGGCGGATACCTCAACAGAGAAGCTCCTGTATGGGTAATTCTTGATGACGGTGACGGAAACGACGCTCGTGAGCAGGCTATCTTCGATGCATTCATCGAGACCATGCTCGACGGTGGCACAGTTCAGACCCTTTGGACCTATGGTGCTGAGGATGTTCACTGGACCACACATGCAGAAGAGTTCGTTCTTAACGCAGGAACCGACAAGGAGAAGGCATACTCATATGAGGAAGGTGAGTTCCACCTTAAGCAGACTCCCAACGATCCTAACGCTCTTTGGAAGAAGAACCTTATCGATCCCGCTCTTGTAGTAGCTCATCTTAACGATGATACTCCCGCAGCAGCAGCTAAGGGAACTGACCTTGCTACTCAGGGTAACAAGTTCTTCACTGCTAACTGTGTAGACGCTCCCGCAGGTGCATCTTGCCAGACTCTTACCGACTATGCAGCAGACATCGCTGATGCTAAGAATGCAGTTATCGCTTCTGTAGTTACTCAGAACGGAGACGTTGATGCAGCTATGGAAGGATACAAGGCAGCTGTAGGCGCTATCATTGACCAGGCTCTTGCTGAGCTCAACGCACAGTAATTAAACAAAAAGGTTGCTATAGAACCTTAAAATAGTGTAAAATGATTAAAAGAAGCTGCCCTGTCGGGATCTTTCGGCAGGGCGCTTTTTTCTAAAGTTTCTTTCATTTTACCTGTTAATCAATATAGTCAAGATTATGAGAAAGGAATGGATGGTATGAGCAAAAAAGAGATTCGCTTTACATCCACCGGGGACGCTGTCAGACACAAACCGTTGTCCCTGAGAATTTGGCAGAACAGAGGATTCTACTTTATGTTCCTGCCTGTATTCGCATTTGTTCTTATTATGTACTACTGGCCTATGCTTGGCATTCGCTTTTCATTCTACGAATACAAAGCTTCCGGCAGAGGTCTTATGACATGGGTCGGCTTACAGCATTTCCAGACAATGTTCCTTAATCCTATTAAGGCACCGGCTTTCTGGACAGCTTTCAAGAATACCATTGAGCTGAGTGTTGTTAAGCTGCTTATTACAACATTTGCATCCGTTATAGTTTCAATCTTCCTTAACGAGATGCAGAACATACACGCAAAGAAAGCTCTGCAGACTGTTATTTACCTGCCTCACTTTATGTCATGGGCAGTTGTAGCTTCCATCTTTTCACTGTTCTTATCACCTTCAAGCACAGGACTCGTTAACGGAATCCTGCAGTCAGCGGGTGTACTTAAAGACGGAGAGTATATTTACTTCCTTGCGTCAAGTGCTTGGTGGAAACCTATATATTATCTGATCAATATCTGGAAGGAAACAGGTTGGGGAACGATCATCTTCCTCGCTACGCTTTCCGGTATTAACCCTGAGCTCTACGAAGCTGCCGATATTGACGGTGCTTCAAGAGGACAGAAAATCTGGTACGTTACAGTGCCTGCTCTTGCAAATACGATTATAACGGTTCTTATCCTTAACCTTGCTAAGGTTATGAACCTTTTCGAGTCAGTATTCGTTCTTTACAATACTGCCGTATATGATGTATCCGATGTTATCTCTACTTACATCTATCGTCAGACCTTCGCTACCATGAACCCCGATTACGGTTTCTCTACTGCAGTCGGATTGTTTAAGTCACTGGTGGGATGCGTACTTGTTCTTGTATGTAACTGGGCAAGTAAGAAGACCCGCGGACGTGGAATTATTTAGGAAGGGAGGAGATTAAAATGGCTAAAGAAAAAATAGTAGCGCCCCCTAAAAAGAAAAAGGTTCGCGCGTTTGATGTTATCAACTATATTATATTTGTTATCATCGGACTTTTGATCATCATCCCTATGTGGAAGGTGCTTGTTGACTCCTTAAACAGATACGGAGTTTACCAGTTCAGATTATGGCCCCACGATCCTACTCTTGAAGGCTATCTGACAATTATCAAGACATCAAGACTTATAAGACCTTTCTTTATTTCGATTATAACGACTATACTCGGAACTTTCTTCGGACTGCTTTTATCTACTTTAGGTGGATATGTACTTATTCAGTTTGATATGCCCGGTAGAAATGCTTTCGCATACTTCCTGCTCTTTACGATGATCTTTTCAGGCGGTATGATCCCCGAGTACCTCGTTATGAAACAGCTCGGTCTTGTTGGATCCTGGTGGATATTGGTTGTTAAACACGGAATTAACGTTTATAACCTTGTACTTATGAGAAACTTCTTTGAAGGAGTTCCGACTTCACTTTACGAAGCGGCGAGAATTGACGGATGCTCACCAATGGGTATTTTCTTCCGTATAGTCCTTCCTCTTTCAAAGGCAGCTCTTGCATCTATCGGCCTTATGTTTGCAGTTAGTATCTGGAACGATTACTCAACAGTTCAGATTTATATCAACAAGTCTGAAAACGTAAACTTCCAGTATAAGCTTAGAACGATGATCATGGACGGAGATACTCCCGTAACATCGTACAATGTCTCGCAAACAACTCTTTTCAATGCAGGAATTATAGCGGCAATCCTACCTTTTATGCTTCTTTATCCCTTCTTACAGAAGTATTTTGTTAAGGGTGTAAATATCGGAGCCGTTAAGGAATGATCAGGTACTTTTGATCTGCTAAAAGATAAAGTTAAACCCGGTTCAGTGTAATTGCGAACCGGGTTTTTTTAAAAGATTTTGGATTTAAAGATCGTCAGATCCCATTTTCAGCACAAGCTCGCCGTCCTTGTTGAAATATTCAACGGAAAGCTTTGCGTCGGGAGTTCCGTTAAATGCGTTATAGAGAAGAAAATATGTCTTGAACTGAATCATAGACATTGAATTCTTATAGTCTGCATTTTTGGAACTGAGATTAACCTTGATATAGGTGAAGTCATCGTTAGCTTCGATAGAAGTTATTTTGTTGTAATCTGCGGAGCCTATCATCTTGTCAAAGGTCTGGTTGATGCCCGACCTAAGATTATCAAGCATTTCTTTATGCTGAGCTTTGGTCATTACATACGTAACGGAGCCGTTATCATTAAGGGTGATGGACTCGTATCCGAGACCGGAAGCCGTTTCAGAAAGGCTTTCATCCGTGGCACCGGCTGCGTATTCGCCGGGAACGGTAAGAGATATCCTGTCGCCATCAAGCTCAGAGTAGTCGCAGGTACTTAAATCGACGAAATCAGCTACCGGCTCAGCCATCTGACCGTTTTCGATCTTGTTGTTTACAATAACATAAGCAATAAGAGAAAGGCCGAGAAGTACTGAAAAGAAGATTAATTTCACGGTAGGTGAAAAGGGTCTTTTAAAGGGGTTTGTCATATTAATACCTCGTTTTTATTTACTTGTTTTTACATAATACCACAAGAAAGGAAAAGATTGTAGCATGAGTCGTGAAGATGGTGGCGGATTTTTATCTGTTGACGGACCTTTTATGAGAGCAATGGAGCTTGTCATTAATCTGGTGCTGCTAAATATTATTACAATTGTTATATCGATTCCTGTTGTGACTGCTGGAGCTGCTTTTACTGCTATGAACCATCAGCTTTACCGTATGAGCAAGAATGAGGACGGGTATGTTATTAAGGATTATTTCAAGGATTTTGCTTCGAATTTTAAGACTTCCACCCTTACCTGGATAATTATGTTTGCCGTGGGAGCGTTCTTGGGAATAGATCTTTATATTTTTTCGGAGGGCGTATCCTTCCCTGCGGCATTTAAGTGGCTTATTATCGCATTTGCCGTCATTTATATTTTTGGGCTTGTTTACATATTTCCCGTACTTGCCAGGTACGATACGACGCCGCGGCTCGCGATTAAAAATGCCTACGCTATGGCGTTTTACGCTTTTCCCAAGACTATACTTATAATAGCGCTTTATGTTGCTCCTTGGATAGCGGCTATGTATATTCCGAATTTCATCTTGATGAACGGAGTATTCGGAATATCTGTACCTGCATATATAAGCGTTTTCCTCTACAGGAAAACTTTTGAGACTTTTGAAAAAAAGCAGAGGGATGCCTTAGAAAAAGATGGCAGCTTTGGATTGCCCGAAGCTGAAGCAAATACAGATAAAAGCGCGGAAATAAACACAGAAGCAAATATAGATAAAAGCACGGAAACAAATACATAAAACAGTTATAAATACTTACAAAAGCACAGATTTTGACGGAATTTAGGAGGGCAAAATTATGTCAGGGACAAAAAACAAATCCGGAAAGAATTCAAAGAAAAAAAGTTCGATTGCTGTTTTACTCATAATATTACTCTTTGTTTTGGTTGCTGTGGCAACAGTTTCAAACATCGGTAATATCACATCTATTACTAAACTTGCAAATAACCTGGAAAAAGTTTCGGGTCAGTCAGTAAAGAATCTGACCCTTATAAAGGAAACGGAGAAGTCGATTCAGGAAGTTCAAAAGAATTTCTATATCTACACAACCGAGGGAATTACTGCCGATAATATGGCTATTGCAAAAGAGGGCATGGAGAATGCAAAAACGTCAATATCAGACAGCCTTTCACAGATGCAGAGCCTCGGATGGGAAGAGGAAGTAAATCTGCTTAATGAAAATCTTGAGCTTGTTTATAACGCATTTGATACGATTATGGCTCTTACGGATAAGCAGGGAGCGGTTAACGATTCTACTGCAGTATCAATCGTAAAGAACAGACAGCTTAATACTATCAAGTACAATATCGAAGCTATGGAAGAGAGTCTTAGTGATCTCTCATCAAGGTGCGATGCGGAGCTTGCGGAAGCTACAGAGCAGGCGAATAAGCTTTCCGTAACCGCCAGAAACAATGCTACTATACTTGTACTTATCACTCTTATTGCCGGAGCGCTTGGTATTCTTTTTGCGGTATTCAGGATAGCAATCCCTATGAACCGCGTATCTAAACAGCTTCGCGCTATTGTAGACAAGATAAAGAGCGGTAAGGCGGATCTTTCCGAGAAAGTATCTTACAGCCGCATTGATGAAATCGGAGAGATGGTTAACGGCTTCAACTCTTTTATTGACGTTTTAAATGACCTTATTACCAAGATAAAGAATTCCGCTCTTAAGATTCAGGATGCCGCTGAGGTAGTTGAAGGCGGAGTTAGAAACACAGGTGATAAGATTGCCGATACCTCCGCTACAATGGAAGAACTTTCAGCAAGTATGTCTTCCGCAAAGGATGCAGTAGAGAGGATCAAGGACAGCCTTTCACAGATTGCCCTGCAGATTAATGCCATCGGTGATAAGACCGGTGAGGGTCTCGGATACTCTGACGGCATCAGCAGACGCGCGGACGGAATGAAAAGTAAGGCCGTTGAGAGCAGCAACGCAGCTAAAAGCGCAGTTTCGGCTTTCTCAGAAAAACTTGAAAATGCTATCGGACAGAGTAAGCAGGTATCAAGGATCAATGAGCTTACACAGGATATTCTTACGATCGCAAACCAGACCAACCTTCTTGCGCTTAACGCTTCAATAGAAGCTGCAAGAGCCGGAGAGTTCGGAAGAGGATTTGCGGTAGTTGCAGAAGAAATCAGACAGCTTGCAGACAAATCCAAAGAGACCGCCGGAGGAATTCAGGATATTTCTGACGCCGTTACCAAATCGGTTGAAGACCTTTCCGTAAATGCGGGAAATATGCTTTCATTCGTCAATGAAGATGTTCTTAATGCATACAAGGATATGGTTGATAATGGCGTAACTTATAACGAGGATGCCATCTGGATGAAAGAGATGATGAGCGGACTTCAGGAAGCTACATCAGAGCTTTCAAAGGCAGCTAATGAGATAAATGAAGCTGCGGCTGCGGTATTCACCGCTGTATCAGAAAGCTCTCTCGGAATAGATAATGCGGCTGATTATACCTCAGATATAAGCAGCCACATGTCAGAGATCAACGAAAGCGTTGATGAAAATATGAAGGTTGCCGGAATGCTTAAAGAAGAAGTCGCAGGTTTTGACTGCGTCTAGTGAGGTAATAAGGTCTTAAGACAGGCGATTTCCGGTGAGGTGCGCGTTAAATTCCTTAAAGGAAGTTTCCTCGATCTTTTTCATATAAAGAGTTAATGAATCATCTTCGAAATATAGCTCCATATGGATGCTTCCGAGGATTTCATCACAGACTCTTGCTCTTATATAGAGGGTATCTTTTGCTATGAGAGCCGCGCTTGTAAATGTGCGGTTTCCATACAGCGGAAGAGAACCCTCTATATTTTTGGAATAACCAAAGGGTAGATCGTACTCGGAACTGTCTGCGTATACAAAGGTTAGCTTCGCTCCTTTGCTTTCATCGAGATAAAGATAAAGGCGTGAAAGAGTGGCCTTGGCGTTTATGGAGCTTTCGCAGGCTGCGATGTCTTTATCCTTTGAATCTGCTTCTGCCGGATAAAAGGAATATGAAGCCCGGTCATACTTACGTATAAAGCTTTCGAACTCTGAAGAGCCGGGTAAAATGCATCCCGGTATTTCTTCGGTTAAAGATGAAAGCCGGGCTGTTTTTTCAAATTCGCGAAGAGCCATAGCCGCTTTCTCTGAGCTCTGTTCATTTAAGTTATTTTTGGCATTTGTATTTTTAGATACTGCCGTATCCTTAAGGCTTTGGCGGTATGGATCAAGGATGCATTCGTAAAACGCATCGTAGATTATCTGGTTTCCGCCGCTGTATCCTTGCGTATCAGCTGTTGTTACAAGGATCATTTTTTCCTCGGGACAGACAATTACAAGCTGGCCACCCATACCGTAAAGAACATATCCGTTTTTTTCTGTTCGCCAGACGTAATAGCCGTAACCGCAGCTTTCCGAAGGAAGGGGGGAGGCTACGCAGTTGGGAGTAAGATCAGATACTGCTCTGCGCATATAGTCTTTGCTTATGATCTGTTCTCCGTCTATATTTCCTTCGTTTAAAAAGAAAATGCCAAGCTTTAAGATGTCGAGAGTTGTGGATACAAGGCCGCTGCCTCCGTGGCTGACGCCCATTCCTCCGCTTATAAAATGAGAAGTTTTTGAAAGGTTTAAACCTTTCAAAGAATCCCTGACATAGTCCCAGGTCTTTTTACCCGTAAGATGCTCGCAAAGGGCGGAGAGAACAAAGGGGGCGCTTGTATCGTAGTGAAATACGCTGCCCGGTTTGTGGGTCGGAGTCTTGGTAAAAAAGGAATCTACCCAGTCGGAATCCAGGTCAAATTTATCGTAGGTAGTCTGTGCATGACAGGTACGCATCATCAGCATATCCCCTATGGTCATCTGCTCTATATACGGATGAACGGGCCTTTTTTCGGGAAAGTATTTGATAATAGGATCGCAGGTGCTGATCAGTCCCTCGCCTTCCATAAGCCCGACTGCGATGGCAACTGCGGATTTTGCTATGGAAAACATTCTGTGGTTATCTTCAGCCTTAAAGGGAGCATAATAAACTTCGCTTAGTATTGCTCCGTCCTTATAAAGGACAGCGCTGTGAAGTGAGAGCTTCTTTTTCTTTATCTTAGTGTGAAAATCAAGGATATTTTGACTTTTTATTCCGGCCTTTTCGGGGGATGCGCTTTTTATCGTCATAGGGCTTAATCCTTTCGCATTAGTCTATTTTATGATAACAAATTTACCGAAAAAATGCTTTAATATTTTACATTATATTTATAATTAAAAACGCCCTTGTTATAGCATTTAAAAGGGAAGTATGGTAAGATGTAAAAGAAATGTAACCGTTTACATTTTAGATACAGGAAGAAGGAAGAAATTATGAAATCAATTTATTGGGCTGCTGACTCTACTGTTCAGTACAATTCTATTCTTACATATCCGCAGACAGGTATGGGACAGGTGCTTCATCTGTTTCTTAAGCCAGATGTGAAAGTTAGAAATCATGCCGTTAACGGACGCTCCACCAAAAGCTTTATTGATGAAGGAAGACTTGAAGATATAAGGACTGAGATTTCTGAGGGCGACTTTTTATTTATTCAGTTTGGACATAACGACGAAAAGAAAGAAGATCCCTTAAGATATACAACTCCTTTCGGAACCTACAGTGATAATCTCGAAAAATATATTGCTGTAGCAAGAGAAAAGAAAGCTAATCCTGTTTTGATCACACCCATAGAGAGAAGATGTTTTGAAGAAAACGGAAAACTTGGAGAGGGTATGCACGGCGAATACGTTAAGGCCATGAAGCAGGTAGCAGAAAAATGTGGTGTTCCCTGTATAGACCTTTATACAAGAAGCCGCGAGATCTTAAATGAACTTGGACCGAAGAAGGCCGAGATGCTTCATGTAGTTGTCCCTGCGGGAATCTATCCCAAGTTTCCTGATGGTATGGACGACCACACACATCTTTCTTATCACGGTGCTGTGCAGTACTGCGCTGTAATAGCAGAGGGCTTAAAGAGTCTTGGCGGGATATATGCAGATCTGCTCCTTGATTTTAAGTCTATTGATGAAGTTTTAAGCGAAAAGAAGGACAGCTAAGTGAAGAAAGTAAGCCGTGAGGATATTTTAAGCGGAAATTTAATAAAAACACTTTTGGTATTGTCTGTTCCGGTTATCATCAATTCATTTTTGCAGACGATGTATAATCTTACAGATACATACTGGCTGGGAAAACTCGGAACCGACCAGCTTGCCGCCATCAACCTTGTTACCCCGATGCAGAATCTGATCATTAATTTAGGCTCGGGAATTACGGTTGCGGGATCGGTACTGATCTCTCAGTATCTTGGAGCAAAAAAGGACGAAGATGCGGGGAAAATGGCAAATCAGATATTTGCCTGCGCTCTTATCTTTTCGGTAGTCTTTATGGCGCTTTGTTCGGCCGGCGCGCCACTGATCGTTAAATGGCTGGGGGCAGACCCGTCCCAGGATCTTTACAGATATGCAAAGATATATTTACAGCTGGTAATGCTGGATATGCCTTTTTTGTATACCGTTAATATGTATACTTCAATTCACCATGCGGAAGGTGATACCCTTACACCGATGCTACTCAATCTTTTAGGTATTTGCATCAATCTTGTGGCAGACCCCCTTCTTATGGTGCATTTTAACTTCGGCGCAGCCGGAGCGGCTCTTGCTACGGTAGCGGCGAAAGCGGTACCTGCTGTTATAGCTTTTGTAATCCTGCATAACAGGAAGCACGTTGTATATTTAAACCTTCGTAAGTTAAGATTTGAGAAGGAAAAGCTGAAGCAGATAGTTAAAGTCGGTATTCCCAGCGCCATCGGCGGCAGTGTACAGCAGCTTGGATTTTTGATCCTTTCTAAGAGCGTTTTTGCCTACGGTAAAAATGCTATGGCTGCCTACGGAATCGGTAACAAGGTTAATGGGATCATATCATTACCCTCAACAGGTATAGGTTCGGCTATTGCCATCGTCGTAGGTCAAAACTACGGGGCAAATCAAATGCCGAGAGCTCAAAAGGCTGTGAGGTTTTCCTGCTTTATGATAGTCGGTTTCCTCTTTGTCGGAGGATTGATCCTTTCAAGACCTTTTATATCCGAGTCCATCGTAAAGATCTTTTCAGACGATCCTGAAGTAATCTCTATGGCCGCCGATTTTTTAAGCGTAATGGCCTTTTGGTGTTTTACAAACGGAGTACATGACACCATAAACGGATTCTTTAAAGGTATGGGTAAGACCACGGTACCTATGGCTGTTGATATTTCAAGACTCTGGATATTCAGATTCGGTACGCTGTATTTTTGCCAGCTTGTTCTTAATATGGGAGTCAGAAGCATCTGGTACGCTGTTGTAGTAAGTAACGGAATTGCCGCAGCCATTCTTTTCATACTCTATATAAGCGGAGTCTGGAAAAAATGGAAGCGAAGCGTTAAGTAAAGGAATAATTTATGAATATCAAAGAATGTCCTTCGCTTATGGAGGAGCAAAAACTTAATAACAAAAAGGACAAGTACATCGAGATTACGGATACCCTTCTTGCTTACGATTGCCCCGACGGGATAAACGAAAAGATCATGTACGCAGAAGTCCTCGGAAAAGTCCTTGAAAATATGGACTTTCAGATATATGAGCTCTACAGAAAGCTTGCTGACATATATACATCAGTTTTAAAGTCGATTTATGAGCTTTCAAAGAGCAATGAGTACAGCGATTATCTTTTGTCTGCTGGATGGGAGGATCTTATTGCATTCGGAGAAAAAAAGCATTTCCTTTTAAGGGAATGGTTTACTGAGGAAGTATCCGGCAGCGTCCTGATCCCCGACACAGCGAAAGAGATGGCTCTAAAGCTTTTGTATGTATCTTCAAGGAGCGCGACAATAGAGCTTTGCGGATGCGGAAAGTACAAAACAGAGGGAGAATACCTTGTATATTTAAACGGTAAAGAGGTTAAGGGCGAAGATACCGTCATAAAGAGCTTCTTTAATCTTTTACCCGGAAGAGAGTACGAGATCACGGTTATTAAAGCGGACGGATCAGCAGCGGGACGATTAAAGTTTAAGACCGCTGAGGAGAGTTATTCTTTACTTGTAACGGATTTTGGCGCAGTGGGTAACGGAATCAGCGACGATACCCACCCGATCCAGAGTGCGATATATGCCTGCCCCGATGGCGGAAGAGTTGTAGTTCCTGCCGGCGAGTACAGGATCATCGGACTTTTCCTTAAAAGCGGAGTTAATATCGAACTTCAAAAGGGTGCTGTTTTAAAGGCAATCCCCGAGAGAGCGGGACACGGTATATTCCCCGGAGTTTTACCTTCTCAAGACGGAAGCAGCGAGTACAACCTCGGAACGTGGGAAGGAAATCCTTTACCTATGTTTTCTTCGATTATTTGCGGAATAGGCGTTAAAAACGTAAGTATTTACGGAGAAGGCGTAATAGACGGAGGAGCTGATTTTGATAACTGGTGGCATGAACCAAAGGTTATGAACATGGCTTATCGTCCAAGGCTGTTTTTTATAAAGGATTCAAAGAAGGTTTATTTACAAGGGGTTACTTTAAAGAATTCCCCTTCCTGGACAATACATCCTTTCTTTAGCGAGGATCTCGGCTTTTATAATATAAAAGTAAACAATCCTTTTAACTCGCCCAATACCGACGGACTCGACCCCGAAAGCTGCAGGAATATCGAAATTGCCGGTGTAGAGTTCTCGCTTGGAGATGACTGTATCGCTATTAAAGCCGGCAAGATCTATATGGGAAAGAAATTCAAGAAGCCTTCAGAGGGCATCAGGGTTCATAACTGCCTTATGCAAAACGGTCATGGTGCGGTAACCATCGGTTCCGAGATGGCCGGCGGAGTTAAGAACCTTACTGTTGAGGATTGTGATTTTGTAAATACAGACAGAGGCCTCAGAATTAAGACAAGGCGCGGAAGAGGACGAGATGCCGTTCTTGACAGGATCATCTTTAGAAATATCAAAATGGATCATGTAATGACTCCGTTTGTAGTAAACAGCTTTTACTTTTGCGATCCCGACGGAAAGACCGATTATGTTCAAAGTAGAGAATTCTATCCCGCAGACGACAGAACGCCTCTTATAAGACGTCTTGAGTTTGAAGATATAGACGCTGTAAACTGCCATGTTGCTGCGGCGTATATTGAGGGTCTTCCCGAGGCAAAGATCGAGGAGCTTATCATGCGGCATATTGATGTTTCTTATGCGGAGAATCCAAAATGCGATGTGCCGGCTATGTCAAACGGCGTTGAAAAATGCTCGCTTCGGGGAATCTTTATAAGAAACGTTAAAAGAGTTACTTTGGACCATGTAAATATTACCGGTAATGTGGGAGAAGCCGTTGTTACCGAATGTGTTGATGAACTGAATAAAGGCTGAGACAAAAAGGGAACTTGCAGCTTTGGGAGATAGTATGGACAAAATAGAAAAATATATTCAGATGCTTATGGATAAGAGCACTCCCGATTTCCCTATGTGGAATATCGAGAATATCCGTAAGGGTAAAAAGGCTAAATGGAATTACATCGACGGATGTATGATCAAGGCAATTCTGGAGATGTACTCCATTACCGGAGATAAAAAGTATCTTGATTTCGCCGATGGCTTTGTGGATGCAAAGGTTGGCGAGGACGGGATCATTGCAGGATACAATGTTGAGGACCTGAATATCGACAATGTAAATGCGGGTAAGACTTTATTTGAACTCTATGATATCACGGGTAAAGAAAAATATCGCAAGGCGATAGACCTTATTTACTCCCAGATAGAAAAGATGCCCCGAACAAAGGAAGGAAACTTCTGGCATAAAAAGATCTATCCCAATCAGGTTTGGCTTGACGGCCTTTATATGGGACAGCCTTTTTATATGGAGTATGACTCGAGATACGGAAATAAGGAACATTACAGCGATATCTTGAATCAGTTTAAAAATGTTTATCGCATAATGCGTAATCCCTTAAACGGTCTCTATTACCATGCCTACGATGAATCAAGAGAAGTGTTCTGGTGTGACAAGGTGACGGGACTTTCGCAAAATGTCTGGCTAAGAGCGATCGGCTGGTATTCTATGGCCCTGCTCGATACATATGATAAGGCCGATGAGGACGAAAGCGAAGTTCGCGATTTCCTTAAAAAGGCACTTTGCGAGCTTGT
>CADATP010000003.1 GCA_902790935.1 uncultured Lachnospiraceae bacterium | reverse complement strand
TAGCAGACTCTGCTAAGCTCCGGGACATAGGTAGCGCAGGTATATAGCAAGAGAGCGAACAGGTTCAGATTAAAGAAAGTTTCAGCCTTTGCATCACCCGAAATGCTCTTTTTATAAAAGACAAGAGCAAGTATAAGTATTGCCGCACACTTGGCTATATTGACCCAGGAATAGGTTGCCACATCCAGAATCTTGTCCCCTTCATAGTAGGGATAAAAGACAAATAGCAGCCTTCTTATGGGGATACGTCCAAAGATGAGGACAAGGGCCGCCGCCGGTATCATCCAGATCGTCTTCTTAGACCATTTCAAAAAGTAAGCGAGTATGTACGCCGGTATAACAAGAAGCGCCGTCATATGGAAAAAGGCCGCGAAACAGATAATAAGGCAAAAGGGCACAAATCGGCGCTTAAAGAGATACTTCATAGAGTAGATCACCAGCGCGAGCACAAAATAATATCTCACATTGCTAAAGCTCATAAAGTAAAAGCCGTTAGCCATAAAGATGAAAAAGCTAAGGACAAAGTAATCCGCCGTATCGTAGATTCCTTTTACAAAAAACAGACAGGTAAAAAAGGATATCACGGCGAATATCGGAATATAGTTGTCTACCCCGACAATAAACTGCATTATCCTGACAAAAAGCTGAAAACCGATCTCAAAAGAAATCTTTGTGTCCGCACGGTGAATATCAAGAAACTCATATCTATACGTCCAATAGTCGTTTCCGATCCCGTATCTTAAAGCGGATAACCCAAACAAAACAAGAAAAATACTCACAAGCATAAGCCGGTTTACGATTTCCTGCCTTGTGGGAAGGGAAGTATTTATTTTTTTATCGCCGACATATGCGCCTTCTCTGCGATAAGCGGTATTGACAAAATACGCAAATACAAGGCATACGGCGGTCAAAAAAAAGTACATTACCATAGCTTAACCCTTTTTGCCGTAGTAGGCTCTAAGCAGCCACTCATCCTCGCAGGTAAGTAAAAATGCCGTAATACCTATATCCTGCCTTGTGAGCTGTTCAACGACTCTCTCGACTTTCTTTCCGTTATGTGCGGCCGCCTTTACCGCAACCACAACCGCGTCATGGTCCCTTAAAATATCGCAGAAGCCTTCTTTAAGAAAATCGCAAAAGCCGTAATAATCCCTGTCGTAATTTCCGGTAAGGACTTCCCTGTAGCTTGTATTAAGAGCTTCCTTCGAAAGACGTCTCATACTTCTGACGCTTAGAGATACATCCTCATCTTTTGAAACAATTTCCTCCGTAAGAGTCCTCGCAGACTCGTCAAGTTCCAAAAAGGCAACCCGTTTTTTATCTCCGAGCAGATACTTACAGTTATCTGCAAACTCCGGCATGGATACAGCGCCGAGAGTTCTTATATGATACCTTTTTTCCAGAGTGGCAGGAAGATAAACCGATGTGTCAACGCAAGCGTAAAATACAGCTATGGCAAAAAACAAAATGCATCCGATCACAGCGCCGAAGATAAAGGCTCTTTTAACAAAGATAAGAGATATATCTTCGATATCACCCTCGTCCGCTGCGTCAACCACCTCGATGGCAGCAATCTCCTTTTTGCCTATGGGGAATTCGCAGATAAGCTTGGAAAGAGCATTCTCCACCTCTATCGAAAGATTTGGATCCCCGGTAGTTGTTTTTGTATAAAGATATCGATAATCCGATTCAATGGTAGCGTAAGTATCCGATATGATCTCTTCCCTTGTCAGTCTTCCGGCAAACTCTTTCTCTAAAGCGTCGGTAAAATAATCGGTATGTATAAGCTCCTGCCAGGTATAATAGTTGTAGTAGGCGTACTCTTCATCCGCACCGTCGCTGTCAAAGGTTACATGATAAATAGTCCTTGCCCTGTACTTATATCCGTCTTTAACTCCAAAATTTACAAAGCAGTAAATACCTCCGACCAAAATCGAAAAGATGACAATGGTTATAGGTAAAAGCCAGAGCTTTTTAAGGAGTTTTAAGAAAAACAATTTATAGTTTATAGGTTCTCTTGCGTAGCTGGTCTCCCACATATTCTTTCCTCACTCGTTTTAAATCTTTTATCCGCAGGTCAAAACTTCAATCTCTAAAAGCCTCTTCATAGGGCAGTCGCAGCTTTGCCCCGTATCTCATAAGTGCCTTCGCTCTCTTATAGGAAACGCTCTCACACATATATGACTTATTTTTCAGGAGCCATCTGAGGGACATAGCAGGTGCCAGGGCGCCGTATAAGTAATGGTACAGAACCCCTCTGTCGTAGAAAAACTTTTCGTCATACCCGTTAAACCAGGTTGATAGCTCGCCGCTTTCTCTGGGCTTTTCCTCCCCAATGCAAGCAGGCACTGCCAAAAGCTTCATACCTTTTTTCAGACAGTCGTTCAAAAAAAGGCTGTCTTCTCCGTTGGAAAAAATGCCGCCGCCGCCGAACCAAAGGTGATAAGTTATTCCAAGTTCATGCAGTTTTTTTCGGCGAGCCGCTATACTGTAAGCGGGATATCTTCCGCAGTTCCATCTGTGAACTCTGTGGGCTTTATCCGTCCAGTATGTACGTCTCTCCTCGCAGACTCTGACGTTAAAGAGGATAAGATCGATTCCGGGATTTTTCTCAAATTCATCAAGAACTGTTTTTTCATATCCTTCCGCGTACACGATATCCTCGTCGCCAAAGAGTACGATGTCGGCACTTGCTCTCTGAAGCGCTGTAGTCCTCGATAAACCAACGCCCTTTTCATTCATAGACAGCGCCTTTATAAGGTTTCCGTTATGGTTAAAACTCTCAGCCTTATACTCGGACTTTTGATTGATGATTATGGCATCGCTTCCGATGTTCATTTTATTGCAAAGAGCCTGCACATCCTGTCCTACACAGGAAACAAGAAGTTGTAATGTCATTCTTTCCCCTTTTCAAGCATTTTCTTTACATAGAATCCGGTATAAGATTCTTTACATTTTGCTACCTGTTCGGGAGTGCCTTCGGCAATAACGCATCCGCCGCGGTCTCCGCCTTCGGGTCCCATATCAATGATATAGTCGGCACACTTTATAACATCCAGATTGTGCTCTATAACAACAACGGAATTTCCGCCGTCGGCAAGCCTGTGGAGAATCTCGACGAGCTTATGTACATCCGCAAAGTGGAGTCCCGTAGTAGGCTCGTCAAGGATGTAAATAGTCTTTCCCGTAGAGCGTCTTGAAAGCTCTGTAGCCAGTTTGATCCGCTGAGCCTCACCGCCCGAAAGCTCCGTGGACGGCTGTCCCAGTTTGATATATCCGAGGCCAACATCATACAGTGTCTGGATCTTGTTTCTGATGGAAGGAACATTTTCAAAGAATCCAAGTGCTTCCTCAACCCTCATATCAAGAACATCAAATATACTCTTACCCTTGTACTTTACATCAAGAGTCTCCCGATTGTACCGCTTTCCTCCGCATACTTCGCAAGGGACATATACATCGGGAAGGAAATGCATCTCAATTTTTACGATTCCGTCTCCGGAACAGGCTTCACATCGTCCGCCCTTAACATTAAAGGAGAATCTCCCCTTACTGTACCCTCTTGTTTTGGCATCAACAGTAGACGCAAAGAGATCTCTTATAAGATCAAAGGCACCGGTATAAGTAGCGGGATTTGATCTCGGCGTCCTCCCGATAGGACTCTGGTCGATACAGATAACCTTATCAAGTTTCTCGATACCGGTTATGGATTTAAACTTTCCCGGGATTGTGCGCGCTCTGTTAAGCTTCTTGGCAAGCTGATTATAAAGAATCTCGTTAACAAGCGAGCTCTTTCCGCTTCCCGAAACTCCTGTTACGCAGCAAAAGACTCCGAGGGGGAACTTAACATCAATATTTTTCAGGTTATTTTCCTGCGCTCCCTTAACAGTAAGCCAGCCCGTAGGCTTTCTTCGGCTCTCAGGCACAGGTATCTTCTTTTTCCCCGAAAGATACTGACCGGTTACCGACTCAGGTACTTTCATGATCTCTTCCGCGGTTCCGGTAGCTATGACTTCTCCGCCGTGTGAACCGGCGCCGGGGCCGATATCAACGATATAGTCGGCAGCAAGCATCGTATCCTCGTCATGCTCAACAACGATCAGTGTATTTCCGAGGTCGCGAAGATTCTTAAGAGTCGCCAGCAGTTTGTCGTTATCTCTTTGATGCAATCCTATAGAAGGCTCATCAAGTATATAGCACACTCCCACAAGACCCGATCCGATCTGCGTTGCAAGTCTTATTCTTTGGGCTTCTCCTCCGGAAAGCGTAGCAGTTGCCCTTGCAAGAGAAAGATAATCAAGTCCTACATTTATAAGGAATCCCACTCTTGCCTTGATCTCTTTAAGGATCTGTTCTCCAATAAGAGACTGCTGGCTTGACAGCGAGAGACCATCTAAAAACTTAGCCAGATCAAGTACTGAAAGAGTTGTGAGATCATATATGTTTTTATCACCGACGGTTACCGCGAGTGATTCTTTCTTAAGCCTTTTACCTCCGCATTCAGAGCAGGGTGTTATCCGCATAAAGGTCTCATACTCAGCCTTTGAAGTTTCGGAAAAGGTCTCCCGGTATCTTCTTTCAACATTTTTGATAAGTCCTTCAAAAGCGATTGGGTACACACCGCTTCCGCGCTGTCCGGTATAGTGGACAGCAACTTCCCTTTCGGTTCCGTTTATAAGGATATCCTTGATCTTATCGGGATATTTTTCAAAAGGAGTATCCAGATCAAATTTAAACTCTTTACATAAAGCTTCAAGTACCGCGTTTGTGAAGCTTCCCTTGCTGTTTGCACTCTGCCATCCAAGTACCGCTATAGCGCCCTCGTTGATGGAAAGAGACTGATCCGGTATCATTAAATCGGCATCAAACTCCATCTTATATCCCAGTCCGGCGCATACAGGGCAGGCACCGAATGGATTGTTAAATGAAAAGCTTCTCGGCTCAACCTCAGGTATACTTATACCGCAGTCAGGGCAGGCGTAGCTCGAGGAGAAAGTAAGCATTTCTCCGTCTATCACATCAACAAATAAAAGGCCTTCAGCAAGCTTTAATGCGTTTTCTATTGAATCGGCAAGCCTCGAAGAGATACCCTCTTTAACAACAAGCCTGTCGATGATTATCTCGATATTATGTTTATTGTTCTTTTCGAGATTTATATCTTCGGAGAGGTCATACTGGATACCGTCAACTCTTACTCTTGCGTATCCACCGCGTCTGGCTCTTTCTATAACCTTTTCATGCTGTCCCTTTCTTCCTCTTACAACCGGAGCAAGTATCTGAATCTTAGTTCCTTCGGGAAGAGAAAGGATCCTGTCAACCATCTGGTCTACGCTTTGGCGCTCAATAGCTCTTCCGCAATTCGGGCAATGGGGTATACCTATTCGGGCATACAAAAGCCTGAAGTAATCGTAGATCTCTGTCACGGTTCCTACTGTTGAGCGTGGATTGCGGTTGGTTGATTTTTGGTCGATGGATATGGCAGGGGATAGTCCCTCGATATTCTCAACATTGGGCTTTTCCATCTGGCCAAGGAACTGCCTTGCGTAGGAGGACAACGACTCCATATAGCGTCTCTGTCCCTCCGCGTAAATCGTATCAAAAGCAAGTGAAGATTTACCGCTACCGGATACACCGGTCATAACGACCAGCGAGTCCCTGGGAATCTCCACATCAATGTTTTTAAGATTATTCTCTTTCGCCCCTCTTACTCTTATAGTATTTCTTGGCAGCATCTTAACAGCCTGCGCTCTGCTGTCATTATCCGCCTTACTGTTATTTTGAGACTTCATTATTTCTTTTCACCTTACTGTCAGTTATACAAGCAACTCGAATATATCTCCCCCGGCTATTTTGTATTTATCGTATATTTCTTCAAATGACCCGGTAAAATACCTGGAAGAATCAGCGAAAACATCCTGTTTAAGGTAAAAGATAACCTTATTAAAGAAAAGATCCGCATCTTCCAGTTCTTCCGGTTTTACGAAGAACGGTCCCAACTTCTTGTTTTCAGCGATAAGAGCGTTATGTGGGAGCCCCCGCTTCTTTCCCTCAAGGTTCTCCGCGTCGATCATATTGTTGACGATAGCAGCAAACGTACTCCAGTTCCGCTTTAGCTTCCCTTTTTCGTAGAGCAATCCGGCGATCTTGGCGTTTACCTCAGAATCCTCAAAGACCTCCTTAAGATCTCTTTCCCCGGAAAAGATTTTTTTCTCTTCTTTCATCTCCTCCGGCAAAATATCAAAATCTATCGGCACATACACCAGTTCAAATCTCCGCTTAAACGCGTTGTCCATCACGAAAATATTCTCGTCGGCGGTATTCATTGTTGCGATTATATTAAAATTTGCCGGAAGCCATATCATCCCGTCATAAAAGATATTTTTCATCCAGGGATCTCTTGAAAAGTACGCTCCAAGGTCTCTGTTTACAATTGGATACTCGCTCTTTCCTTCCGGCCCCCTGTCAAGAAGCTGGAAGACATCTCCGAATATGGCCGGAGCATACCCCCTGTTTATTTCCTCAATAATAAGATAATACTTTTCTTCCGGATTTAAAAAAGCAGCCTTAAGCAGCTCTGAAAAAGGCCCCGCAACGTATACATAATCGAGAGGCTTTTCTAAGGATATCAAAGGCTTTATCGCCCCAATAAAATCTCCGTATGTATATGCCGGATGGAATATTACACGCTTAATATGCGTCCGCAATATTTCTTCATTGGGAAATTCTTTCTCGAGAAGCTTACGTACATTATAAGACTTACCCGTACCGGGAGCACCGTAATATACTCTCTGCACAGGCTTCATAGGTACTTCGTGGTAATAGAATTCTAAGGGTGAGGTGTCCTTACGCTCGATATCAGATTTCTCTTCAGATAAATAGAACCTTGCATGAATCTCGGGGGCCGTACTTTCGGGCCCATTCTCAAGATAAAACAAATAAAGATCCAGGGCAGCACTTAACGTACCGTTTCCGGCCCTGTCAATATCGATAAAGTCCTTATCGATCTTAAGATACTCTATCTCGTCTCCGAGCTGCCCGGGATTATTGTAATAAAAAAAATTTTTGATCTGCAGATTACCGGCCTTTTCGCAAGAACTCCTCAAGGCATAAGCGTACGCGGTGATCTCATTGTCGGTATATACCCTCATTCCATCACCGTATACCTGCTTTTTAAGCCAGCTTCTGAACGCTCTTTCAACTTCGGTGGTAACTATCTGCATATCTGTACCTGTATCAGCTTTCCATAAATGCTTTCAACTCGTCATATCTTCGTTCCATAAGCTTATATGCGTCCTGATAGCATTTCTCAAGTTTATCTCTATTGGTTTCGAAGTGCGCAACGGTAGTCTCGTCAGGCTTTATGATCATCGCCCTTCCCTCACGTTCCATCTTCTCGATCTCTTTCATCTGCCTTAAGTACTGGTCTTTACGGCCAAGTATGGTATCGGCAAGATGAGGATATTTTCTGCGATAGAAGAAGTTGACAAGGAAGCTCAGCTTCTTGTAATCCGTCGCTTCGTGAAGATCTGCCTTCGTAAGGATCAAAACTATCTTGTCGCATCCCATATCAAGGGCTCTCTGGAAGGGAATAGAATCCGCCAAAGATCCGTCAAGATACTTTTTTCCGCGAAGCTCTATCGGCTTGCAGATAAAGGGAAGAGAACAGGAAGCTTTGCAAAAATCCAGAGCCTCTCTGTCTGTCTGAAAGTCCGATACATACTCGGGCTTACCCGTCTCACAATTGGCTACAACAGCCTCCCAGAGAGTCTCCGATTTATGAAAAGTCTCAAAATCGTAAGGGAAGTTATCGTAAGCGTATTTTATGATACACTCATCAAGATCCAGAACCTTTCCTGTTCTGAGAATATTGGGGAGGCCATAAAAGCTTCTTGTGTTTTCATGGGTCAATATTTTTTTGGAACGTCCCTTTTGTCTTGATACAAATCCGGACGCGTTGCTTACCCCCACCGATACTCCCGATACATACGGGAAATATACATTTTTGTCAAGGAGACAGTCAAGCACTCCGGCTGTAAAAATACCGCGGATCGCGCCTCCTTCAAGAATAAGTCCTGTCTTTGATGCCATCATTTCACCTATTTTACTTTGTTTCTATCAATCTTCATAGCACCGGTGCGAGGGAAGTCTTCTTTTCTGACTACTACCTTTGCAACCTGCATATAGCTGGGAAGTCCCGCATTTACAGACGCAGTAAGATCTTCCATAGCCTTTTGTATCTCTTCATCACTCTTTCCGGCTACAGTGGGCTCAAGAGGAAGTATCTCGACGCCGATAACGGTATTGCCGCCAAGTTGCATCTCGCGGATAAGGCAATCCTTTACCCTTGCGTCTTTATAGAAGTATTCCTCGAGTTCCTCGGGAGATACATTCTCACCATTGGATAGTATGATAAGGTTCTTGATCCTTCCGGTAATATAGAGGAATCCGTCCTCATCAAACCTTACAAGGTCACCGGTCTTAAGCCATCCGTCCTCCATAACCTTAGCAGTCTCTTCGGGATTTCCGGCGTATCCTACCATTACATTGTCGCCCTTTATCCAGAGCTCACCGTCTACAACCTTTACCTCCTGCTCAGGGTAAATCTTACCCATAGACTCGGGCTTATTTTCGATATCAATATTTGCGGATGTAAGGTTAGCTCCCTCGGTAAGTCCGTATCCGGGATAGAGCTTAATTCCAAACTCGGCAGCATCCTTAATAAGCCTGGGAGGAACGGGAGCCGCTCCAACGATCATCTTCTTAAGATCTCCGAGGAAACCTTTTCCTTTAAGCTTTGCAAGTCCTAAGATAACTTCTACAAGTCCGGGTACGAGCACAAGGAAAGTAGGCTTAAGAACAGGGATCTGTCCTACCGCAGCTCTCATATCCGTGCAGGCGATAACGGTGGAACCTGTAAAAAGTACGGAAAGGAATCCCATTACAGATCCGAAGATATGGGACATGGGAAGGATAACCATTACTCTGTGGTCAAATACTCCGCCGGGCTGATAACAGCCGTTTAAAGCACCTCTCATAAGAGCTCCGTGGGTAAGGATAACTCCTTTAGGAGCGCCGGTCGTTCCGCCTGTAAAGTAGATAGCGGCAACGGACTCTTTCTTTACATCTCCGTAGGGTGCCTCAGTATCAGCGATTTCCGTAGATGAAATTACTTTACATTTAACATTTTCAGTAAGAGGTTTAAACTCATCCGCAGCTACCAAAGCGGCAAAGCCGAACTTCATGGATATGCCGGTAATCTGCTCGGCGCCGAGCTGTACCGGAAGCATCGTAAGGATTGCTCCGTATGAGGGTACTGCCAAGAACCACTCCATCGCGTCAAGGTCGTTTCTTGCGATAACGCCGACCTTATCTCCGGGCTTAACGCCTGCTGCCGCAAGTACGGCACGTCTCTTTGCCACGCGGCTTACAAGTTCTTTAAAGCTGTACGTGATCTTGCCGTCTGTAGTAGCGGGCTTTTCGGCAAAGTCCTTTTCAACCTTCTTTAAAAAATCGGCAAATGTAGGTACATAGTAAATGACCTTCTGTTCCTCTTCCGACAACATGTCAATAAAATAGTTAGACATCTTAAACCTCCAAAAGATTTTCATCTTCCCAAACATTTCTATTTTACAAAAAAAGGCTGCATTTAGCAACCTTTTATAGTTTAATCAGATTCAGTTATGCATGTTTTATTTTTTGAAGCTCTTCACGCTGTATACGGTTTACAGCCTCTTTGACCGATGAATTGTTTACAAGTAGCTTAACCCCTATTATAGTTTCATCTCTGTCTCCGTTGTACTGCGCTCTGGCGATAAGGCCATTGGTCTTGATCGAGATCGGTACAACTCCGATATGGCAGGCAAAAGACAGATTCAAAAGCTCCTTGACCGGAATATACTCTCGCCCCTTTACAACAACGCCAAAGCCTCCGTAGCTTATATCTCTTACTTCGCAGTCGTATTCCTTTTGAGAGCCCAAAAGAGTAAAGGTTCCCTCTTCTATAAGACTGAATCTTTTGTACTCTCGTAAGTTTTTCAGCCCGTTTTTCTCGCTGCTGAAAACTCTGTGAGCCAGACTTCCGTCGTCCGTTCTCGCCAGCTTTATCTCTTGAACGCCAAACTCAATGTGCATAGGTCCCATTACGGCGCCAAGCTTTATATGCAAGCCGGATCCCTGAAAGGACAGAACCTTTCCGTTATACGTAAAAGGAAGCACATCGATATAGTCCGTCCCCCTGCCGATAGTCCTTGATGTGAGAGTAACATTTTTTTCATCGGCTCTCACTTCGATAGAAACATCCCCTTCTACCTCTCCGATGCCATACTTTCTCTTTAAATCTTCGGTACCCATTTGTAGTTCTCTTAAGTAATAAATTTGAGTAATGCTTTTACCCCACAAATGAATATATCATAACTCTGTATTATTCGAAAAGTAGAAATCTCGGGCCTGTTTTTATGCATGATTCCCAATAGCTTTTCTAAGATCGACAATTTTATCTCTAAGCTCAGCAGCAGTTTCGAAGTCAAGCTCAGCAGCCGCCTTGCGCATCTGCTTCTCGAGTTTATCCATGAGTTTCCCTATCTCAGCGGGGTTCATGGATTCGGGATCCTTCTCAAAGCGTACTTCTTCCTTGGCGATTTCCTTGGAGATACTGATAAGCTCACGGACTGACTTTTGGATGGTTGTTGGGGTAATTCCGTGCTCTTCGTTGTATTTTTGCTGAATCTCGCGACGGCGATTTGTCTCACCAATGGCATTTTTCATCGAATCCGTCATCACATCCGCATACATGATCACATGGCCTTCAGAGTTTCTTGCAGCTCTTCCGATAGTCTGGATAAGAGCGGTCTCGCTTCTAAGGAATCCTTCCTTATCGGCATCAAGGATCGCAACAAGAGTGATCTCCGGTATGTCCAATCCCTCTCTTAAAAGGTTGATACCCACAAGAACGTCAAATACGTCAAGACGCATATCGCGGATTATCTTCGCTCTCTCTAAAGCCTCTATATCCGAGTGCATATACTTTACGCGAACGCCGGCCTCTCTTAAGTACTCCGTTAAATCCTCCGCCATGCGTTTTGTGAGAGTTGTGATAAGGACTTTATGTTTATTTGCCGTCTCTTTTCTGATCTCTCCGAGGAGGTCGTCTATCTGTCCCTCAACCGGGCGCACATCCACCTCGGGATCAAGAAGTCCCGTAGGGCGTATTACCTGTTCCGTACGAAGGAGCTCATGCTCCGCTTCATACGTAGAGGGTGTTGCCGACACAAAGAGCATCTGATTTATATGGTCCTCAAACTCATCAAAATTAAGGGGCCTGTTATCAAGGGCACTGGGAAGTCTGAAGCCATAATCCACTAGCGTTGTCTTTCTCGATCTGTCTCCGGCGTACATGGCTCTTATCTGCGGTATCGTCATGTGTGACTCGTCGATGATTATAAGGAAATCCTCGGGGAAGAAGTCCATAAGTGTCATAGGCGGCTCACCCGCCTTCATTCCCGAAAGGTGTCTGGAGTAGTTTTCTATCCCGGAGCAAAATCCCGTCTCACGAAGCATCTCAACGTCGAAGTTCGTCCTCTCGGAGATGCGCTGTGCCTCTATAAGTCTGTCCTCTCCCTTAAAGTATTTAACTCTCTCTTCCAGCTCCTTTTCAATCTCGTCGCATGCAACCTTGATCCTGTCAGGAGATACAACATAATGTGAAGCCGGGAAAACCGCTATATGCTCAAGTGTAGCCTTCATACGTCCGTTCATTGGCTCTACTTCAACAATACGGTCTATCTCGTCTCCGAACCATTCAACCCTGATAAGATAATCTCCGCCCTGAGCCGGGAAAAACTCCAAAGTATCCCCGTGTACGGTAAAGCATCCGGGCTTTTTTTCCATATCATTTCGCTCATACTGCATATCCACAAGGGACCTTACCACATCGTCCCTTCCTATCTCCTGTCCCGGGCGAAGGGAAAGGATCATACCCTTATATTCATCGGGGCTTCCGAGTCCGTATATGCAGGAAACAGAGGCCACTACCACAACATCCCTTCTCTCCGAAAGAGACGCTGTTGCCGAAAGGCGCAGCTTATCTATCTCATCATTTATAGACGAATCCTTTGCGATATATGTGTCGGACTGGGGCACATACGCCTCCGGCTGATAATAATCGTAATATGATACAAAATATTCGACAGCATTTTCAGGAAAGAATTCCTTCATCTCGCCATAGAGCTGACCGGCAAGAGTTTTGTTGTGCGAGATGATAAGCGTAGGCTTGTTTAAAGCCGCAATAACATTGGCCATGGTAAAGGTTTTACCGGAGCCTGTAACGCCAAGAAGTGTTTGAAATTGGTTGCCTTCCTTAAAACCCTTAACCAGGTCCTCAATAGCCTGAGGCTGGTCTCCTGTTGGCTTATAAGGAGAATGTAATTTGAAATCCATATGCGCAAAACCCTTTATTTATTAATCTTCGCAATAAACTTATCGTCTGCGATCATCTTTGTGATCTTGTTTCTTGATACGCCGGTACCTTTTTCCACCTGAATGGCGGTCGCCCCGGGATGCTCTTCCAAAAAGCTCCTGACCAGACCGTAATCATCATATTCCTTATGGCCGCAGTCAGGGCATGTGTACTCTCCGAGTCCGTCGTATCCAAGCTTTGCCCCGCAGATTCTGCAGCGATTCGGCTTATTTTCTATATCATCTGCCACAAGAGACTCAAGAAGCTTTTTTTCGTTCTCCTTTTCTCTCTTTTTTTCAGCTTCAAGGTCCGCTTTTTTTGACGAAACCGGGACTCCCTGCTTCGTCTTAGCTATTTCCATTTTGTATCCCTTCATAAGCGTCCTCCTCAAAAAGATTAACGGGCAAGTATCCTGTTGATACGGTTTAAAACATGCTTTTTATCTGCGCTCCAAAGAGGAGCTATAAGATCTTTCTTTGGTCCGTCCCCTGTAAGCCTGTGGATTATAACAGAATCGGGGATGATCTTTAAAAGTCTTTCAAGTATCGCTATATATTCATCTTCGGACAAAACTGTAAATTTCCCCGCTTCGTAGTCCTTTGCAAGGTCTGTACCCTTAAGCACATGCAGAAGCTGGAGCTTTATACCGTTTGGATCGGCGGTGATTGCTTTATCATCTGATCTCTGCTCTTTGTAGTCCGCGCTCTTCTCGGTACCCGATAATCCGCAAACATACCTGACCGTCTCTTCCATATCCTCGCATCTTTCCCCCGGAAGTCCAAGTATCACATGGGTTATAAAAGAAATATTTCTCTTTTTTAGCTCCGAAACCGCCCTGTCGTACACTGCAAGAGGATATCCTCTTCTGATATACTCCGCCGTCCTTTCATGGATCGTCTGAAGCCCAAGCTCCACCCAGACAGGTTTGATCCTGTTAAGCTCATCCAAAAGATCCAGAACATCTTCCGGCAGGCAGTCAGGTCTCGTGGCGATAGACATACCCACTATATCAGGATGGTTTATCGCCTCGGTAAAAAGGCTTCTAAGTTTGCTTACCGGGGCATACGTATTCGTAAAAGCCTGGAAATACGCAATATACTTTCCGTCCTTTATTTTCCCCGCTACTCTTTCCTTACCCTTTTCAATCTGCTCCGATATGGAAAGTTCTCTGCTTTCGGCGAAATCCCCGCTTCCTCCCGCTGAACAAAAGATGCAGCCGCCTGTAGATATCTTTCCGTCCCTGTTAGGGCAGGTGAAACCTCCGTCTAAAGCGATACGGTATACTTTACACCCATATTTACTTTTAAGATATTCACCAACGGTTAGCGCCATTCTACTTAAGTGCTTCCTCTTAGCTTTAAATCTTTCCCATAAATAAAAATAAGGTGCCACCTCTTCGGTAGCACCTTTAATTCTAATCCTAATTTGCCTTTCCTTCAAGGAACTTATAAAGGAATGCGGCGATTGAAGCTCCCACAAGGGGTCCGACAATGAACACCCAAAGCTGAGCAATAGGCGTCACATTACCGTTTATAAGAGCGATAAGAGCGGGTCCGAAGCTTCTTGCGGGGTTAACGCTTGTTCCGGTAAGTCCGATTCCAAGGATATGGACAACCACAAGCGTAAGTCCGATTACAAGTCCGCCGAAGGATCCATGAGATGCCTTTTTGGATGTTACTCCGAGTATGGCAAGTACAAAGATGCATGTAAGCACAATCTCAACAAGGAGTCCCGCAGCATAGTTTCCACCGACTCCGGCCAGTCCGTTTGTTCCAAAGCCGCCGGTCTTATCCTCTACATTTCCGATCTTGAAGATAAGAGCAAGGAGTCCGGATCCGGCAAAAGCTCCGAGGCACTGGGATATTACATATCCGCAAAAATCTTTGCCTGTCATCCCGCCGCTTATCAGTACCCCTAATGATACCGCCGGGTTGATATGACATCCCGATACATTACCGATGCTGTAAGCCATAGCTACTATAGTCAGTCCGAAGGCAAGAGCGGTGAGCAAATATCCGCTTCCGTTTGCCGCGTCGCACCCAACCAGCATTGCCGTGCCGCACCCCAATACGACAAGCACCATAGTTCCTACAAATTCTGCTACATACTTCCTCAATTTAGTACCCTCCTTGTTTCTTTAAATAATTAACAGCCTCTTCAAGCTGATTATCAACAGGATTTTCCGGGTCATAATAGGCATCGGCATCAAGCTCGACCTCGATATCCGGGTCTATTCCGTTTCCGTCAAGAGCGGTTCCGTTAGGTGTAAAGTACTGTTCAGTTGTAAGCTTTAAAGCAGAGTTGTCAAAAAGATAATAGAAAGACTGGACAACTCCCTTACCATATGTCTTTGTGCCGATACTTATTGCCTTGTCGTAATCCTTAAGAGCCCCGGTAAAGATTTCAGACGCACTGGCAGTATAACCATTGGTCAGTATAACAACAGGTATATTTATTTCATCTTCGTAATAAGCCTTATACGCGGATCTCTTTCCCGTATTGTCTTCAACATAAAGCACATCGCTTTCGGGAAGGAAGCACTCAAGTACATCAACCGTAGCGCTCACAAGGCCGCCTGTATTTGACCTGAGGTCTACAATCAGCGACTTCATCCCCTCCTCTTCAAGGGTCTTTTGTGCATCCGAGAACTGTTCTCCCGTGGTGTCATACCATTCCTCGATGTGGATATATCCGATATTGTCCTCAAGCATCTTGTACTCGATGACTTCTTCCTTGATCTCGTCTCGGATCGCCGTAAGGTCATACTCTTTATTATCAGTCTCTCTGTATACGGTAATTACGACCTTAGTACCCTTTTCTCCTCTGACCATAGAGACAATTCCGTCAAGATCCATCTCCGTAACATCGGTTCCGTCAACCTTTGTTATGATGTCCCCTTCTCTCATCCCGGCTCTTTCAGCGGGTGAATCGGAGTAAACCTGGTGTACGTAGATATTCTTGTTCTCATCCGGCCCCATAACAACGCCGATTCCGAAGAATTTTCCGCTGTAGCTGTCCATCTGCTGCTGTATCTCTTCGGGAGTATAGTAGGTCGCGTATCTGTCGCCCGTTCCCGCAAGAAGGCCTTCCACCATTCCTTCGCGGAGCTTGTCTCTGTCTATCTCGTATATGGATTTACCGTCTATCAGGCTTTGAACCTGCTCAAGTTTTTTGACTGTCTCCTCATCGAGGACTGTATCTGAGACTTCTACAAAGGAGCCTTCAGAAATATAGCTTTTGTTGTATTTTCTAACCACGCCGATAACGACTATCATCATAGCGATCCCCATTACAAGGGCTCCAATGAGGATTCCGATTATCAGCTGTTTCTTTCCCTGTTTATTTTCTTCCATCTTAAGTAATATTCCTTTTTAGGTATCATAAAAATATATATAACCATTGGGATCCACGTACTCTCCGTTAAGTCTTACGGAAAAATGCAGGTGGTTACCGGTTGAAGCTCCGGTACTTCCAACGGCTGCGATGGTCTGACCCGTGCTGACCACATCGCCTTCCTTTACGTAAAGGGAGGATGCATGCATATAAACGGTATAAAGTCCGTCACCATGATTGATCATAACATAATTGCCCATAGAGGAATTGTATCCCGCTCCGGCTACAACCCCTGCATAAGCCGCATAAATGGCTGTTCCGTAGTTAGCCGCAAGGTCAACTCCGCTGTGGAACTTTTGAACTCCGTAGATAGGATGGTTTCTCCATCCGTACTTACTTGATATATATTTGTAAGAAGCTATGGGGAATACAAAGCTTCCGCCGTCGTATGTCTTAGCCTGTCCCTGCTGAGCCAGCCAGATCTGTTTTTGCTCTACTTCGATGGCTTTGTTTAAGGCTTCGATCTCATCGTCAAACTCATCTATCTGGTTTGAAAGAGAGTCGATCTCTGCCTGAGATGCCGCGATGCTTCTGACATATTCCTGAAGCTGTGCTTCTTTTTCGAGCCTTAATTCTTCCATATTGGCCTTCTCGGCCTCGACATTTTGCTTAGCCTCATCCACAGACTCTTTCGAAAGCTCGAGCTGTTGGTAGCAAAGGTCCACATATGCTCTCGTGGTCTTGAGCTGTTCCCATGAAGCCTTATCGTACGCGACGACAGCCTCGATATAATCCATACGATTCAAAAGATCTCTAAGACTTGTAGATGTCAGAAGGCTGGTAAGGATACTTGTCTCATCCTTTTCATACATCATCTTCATACGATGCTTCATAGCCTCGTAATGCGCCTCCTCATCGGCCTTGGCCTGCTCATACTCTTTCTCTGTTCTCTCGATATCGACCTCTAATATCGCGATCTGGTCCTCGAGATCCATTATATTGTAATTCATTTCCTCCAGGGTCTCGTCGATCTGCCTTATATACTCATTTATATCATTCTTTTGCTGCTCAAGATTTTTCTTGATACTCTCGACATTGGACTTTTTGCTCTGGATATCAGCTTTGTCTTTCTTTGCTTTCTCGATCTCCTGCTGTTTTTGCTTGATGGAGTCGCTGGAAATACTTGTGTATGCCGGAGCAGCTTTAGCTCCCTGTACGGGGAGTACGCACAAAAGAGCCAGTGCAGCCGTCATAAATAGACAGACTGCCTTAGCTCTTTTTTCACTCATTTTGTTAAATGCTTTATTGTTTTTCATATCAAACTCTCAAATGCTTACGTACTGTAGCAAGGCTTCCTATAAATCCGATTCCTACGCCGACAACAAGGCAAACAGGCATAAGATACTTAAAGATCTCGTCTATCTGCAGGAAATTAAGCATGCTGCTGAGTATCGCAAATCTTTCAGTCACGTATCTGATAACATAATCGTAAAGCTCGTGAATAAGAAGCAGCGGGATCACCGAACCGATAAGTCCTATAAGCATTCCTTCCAGTACAAAGGGCGCTCTTACGAAAAAGTCCGTAGCACCGACGTATTTCATAATACTTATCTCTTCGGCTCTGACGGATATTCCGACTCTGACCGTGTTGCTGATAAGGAATATACTTACCGCCAAAAGGATAGCGATGATTGCGATGGAAACATAAGCAATAAGGCTGTTGACTCCGGTAAGGGTGTCTGCCGTCACCTCCGAGTAATTGACCTTTCGTACCTCGCTCTTACTCTGAAGCCAGTTTACAAGAGTATCCTGCATTGAAACGTCGCTTAAGAATACTTCGTAGTTGTGGTCTCCCTCAAGAGGGTTCTCCGGGAAGCCTTCGGCATAATCGGGGCCGTAATACGCCTCACCGAATTCAGCCCAGATCTCATCGTCATCATGGAACTTGACTGATGCTACTTCGGTTCTTTTTTTGATCTCTTCACCGATTTCCTTAACTCTCTCATCGCTGACATCATCGTTAAAGAAAACCGTGATTGAAACTGCCTCTTCTGCGGTAAGGAGGATATTTCTTATGTTGAAAACAACAGAAAAGAAAAGTCCGAACAAAAACAGGCAGGCTGCGATCGTTGATATTGAGGCAAGGGAATACCATCCGTTCCTGAAAAGGTTGCGGACTCCCTGCCATAATGTATAGAAAAATGTACTAATCTTCATTGATGTAAAGTCCCTCTTCCTCGTCGCTGACTATGATTCCCTTGCGCATCGTAACTACACGCTTTTTCATCGCATTTACGATCTCGGGGCTATGGGTTACCACAACAACTGTTGTACCCATCTCATTGATCTCCTCGATCATCTTCATGATCTCCCATGAATTGTTGGGATCGAGGTTACCGGTAGGCTCATCAGCAAGAAGGATTGACGGCTTGTTGATAAGGGCTCTGGCAAGAGCAACTCTCTGCTGTTCACCGCCGGATAATTTTCTGACGTCCGATTTATATTTACCCGCAAGTCCTACCATAGACAGGATATTGGGTACGTTGCGCCTCATCTGGGATGAAGGCACTTCGATTATTCTCTGCGCAAAAGCAACGTTCTCGTAAACGTTTCTGTCCCTTAAAAGTCTGAAGTCCTGGAATACGACTCCCAGATTTCTTCTAAACTGGGGAATCTGTCCGTGTCTGAGCTTTTTAGTGTTGTATCCGTTAACAAAAACGTTTCCGTGTGTGGCAACAAGCTCTCTTAAAAGGAGCTTGATCATAGTGGATTTTCCGGATCCGCTGTCTCCCGTGATAAATACGAACTCTCCCCTGTTTATACGTAAAGAGATATTGTCGATGGCGGGGGCTCCCTGCTCGGGGTAATTCATACTTACGTTCTCAAGGCAGATGATCCCGTTCTCTTCCACAAATTTGTCTCGTTTTAACTGTTTTTTCTCTTTCGATGTCATAATAGCCTCAAAATTATCTGTATTCGTTCTCCTCTATGCACTTCATGTAGTTAACTACCATAAGCGCAATCTTAAAGGTAATCGCGTCCTCGAAAGCGCGAAGATCGAGCCCTGTGCTCTTCTGGAGCTTATCAAGGCGGTAAACAAGCGTATTTCTGTGGATGAATAACTGTCTCGAGGTCTCGGATACATTAAGATTGTTCTCGAAGAATTTCTGAATCGTTGTGATCGTCTCTTCATCAAAATCATCGGGTGACTTGGTTCCGAAGATTTCTTCGATATACATCTTGCAAAGCGGAATGGGAAGCTGGTAGATAAGACGACCTATTCCGAGCTGACTGTACGCTACTACTTCTCTTTCCTCGAAGAATATTCTTCCTACGTCGGCTGCCATACGGGCTTCCTTGTAGGAACGGCTGACTTCCTTGATCTCGGGCACAACGGTACCGTATGCGATACGAAGCCCTTTAACTCCCTCTTTATGGTAAAAATCCGAGAGAGACTTGATAGTCTTTGCGATCTCCTTGGTAGCTTCCATAGAAGCAAGCTCTTTTACAACGATAACGTTCTTTTCATCAACAGCTGTGACAAAATCCTTGCTGCTTCCTATTGCGGTCTTGGTAAGGTCTAAAAGGTTATTGTCCTTGCCCTTAGCGCACTCAATTACAAATACTACTCTGGGAACTTCCGTCTGGATATGAAGCTTCTTGGATCTGCTGTAAATATCAATAAGGAGCAGATTGTCGAGAAGAAGGTTCTTGATATAGTTGTCCTTGTCAAAGCGCTCCTTATAAGCTACAAGAAGGCTCTGGATCTGGAAGGCAACCATTCTTCCCACAACGTACTTTTCTTCACCGCTTCCGCCCACAACAAGAACATATTCCAGGCTCTGCTCATCGTAAATCTTGAAATACTGATATCCTGAAATTTCCTGCGAATCAGCAGGTGACTTTGCAAATTCAGCTGCGGGGTGTGAACAAACCGACAGATCGGCAGTAGAAGCGGCAACTTTTCCCTCCGGATCCATAACGCTTAAAGCGGCTCCGGAAATGGAGCTGAGCCCATCGAGAGTATTCTGTAAAATCTGATTTGAGATCATATATTCCTCCAACTAAGAATACGAATGCCCCATAAAAAGGCACTATATAAACTGTACTAAAAAATGACCAAAAAATCAACTCTTTTTTGGTCATTTTTTTGAGTTTTTCGTCATTTTATTTTATGTTTTTGTCTCTTTGAAAGATTTTACTGTGAAAAATAACAAAGAGCCAAGATCATCTCTTGGCTCTCTAAGTCCTAATTCTTTTGTCCGCCTTAAACAGACATGTCAAAGTTTCCTCCGACTGCAGGATTAACGCTTCTCTCCATAGCAGCGGCATCGATCATCCCTACGAGATTCTCGCCGATCTGCTCATTGGTATCCATAGTTTTAGCAAGCATCTTTACACCGAAATCGGTATTAAGGTTTGCCTGGCTTACTGCAGGCGAAAGCTGAGTAATAGAAAAATTCATATTATCACCTCCTGATTCATCCTTGAATCACACTAAAAAGACCAAATCCTTTTGGTTAATTTGATTATAGCACACAAGGTAAAAGAATCAAGTTAATTTACATAACTTTATTTTTTCTTTAGAATTATGTCAAAAAGTCACTTTCTAAGTTCGATCCTGTCGGGTGCAAGATTTATCTTTCCTTCTTTTAAGAGCTTTCCGACTGCGCGTTTAAACTGTGCCTTGCTCATACCGGTCTTTTCAAAGATAAGCTCCGGGGATGCCTTATCGCTGAAGGGAAGGACTCCCTTTGCTTCCTTTATAAGATGAAGGATCGCTTCCGAATCTTCGTTTCTCTGTAAATAGCCTTTATCTCTTACCGCAAGCTCAAGTCTTCCGTCGGGAAGGACCGATGCAACTCGTGCGGTGATCTTTTGCCCTATCTTTATCTCTCCCGCCGCTCCGAACATAGCCTTTGCCGGTATAAGAGCCGAATACAGATCGTCTACCGCTACAAAAGCACCGAAATTCCGGCTTATCTGGTAAACGGTACCGGTTACGGTATTGTCTTTACGATATGTTGAATCATTTCTCAGACATTCATATACGTTCATAGTAGCACAAAGCCTGCTGCTCTTATCAAGGTACATAGCAACAAGTACCTCGTCGCCCTCTGATACTTTATATGTCTGCTGCTTGAAGGGAAGGAATAGATCCTTATCAAGTCCCCAGGATAAAAAGGCACCGACTTTTGTGACCTGGCTTACTTTAAGTCTTGCCACCTCTCCCATTGAAAGGAGCGGTCTGTGGGTGGTGGCAATAGGTCTGTCCTCAGAATCCTTATAGAGAAATACCTCAAGGCTGTCTCCCACCTTAGTCCCTTCGGGAACCTGTCTTGCGGGGAGAAGTATGCGCTCGTCCTTAGCGCCTTCCTCCGCCAGGTATACTCCGAATTCCACCTGCTTAACTACTTTAAGTGTCTGATACTGTCCTAATTTAAACATGTTATTCCGTCCTCTTTGGTGCCGGCGTTTTTGCAGCCGGACCTCTTTCTTTTAATTAGCCAAAATCTATAAAAATCCAAAAAACTACGAGAATTCAATTACCGAATAGGGCTTTCCTTCTTCGTTGTTAAGAGATGCCACGTACTTTCCGTCCTCAAAGCCGAAAACAGGATTTATCTTGTCTCCGAGAAAAGCCTGGCTCCTGTACTCAGCCCTAAGTCTTTTTATCTCAAATCCCTCCGGAAGATATGAAGAAGCGATATTAACGTACTGTCCGTTGTTCATATGCTTATTGGGGTCAAGGAAATGAGGCTCAACTACGATCTCATTTCTCTTTTCTGCGGACTGTGGAATACGGATCTTTCCGTTTTCGTAATCCATATCCATCGGTTCGGCGCTTCCGTATACACCCGGGAGATCGTCGGGAACCTTAGCGGGCTTCATATTCTTTATATCGATAAGGCTCCACATAGAGTTTGCCTTAACAAGAATCTCGCCCTTTTCGTCCTCGATCCAAAAGTTTCTGTATCCGAGAAATCCCCTGAATTTGTAGGGAACGGTACAGATCCGTACCTTTTCAAGATACATGGGGTATCTCGTTATGTCTATCTGCCAGGTATTTATAACCCATCCGAGATTCCTCGGAATAAGATAATCATACCCAACGCCAAGATCCTCGGAGTGAAAAGTCGAGGCATCCTGAAAATAATCGACGATAGAGTTGATGGTGATCTTTTTTTGAAAGTCCACCTTACTGAATCCTACCCTTGAATCAAATGAATACATTTTTAATCCCTCTTCATAAGTTGTATAACTTTAAAAAGATAAACCTCTGTTGCATCTTGTACAAAATATGAAAAAAACCTGTGAGCCACTCTCACAGGTTTTCAAGCAGGGCTAGGAGGACTCGAACCTCCAAATGACGGAATCAGAATCCGCTGCCTTACCATTTGGCTATAGCCCTTTACCGCGTCATTTATCCGCGCGACTTAATGAAGTATACACGAACATGACGCCAAATGCAAGTCTTTTTTTAAATTTTTTTGGCTATTTGACAAAAAATGTGACGATCCAGGAAACTAAAGGAATTGTGCCCACGGAGAAAAGGGTCGTAAGAGCCACGCCTCTCGAGGCCAGGTCCGTATTTCCGCCGTACTGCTGGGCCAGCATAGCCGTCATACTTCCCACCGGTGTCGCCAGCATTATAAGCATAACGCCATTAAGTTCCGGCGGAAGATTAAGGAAACTGACTATAAACATTCCTGCTATCGGGATAACGATAAGCTTTATGGCAGAGAACAGTATCAGTCTGAAATCCGTAAAAAGCGACTTTAAGCTTATCTTTCCAAGAGCCGCCCCGATCACTATCATCGAAAGAGGCGCCGTCAGCTCGCTAAGGGAGGAAGTTACGTTTTCGATAACCATCGGCACCTTTATCCCTGTAAGGTATAAAACTATCGTAAGGACGCAGGCTATAACACCGACATTAAAGATTTTCTTTAAAGGATTTGTTTTGTCCTTTTCACCTCCGTCGCAGAGCGCAGCGATACCGTATGTGTATATAAGGATATTGTACGGTATTAAAAAGATTGATGCGTACAGCAGTGCATCGCTTCCGTAAACAGCCGATATCACAGGGAATCCCATAAATCCGATATTCGAAAAGATAGTCATAACCCTGTATACGCTTCTGTTCTCCGGTCTTGCTTTTATAAGCCTCGGAAGAAACAAGGCTATGATTATCAAAAAGGCAAAGACTAGGGCAGCAAGAAGCGCCGTTTTTACCAGCATCATTCCTTTTACAGTACTTTCTTTATTGATCCCCGCCGAAAGGATAAGGCAGGGGTTGGCTACATTAACCACGATGGCGGAAAGTACTTTTGAGCCTTCGTCCGTGATCATCTTTATCTTACGGCATATATATCCGATCATCATAATGATAAACAAAATAGCCATTTGCTTTAAAAGTAACATATCAGTCTAAATCCTCTTTTTCGTCAGAAATATAAAAACGGTCTTTTCAGACTCTGATAACAGAGGGCCCGGCACTTCTGCTTTAAAGAAGCACCGGGCCTTAAAAGTATGTTTATGAATACAGATTAAACCTCAAAGATAAGGTCCGCGTATGAAGGAACCGGCCAAACCTTTTTGTCTACGAGGGTTTCAAGAGTATCGACAGCTTTTCTGAGTTCATCCATAGATACCTTTACTTCATCCTTAAAGGCATACGCCTGATCCTTGGCGTTCTTTATCGAAGCGGCCTTTGCAGTGGCTGCTTCAAGCTCCGAAAGAGCTTTGCTTGCCTTACCGAGCTGTGCTGTCACATCCTTAAGCACCTGCGCCTGAACAGTGGCGACTTCGCCCACTTCCTTAACAACCTTAACAGTATCCGCAAGAGTCTTTGTATACTCGATAACAGCGGGGATATAGAGCTTCTTCGCCATATCGATCATAGTAAGAGCCTCAATATTGGTGGTCTTTGAGTATGTCTCGTATGTGATTTCCTTACGGGATTCAAGCTCGGTCTTACTGTATATTCCAAACTTTTCGAAAAGCTTAACTGCCTTATCCGTAGTAAGAGATGCCGCAGCGTCTATGGTGCATGTGATATTGGGAAGTCCTCTTCTTTCAGCCTCCTCTACCCATGCCTTCGCATATCCGTCACCGTTAAATATGATTCTCTGGTGCTCGGTAAGATATTCCTTGATAAGGTCATGTACCTCGATATCGAAATCTGCAGCCTTTTCAAGTCTGTCCGCTGCCTCGCAGAAAGCCTCCGCCACAATAGCGTTAAGAGTGGTATTGGGGCTGGCAATTGAATCGCTGGAGCCTACCATACGGAACTCAAATTTATTGCCCGTAAAGGCAAAAGGCGATGTACGGTTTCTGTCCGTTGCGTCCTTTTCAATATCTGTAAGAGTGGATACACCGGTTATAAGCTTTTCACCCTGGATAGAGTGGTCAGCGCTTCCGGTCTCAATAAGCTGTCTTACAACGTCGTCAAGCTGTTCTCCGAGGAAAACGGAGATGATGGCAGGCGGTGCCTCGTCAGCTCCAAGTCTTAAATCATTTCCTACATCAGCTGCACTCTGTCTTAAAAGATCCGCATGAATATCAACAGCCTTTAAAATGCAGGCAAGAACAAGCAAAAACTGAATATTTTCATTGGGAGTCTTACCGGGATCAAGTAAATTCACTCCGTTATCCGTAGTAAGGGACCAGTTGTCATGCTTACCGGATCCGTTTACACCCGCAAAAGGCTTCTCATGAAGCAGGCAGTTGAGTCCGTGACGACAAGCCACCTTTTTCATAGTCTCCATAACAAGCTGGTTGTGGTCTACGGCAATATTTGCCGTCTCGTAAATAGGCGCAAGCTCATGCTGGGCGGGGGCCACTTCGTTATGCTGTGTCTTGGCAGTAACGCCGAGCTTCCAGAGCTCGATGTTAAGGTCCTTCATATAAGAACCGATTCTTTCTCTGATTGCTCCGAAGTAATGGTCCTCAAGCTCCTGTCCCTTGGGCGCGGGAGCTCCGAAAAGAGTTCTTCCGGAGAAGATGAGATCGGGTCTCTTTAAGTATTTTTCATGGTCAACAAGGAAGTACTCCTGCTCAGCTCCAACAGAAGGAGTTACCTTAGTAGCCTCAGTATTTCCAAAAAGTCTGACGATACGCAGGGCCTGTGTGCTGATAGCCTCCATCGATCTGAGGAGCGGCGTCTTTTTATCAAGAGCTTCTCCCGTATAAGAGCAAAGAGCCGTGGGAATACAAAGAATTACACCCGTAGCATCCTCTTTTAAGAAAGCGGGTGAAGTTATATCCCAAACTGTATATCCTCTGGCCTCGAAGGTTGCTCTGAGTCCGCCCGATGGGAAAGAAGAGGCGTCAGTCTCTCCCTTTATAAGTTCCTTACCGGAAAACTCCATAAGGGTTCTTCCCTCTTCATCGGGATGGGTAACGAATGCATCATGCTTTTCGGCAGTAATTCCGTTGAGAGGCTGGAACCAGTGGGTGTAATGGGTTGCGCCGTTTTCAACGGCCCAGTCCTTCATAGCCTTAGCTACCACATCCGCGGACTCTTTTGAAAGCTCGCCTCCCCGGTCCATAACATTTTTAACTTCTTTAAATACGCCTTTGGGAAGCCTCTCTCTCATCTTTCCGAGATTAAAGACTTTGCTTCCGAACAACTCTTCAACGTTAAGTGCTTCGCTCATGTTTTAAATACCTTTCAGTTGCATTTGGGCATAAACCCTTTTTCAATAATATCTCAAAAAAAAGTCAGATACAAGTAAAAGTAATCTCTTTTATCACTGTCTCAGGATATCTCCCACATCAGGTTCTTTGGAAAATACTGCCCAGACCTTCTCCTCAGCGTGAGGACAGGCGGAAACTTTGATGCATTCTTTACCATCTATGGCAAAGCGTTCCTTTTCCTCTTTTTCGAAATTGCTGCCGTCACAGACATGGTACATTTCAAGAACCTTTGTCCTTATATCTCTTCCGTCCGGCTTCATGATCTCTATCTCGTCACCTACGGAGAATTTATTCTTTTGAGTAAATCCGAAAAGAGTTCTTTCTACGCCATTTGCGTCCGTTTCCGTTATCTTTTTCTCCGGGATTGCAAGGAAAACAGCGTCACTTGAGTAGGTATTGTTGTCGTATATCTGGCTGTCTTCATCCGGCTTTCCGAAAAAGAATCCGGTACAGAACTTCCTGTATGTGCACTTGGCGATCTGTTCCTTATACCAGGGCATATTTGCCTTGTACTTTTCCGGATCTTCAAAGTAGTCATCTATTGCTTTGCGGTAGGTTCTCGCAACTGTGGCAACATAGAGCGCCGTTTTCATACGTCCCTCTATCTTCCAGGAATCGATCCCTGCCTCCACGAGTTCCGGGATATGGTCGATCATGCAAAGATCCCGGGAGTTAAAGATATACGTACCTCTTTCATTTTCATATACAGGTAAATACTCTCCGGGCCGGCTTTCCTCGCTGACTGCGTATATAGGCTCACCATCTTCCTTTTCATATACTCCGTATTTCCACCTGCAGGGGTGCGTACAAGCTCCGTGATTGGCATCCCTTCCGGTAAAGAAATTGGAAAGTAGGCATCTTCCGGAGTAGGAAATGCACATAGCTCCATGGACGAAGCTCTCTATTTCCATCTCTTCCGGAATGTTCTTTCTGATCTGTGCAATCTCAAGCAGTGAGAGTTCTCTTGCGCTGACTACTCGCTTTGCCCCCTGTCTCCACCAAAACTTATATGTCTCATAATTTGTATTGTTCGCCTGAGTCGAAATATGTATTTCCGCCTCCGGCCAGACCTCTCTGCAGATGCTGTACATCCCGGGATCTGCAACTATAAGCGCATCGGGGCCAAGTTCCTTTAATTCTTCAAAATATTTTCTCGCCCCTTCAAGATCGTAGTTGTGAGCAAGAATGTTGGCGGTAACATGCACTCTTACACCTTTGGAATGGGCGTAGGCAATTCCTTTTTCCATATCTTCATGGGAAAAGTTCTTTGCCTTGGCTCTCAGTCCAAAGGCTTCTCCGCCAATGTATACCGCATCTGCGCCGTAGTCTACCGCGCACTTTAACACTTCAAGACTGCTTGCAGGACAAAGCAGTTCCGGTTTTTTCTTTTCTTTCATCTAAATCTCCGGTTTTGATCAAATCTTTTAAGCTTTTTAAAGCTTTGTGCTGAGAGTCATTCCGTCTCCGATATTTAAAAGTACGGTTTCAAGGTCATCCCGGTGGCAAAGCTCGTAGATATACTCTCTCATCCTTGAATGGATCGTACGGTTTCTTCTTGTTACCGCAAATCTCGATTCGCAGATATCTCCCTCTCTCAGGCAGTTGTCGGATACAAGCATTCCGCCTTTCCCAAGGAGGCGCATAATCTCCGGAAGCCAGTTGATATACTGTCCCTTGGCTGCATCCATAAAGATCATATCATACTCTCCCTCGAGAGTCGGCAATATATCAAAAGCATCCCCTTCGAAGAGCTTTATCCTTGAAAGGTCGGTCATATTGCAGGCCTTTTCTTTAAAAGCTCTCTCAAAATTACCCTTTGCCACAGGGATTCTTTTTTCGTACTTTTCTATCGTATCTATCCTTAACTCTTCGGAACCCGCTTCACTCATAAGTAAAGCAGAAAAGCCGACCGCTGTCCCTATCTCAAGGATGCGTTTCGGCTTTGAAAGCTTTATCAAAAATCGCAAGAGACTCTGGGTACTTCTCCGAATGATCGGCACTCCGCCCTCAAGTGCTTCCTGCTCTATAAGATCCAGAAAAGGACCGTTACCACGATCCATCAGGTTCATAAAGACGGATAATCTGTCCTCTTCCGTCATCTGACATTATCCTCCGTAAGGTCTGAATCATCGCCCATTTCAATTTCCTGGACTCCGCCTTCTTCCGCATCCTCCTCAGCTTCTTCAGCTTTCTTTGCGGCGGCCTCTTCCTCGGCCTTCTTTTGCTCTTCAGCCTCCTTAAGGAGTTCCTCCTTTTCGATGTTTACCTGAGCAATCGCTCCGAACATCTCCTCGGCTGTCATGGTAGTGCTTAAGGTATAGGTTCCGCCCTTAACGTACTCACGATACTCCGATGCGTAATACTGAAGCGCCAAAAGCTTGGAATCTCTCACAAGTCCCTTGCTCTCAAAGAGCTTACCCAGCTCAAGAGCGTTGAAATCCAAAGGTATTGTTACTTCAACGTCTTTTCCCACACTGGCAGCCATGGGCTTTTCGGTATAAATCCTGTAACCGTAATCGTACGCGGTCTTGGCCCCCTTTGATATGACGAGGACTATCGCCACGATAAGAAGAATCTGCAGTACAGTATCAAATACGTTTCCTGCTACGCCGGCAACTCTGCCGATCATTTCATTGTTAGAACTGTTTTTTTTCATAATCTGATCCTCGGAAAAAGTCTTTCTTTTCCCATTATTCAAAATCTACCGATTCAACGATAGAAAAATTGATGTTCTGCATCATCCTGCAGAAATCAAGCTCAGCTGCAAGAAAGCTGTCCACAAGCGGATTTTCGCGCAGCGTCTTAAACTCCTCCTGAAACGCAGAGAGCTTGGCAAAATCAAGATCCTCGCTCATCTGCATCTCGTGATTTCTCTTTCTGAAATCATCAACCTGCCTTTTCAGCTCAGGTTCCTGTCTTAAGAGGTCAAGTTGTTTATGGTACTCCTTGAAAACCTCATCAGACTTTATTGTGTTTATAAGATTGTCTACAGCGTCTTTAACTTCTTTATTCATCATTAATGACACCTCTAAGTTTAAACCTCCTGAATCACAGGAAGGATCATGGGACGACGCTTTGTCTTCTTCCAGACAAACTCGCTGAGCGCGTCCTTTGTTCCGGACTTGATCTTGCCCCAGTCGGTAATATGTCTTGCTATATATCCCTCAACGGTTTCCTGAACAAGGAGCCTTGCCTCCTCAATAAGATCTTCGGATTCCTTCATATAAACGAAACCTCTTGATACTATATCAGGGCCTGCCACCAGCTCGCCGGATATCTCATCAAGGCACATAACAACTATCATTATGCCGTCTTCGGCAAGATGCTGTCTGTCTCTTAAAACGACATTACCAACATCTCCGACTCCCAGTCCGTCTACAAGAATATCACCCGTGGGAACCTTTCCGGTAACTACGGCATAATCCTCGCCAAACTCAAGGACATCGCCGGAGGACAGGATCTTTATATGATCCTTGTCCATTCCGAGCTCTTCGGCAATCTTCGCCTGTGCCTTAAGATGCTTAAACTCTCCGTGGGCGGGTATTGCAAACTTGGGCTGGACAAGTGTATAGATAAGCTTTATCTCTTCCTGACAGGCATGTCCGGATACATGGACATCCTGGAATATTACATCGGCTCCCTTTGCAAGAAGCTCGTTGATGATCTTTGTAACGGACTTTTCATTACCCGGTATGGGGTGGGATGAAAAGATTACCGTATCTCCGGCACCAATGGTCAGTTTTCTGTGAGTTCCGTTTGCCATTCGGCTGAGAGCCGCCATACTCTCTCCCTGGCTTCCGGTTGTGATTATAACCTGCTTTTCGGGAGGATAGTTCTTGATAAGGTCAAGGTCAACCAGCGTATCTTCAGGGATGCTGATGCATTCAAGCTTTTGAGCAGTCTCGATGATACTTACCATGCTCCTGCCCTCGACACTTACCTTTCGGCCGAATTTATGAGCAGAGTTGATGATCTGCTGAACCCTGTCCACATTTGAAGCAAAGGTCGCAACAAATATCCTGGTGTTTTTATGTTCCTCAAAAAGGTTATCAAACATCCTTCCAAGAGTTTTTTCGGAAGGTGTATAGCCCGGTCTCTCGGCATTTGTAGAGTCGCACATCATCGCAAGGACTCCCTTTCTTCCGAGATCGGCAAATCTCTGCAGATCGATGGCATCTCCGTACACAGGCGTATAGTCAACTTTAAAATCACCTGTGTGAACAATTATTCCCGCAGGGGAATATATAGCCAGTGCCGCAGCATCAACTATACTGTGATTTGTCTTGATAAACTCTACCCTGAACTTGCCAAGGGTTATAAACTGACCGAATTTAACGACTTTTCTGCGGGTCACATCCATAAGCTCATGTTCTGTCAGCTTATTCTCAATAATTCCCATAGTAAGACGCGTTGCATATACAGGAACATTTATATCCTTAAGCACATACGGCAGCGCCCCGATATGGTCCTCATGACCGTGGGTTATAACAAACCCTTTTACTTTATCGATATTATCCTTTAAATACGTAACATCGGGGATTACAAGGTCTACACCCAGCATATCATCCGCCGGGAAAGAAAGGCCGCAATCCACTACAATAATACTGTCTTCGTACTCGAAGGCAGTTATATTCATTCCGATCTGTTCAAGGCCTCCCAAAGGAATGATCTTAAGGCCCGTCAGAGCGGGTTTATCTTTATTTTTCTTCTTACTCAAATTTCCTCCTTATAGCTTAGGACGGATCAGACTTCTCCTTCGTCTCCGGAAATCAGATCCACATCCTCAAGCATATCTTCAAACACCGAAGCAACGGCCTCCAGCTCCGCATCATCCGACACGATGATGTATCTGCTCTCTTTATCGCCGTCCTCGGAAAGATCCTTGAGAATAAGAGCCTCTCCGTCTCCCTCTTCGAAATCGGTCACAAGGATATAATTGTACCCTCCGATCCTTGTCTGTTCCAATACGAAAAACTCAACCGGATCTTCCCCTTCGGGATTGAATATTACTTTTTCAAGCTTGTTTTCACTCATAGTTTACCTGTTATTTCTCCCTGATAAGGGATTAAATCAATTATTTATCGGAAGTATTGTCAAGATAATCCTGCAAAATGATCTGCGCAGCTATCATATCAACATACTCCTTGCGGTTTTCTCTGCGGACTCCGACTTCCTTCATGATCTCGTCCGCTTCAACCGTTGTCAGCCTCTCATCATACATGATCACGGGAAGTCCCGTTCTTCTCTCAAGGCTTTCCTTGAATTCCATAGAAAGCTGCGCTCTTACTCCCTCGTCTCCGTTCATATGTAACGGCAGCCCCAAAACGATCTTGCCTATCTCAAACTCCTCGCAAAGTTCTTCGATACGCGCCAAAGTCTGGCGAAGCTTATTCTCTCTTTCCCGCCTGATTATTTCATGCGCCTGGGCGGTGATAAGAAGCGGGTCACTCAAAGCGACGCCAACCGTTTTCGAGCCGAAATCAAGCCCCATGATCCTCATGTATTACTGCTCCCAACCGCGATTTCTGATATAACTGTTAAGCAGCTCCTCAACAAGCTCGTCTCTCTCAACCTTCATAATAAGGCTGCGGGCATTGTTGTAACTGGTAACGTATGTGGGATCGCCGCTCATAATATATCCGACAATCTGATTGACAGGATTGTATCCCTTTTCCTGTAACGCCTCATATACAAGTGCGAGTACTTCCTTCACCCCTGTAGGAGGCTCTGTCTGAACTTCAAAGTACTGTGTGTTCCCCAAATCAGCCATGTTGCTACCTCTTTCCGTTTATATTAGTTGCGGCACCTTCCGCAAATACCATATTAGCCTATTAAGATATTTTACTATATATTTGACGCAGGCGCAAATTCTTATTTTCGTAACAAATTCTTCAGATCTGCTCTTATTTCACCCCTGACAACTCACCGGATTCGCTGATGCTTACCACCCTTACGGGGACAAGGCTTCCCTCAGGGATATCCCCTTTAATGCTTACCTTTACATAATCGGAAGTATGGCCGCTTGTATAACCGTTTTTATATTCTTCGGCAAGTACGCACACTTCAGTCCCTACGTACTGTCTGCGGTACAAAGCGGAATGCCTTGCGGTCATTTCGAGAAGCACATCGCTCCTTTTGCTTTTTACCGCATCCGTAAGCTGACCGGGTAATCTGTCCGCAACGGTACCCTTTCGCCTTGAGTACTTGAAGATATGCATTTCATAAAGTTTAATATCTTCAAGGAATTTGCGGGTAATCTCGAATTCTTCTTCAGTCTCTCCCGGAAAGCCTACTATGACATCCGTAGTAATAGCGACATTTTTCCCGGCTTCTGAGTATGCCTTTCTAAGGAGCTCAACGCCGTCCTTAAACTCCGATGTCGTATAGTGACGGTTCATCCTTTTAAGAGTCTCGTCGCATCCGCTCTGAAGAGATAAATGGAAATGCGGGCATACCCTTTGGATACTTACAAGCCTCTTTACGTTTTCGGGAGTAATAACCCTTGGTTCGAGGGAGCCGAGTCTGATCCTTGAAATCTTATCCTCCGGGACAGCTTTATCTATCATCTCGATAAGATCAAACAGCTTTGTTTCTCCCCTGTAATCTTTAACAGCTCCGTTTTCACCTTCTCGCGTTTTTGGTTTTATCTCCCCTTTAGCCCAGGCTTCATCATCAAAATCTATTCCGTAAGAGCAAATATGAATACCTGTCAACACGATTTCTTTGTGTCCATTTTCCGCAAGAGTAAGTATTTCCTTTATCACATCTTCAGGTCTGCGGCTTCTGACTCTTCCTCTGGCAAGAGGTATGGCACAATAACTGCAAAACTGGTTACAACCGTCCTGGATCTTTACGTCTGCTCTTGTTCTGCTCTCTCCCTCACCTATAGTAGCATTCTCGTATTCGGAAGGTCCGGTTAAATCCGAAAGTACTTCAACCTTCTCACCGTCGGTTATGGAATTATGCGTCTTAAAATACTCATCGAGTATGGCCGCTATCTCGGTTTTATGATTGTTTCCTACGATTATATCAACAGACGCATCCTTTTCAAGATCCGCTGCTCCGGTCTGTGCGTAACAACCAACGGCTACCACAACCGCCTCGGGGTTAAGCTGTTTTGCCCTGTGAAGCATCTGTCTGCTTTTTCTGTCTGCAATATTAGTTACGGTACATGTATTGACAATATACACGTCAGCTTTTTGTGTAAATTGCACAATTTCATATCCATTATTTTGTATAATCTGCTGCATTACTTCCATTTCGTATGAGTTTACCTTGCAGCCCAGATTGTGAAATGCAACTTTTTTCATTGTTTTTCCCAAAAAGTTTGTCCCTTTTTCTGTATCTTTTTTCCTTGACATAAAACGGTTTCTAAATTAAGATGAACTCGTAGCAAAAAAAAGGTTTTTATGGAGGTAAAAATAGTTATGAAGACTATTAAGATTTCACTTAATTCAATCGACAAGGTTAAGAGTTTTGTAAACGACATCACCAAGTTCGACTATGATTTCGATCTTGTATCCGGAAGATACGTAATCGATGCAAAGTCAATCATGGGAATCTTTTCACTTGATCTTTCAAAGCCCATCGACCTTAACATCCACACCGAAGACGGTGCTGAAGAAGTACTTGCTGTACTTGCGAAGTATGAGGCTTAAGCCCTTACTTCTTCTTAAAAGATTATTCAGAGCATCTCAAACGAGATGCTCTTTTTTTGTGAAATCCCCCACGTGAGATTCCTCAGATAAACTTCCTCAGCAGGGGCGCTTCTTTTTCTGCTTTCCAAACTATCTGATCTCAATTACCCTGTCTGTCTCGTATGCCTTTTCAAGGAGACCCTCTATTACCTCGTCAAGGTTATGCTCATGCTTTTCAATTACGTGGCGAAGAGGTTTTGTTACCGGGTGCTTCGCAACAAATATGGTACAGCAATCCTCAAAAGGAAGAATTGAAGTTTCGTAAGTTCCGATCTTCTCTGAAATCTCTACGATATCCTGTTTATCAAAGCAGATAAGAGGTCTTATCACAGGAAGATTGCAAACTTCATTTGTGCATACCAAAGATGCAAGGGTCTGTGATGCCACCTGCCCTACGCTTTCTCCGGTTACAAGGGCAAGCGCTCCTGCTTTTTCCGCCAGATGCTCAGCGATCCTCATCATATACCTTCTCATAATGATGGTAAGTTCATCATGAGGGCATTTTTCATAGATAGCCAGCTGTATGTCCGTGAAATTGATCACATGCATATTGATCGGTCCGGTGTATTTGGAGATGATCTTTGCAAGATCGACAACCTTTTGAAGTGCTCTTTCGGACGTATAGGGCGGAGCATGGAAATATACCGCATCTATAGTAACTCCTCTTTTTGCCATCATATATCCGGCTACGGGAGAATCGATCCCTCCCGAAAGAAGGAGCATTGCGTGTCCGCCGGTTCCCACAGGCATTCCCCCGGGGCCGGGCAGAATTTCCGAATAGAGATAAATCTTATCTCTTATCTCGACATATATGATCATCTCGGGGTGATGAACATCTACTTTAAGTCCGGTAAATGCATTAAGAACCGCTTCTCCGACTTCAATGTTAAGTTCCATTGAGTCAAGAGGGAAGTTTCTGCTCTCGCGTCTCGCAAAGATCTTGAAGGAGGTAGTATCCTCCTTCTTTCTGTCTATTGAGGGAAGCGCTTCCTGCCATTTTACTTTTCCAAAATTGGCATCCGCTAAAATATCTTCGCTTGTTGATGCAGTAAACCCTTTTTCCTGCAGAATCCTTACTGATTTCTCACCTGTTTCGCCCTTAGCGCAAAGCTTCTCTCCATACATTTCTTTCATATAAGAGACCACTGCAGCATATAGGCTCTCAGGTGTATCCTTTTCAATCTTTACAACAGGGCAGATCCCCACGATTCCGAATACATGGGAAAGGGCGTCTACAACCTCATCAAATTCAAATTCAGACTCGGCAGACACAAATATTCTTCCCGGAGTCTTGTATACTCTAAAGGTACCGTCAACATTCTCCAGGGCGGATCTTATCCTTCCGACAAGGGCATCCTCAAACATAAATCTGTTTCTTCCCTTGATACCGATTTCCGCATATTTAATTAAAAAATCTGTAAATAATTCTTTTTTCACTATATTTCTCACATTCCTACGGCTTTGCCTAACTCAGGTTTGCACCTTTACCGCATTTTTGCATTTTTATATACTATTACTTTCTCACAAACCTTCTAAGGAAGGGCAATATCTCTTCAAGTGCCTTAAGGGTTTGTTTTATTTCATCTTCGTCTGTAAGCTCAGACATAGAAAACCTAAGTGTACAGTCCAAAAGCTCCTTTTCAAGTCCGATTGCTTTAAGCGTTGCGGAGGGTTCTGGCTTATGGGTTGAGCAGGCGCTTCCCGCAGAAACATATATGCCCTTATCCTCTAAAGCATGGAGCAGGACCTCTGCCCTGATTCCCTCAAAGGATAGGCTTACTATATGGGGAGCCGTCTGTCTTAGATCGGATAAATCTCCGCTCACTCCGTTTGCTTTTACATTTCCAAACTCCAAAGCTCCCTTTATAAGCTTCTCTTTAAGAGCATACATCCGGTCTGTATCGGCAGCAAGATTCTCGTAAATCTTTTTGGCAGCAAGACCCATACCGGCAATTCCCGGTACGTTCTCGGTACCGCTTCTTAGTCCTCCCTGCTGCCCTCCACCGTAAGATATAGGTAAAAGCCTGACCTTATCGCCTACATACAAAACGCCCATTCCTTTAGGACCGTGGATTTTATGGCTGCTGACGGATAAAAGATCGATGCCCATCTTCTTAGGCACAATCTGAGCTTTTCCAAATCCCTGCACGGCATCAACATGGAAGACTATCTCGGGATTCTTTTCCTTGATGACCTTCCCTATCTCCTCGATTGGCATAAGGCTTCCTATCTCGTTATTGGTATGCATTACGGAAACAAGGATAGTATCGTCACAAAGGGCGGCCTTAAGGTCCTCCGGGCTTACAACTCCAAGCTCATTTACCGGAAGATAAGTCACTTCAAAGCCTTCTCCTTCAAGGTACTTAAAGGAGTTTAAAACGGCCGGGTGCTCTATCTTTGTTGTGATCAGATGCTTTCCGCGCCTTTTATATGCCTGCGCACTTCCGATGATAGCCAGGTTGTCGGATTCAGTTCCTCCGGAAGTAAAGTAAATGTTTTTGGGCTCACACTTAAGGATCCTTGAAAAAATATCCTTCGAATCCTTAATATATTTTTCCGCCTCTAAACCTTTTGTATGCATACTCGAGGGATTACCGTAATCCTCGCACATTACCTTTGTCATAAATTGCGCGACCTCAGGGTAAACCTTTGTGGTCGCGGAATTGTCTAAATATATTTCCATTTTCTGTCCTTGCAATCTATCTTTGGTTCTTTACTATTTTTTCTTTACCGAGTAGCCGAATTTTCCAAGATACTTTCCGAGGGAATAATACTCTCCGTGAGAATAAGCCACAAGGTTCGTCTTTTCCAGGGCAAACCGTCCCTTTTCGTCCATATAAGCCTCATCTACAGTAACGCCGAGGACCTTACCTATAAACATATCGTGTGAGCCGAGGCTTAAAACATTCTCCACCTTGCAGTAAATGTTAACCGGGCTTTCGGAAATAGCCGGGGTTTTCATATATTCGGATACATACTCCGTAAGTCTCATCTCTTTAAACTTGTCAAAATCTTTTCCTGATCTGACGCCGCACCAGTCACAGGCCTTGACCAGATCCTCGGTCACAAGATTCAGTACAAACTCTCCGCTTTCGGATATCAAGTGATGGGAGTATCTTGATGGCCTTACCGATATGGATACCATCGGAGGCTCGGAACAAACGGTCCCTGCCCATGCCACCGTTACAATATTTGCTTTTTCTTCTCCGGACTTACAGCTGATCATTACCGGAGGTACCGGATAAAGCATATTTCCGGGTTTCCAACTTTGTTTAGACATATTAAACCTTTATCGCCTTCAGGCGTTCTTGCCTTCGGACGCAAACACAATAAAACTCATCACCATCATTCCGGCCGTCTCGGTCCGAAGGATTCTCTTTCCGAGAGTAATGATCTCCATTCCGGCCTTTTTTGCCAATTCAATCTCGCCCTCGTCAAATCCGCCCTCGGGGCCTATAAATACCGAAACATTTTGGCCGGCCTTAAGTCCGTTAAAGACCGCTCTTGTTTTGTCCATAGCATCAGCGTCTGCCATCTCATACGGCAGTAGCATTATATCGCTTTTTGAAGCGTCAGACACTGCCTCAGGGAAGGAAACAACCTGTCCTATTTCAGGTATTATTCCTCTCTTGCTCTGCTTTGCGGCAGCCTCGGCGATGGATTGCCATCTTGAAACCTTTGAGGAAGCTTTTTTCTCCTCAAGCTTAACCACACAGCGTTTCATAGAAACAGGAACGATCCTCTTTACGCCCAGTTCAACGCATTTCTGGATTATCAATTCCATTTTATCAGCCTTAGGAAGTCCCTGATAAAGCGTAACATCAACGGGAAGCTCGTTCCCGTCCTCCTTGATAAAGCGAAGCTCAAGGTTTACTACCGCCTCGTTCATATCAAGTATCGCGCATCTGTACTCCTTGCCGTCTACTCCGTTTGAAACATTAACTTCCTCACCGGGCTTCATCCGAAGGACATTTTTTATATGATTTACATCCGGTCCTTCTATAAAAACACGCTTTGAGTCAATATTTATTTGGGATTCATCCACAAAAAACTGATACATATTAATCTATTTACCGCCGCGGCAGGTTATTATCCATGGCGCGGGCTGATTCTCAAAACTATTCTTTCTTCCAAGCTTGGAGACTGAGATCTGGATGATCTCGGGATCTGCCATTTTAAATCTTTCACAAAGAGCAGGCATTGATGCGGCAGTCACAAAATCAAGAGTGTAAATAACAAATTCCATCTCCGGATTTAAAGAAAGTAAGTATTCCATCTCCTGCTCCATGCTGGCACTGGCCACAAGCATTGTTACATCGGGGACAGGCAGATTCTTAAAGTTTTCTTCATCCACGTGATCAACGATCTTTACGTTATGGAGTCCAAATCTGTCCACATTATCTTCGAGAGCGCTTCTGTCGTTTGAATTATACTCAACAGCAACAATCGTACCGTCCCCGTTGAGGATTCCGGCTTCAACAACAATTGACTCGCCGGAGATAACACAGATATTCTTTCCTTCTTCTATCTGCATCTTCGAAAGGATTATGGCTCTGATCTCAGAGCCTACGTATTTAACAGATCCGGGGGTAAACACGGAATTGTCCATACCAAATTTGTATGTACTTCTAGCATTGGGGTTTAATATAAGCATCCCTGCAGAAGCATTTATCCCGCGGTCTATCATCTCGGAAAGCTTGCTCTTTTTGATCTCTCCCGCAGGCTCGCTTCCCTCGTTGTAGATCACCGTGCAGTCACCGAGTCCGGCATTGTACATACGATAGAAGATATCTTTATGACCGGCTTCCGTAAAGACAAGACAGCATCTGTGTGCCTCGACCGTAGGAATAATGTTTTTATTCTTCTTGGTAATATCAAGAAGCTTAACATGCTCTAAATCAAGGTCTGTGTTCTCCGAAAAATACTGAAGCCAAGAAATTATTTGCGTATTTGTAAAAAGCTGATCTCCCATAGTTACCTCCCAATATACATTTGTTTTCCCAATACCCTTTAAATCAAAAGATCTTAACTTACCGGCTTTTTAGCTGTTACCGAGCACCATTCACCCTGGTAAGTTGTCTCGATCACTTCCAGTCCTGCTTCGGAGCAAGCCTTCTTTACTCTGAATTCTTTATCATTGTCATTAAGGATTCCGGATGTAATATATACGGCACCCTTTTTCATCTGACTTACGATAACAGGGGTAAGCGGCACAAGCACATCCGCTAAGATGTTCGCAACTACGATATCGTACTTTTCGTATCCCGCCTTATCCTGAATTTCCTTCTCGGTAATAATATTTCCGATTATCAGATCGAAGCCTTCCTCGCTGACGCCGTTATTCTTTAAATTGTCCGCAACCGCAGGTACGGCGCAAGGGTCAAGGTCCGTTCCGACTACGTGTTTCGCTCCCATCATTAAAGACAGGATTCCGAGAATTCCGCTTCCGGTACCCACATCGAGAAGTTCCGTGTCTGAAGTAACATATTTCCTTATCTGACGGATACAAAGCTGGGTCGTCTCATGCATCCCCGTTCCGAATGCTGTTCCCGGGTCTATATGAAATACCATCTTTGCCTTGTCATCCTCAGGGATTTCTTCCCATGAAGGGATGACAAGTATATCATCTATATAAAAATGATGGAAATACTGTTTCCAGTTGTTGATCCAGTCAATATCCTCAGTACTTTCAAGCTCGATCGAGCCCTCGCCTATATCTAAGTTAAACTCCTTAAGCTCGTCAAGCTCTGCCTGAATCCTGTCCTTTAGCTCTTCGGGAGCGGTTTCCTCACCCTCTACCAGTACTTTTCCGTTTTCTTCAAGCTCAACGAAAAAGTTAAGGTACGCTACTCCGTCGTCATCTTGGGCATCCGGCAAAATATCGACAAACATCTGCTCTTTTTCAAGGGGCGTGAGAGGTATCTTATCTTCTATCTGTGCCCCTTCAAGCCCTATATCGTAAAGAGTGGAGATAATAATATCCTCAGCCTCTGTTTTTGTTTTAATCCTATATCTCATCCAACGCATAAATAGTCTCCAAAAATCGCCTGTTTGCGATAAAAAATCTCCTTTAAGAATAACACAAAAACGGCAACCCTACAAGTTGCCGCTGTTTTGATTCATATAAAGTCTTAAGTTTTTACTCGAAATAAATATCATCCGGTACAGGCCACAATCTGTATACGGGGAATCCGCCGTAAGGGTTTGCCTGAGCTGCCCAGATTTCCATCTGGCCGTTGTCGACTCTCTTTACTATCCTGTATCTGTCAAGCACTCCCGGCGCTCTTCCTCCGATAGAAGTAACTCCCTCTTTTTTCTTTGAATACTTGGGAGTAATGGCGCTGTTCATCTTCTTTGTATCAAGACCAAGCTGTTCATTTATACACCCGTAGAAGCCATCGCTTCCGTCAGTCTTGCTTACATAAAAAGGTTTCGATCCTCCGTTAAAGCAGTTTGAAACCTTATTGGTATTCTGGGTACCGCTTGAAGCGACAAGACAAACTTTATAAGAACTTGTTACCCCGTTTACGGTAGCGCTAACAGTATACTGAGATCCGGTCCAGCTTTCAAAAGCCTCTTCAGCCTCGGGATTTTCGATGAAAGCAACCTGAACCGCTTTTGCGATCTGATCTGCTGTCCAAACATCCTTTGCCTTCTTTGACTTCTCTATATGTTTTACAAACATGGGAGTGATAATTCCCACCAAAACCGCCATAATGGCAATAACGATTATTAGTTCAATAAGGGATAATCCTTTATTGTTTTTGAAACTTCTTCCTATGTTTACACCTCCATGTTAAACAAAAGCACATCCTTGCACTTACTATTCATCTGTTGCTTAAGATATCGGTGTAATCGGATAAATATTTAGTTTTTAAAAGACCTGCAAATTATTAAAACTTTCTAAACCGAGCGTATCTTTCCTCGGCAAGCTGCTCGCCGCTCTTTCCTTCTACCTTTGTAAGGAATGCTCTGATTCTGCCCTTCATATCGCTGGCAATAGAGGATAAAGCCGCCTCATCAGCTCCGCCGTATTCGGGAATGATCTCCTCAATAACTCCGAGCTTTTTGAGATCCTGCGCGGTAATCTTCATAACCTCAGAAGCTTCTTCCTTACGGCTTCCGTCCTTCCATAGGATAGAAGAGAATCCCTCGGGTGAGAGGATCGAATAGATTGCATTCTCCGTCATCCATACTTCATTTCCGACAGCAAGGGCAATAGCTCCGCCGCTTCCGCCTTCTCCGATCATTATGGCAAGAACCGGGGTCTTAAGAGAAGACATTTCAAAAAGGTTTCTTGCAATCGCTTCTCCCTGACCGTTTTCCTCGGCTTCCTTACCGGGATATGCTCCGGAAGTATTAACAAATGTAATAATAGGGCGTCCGAACTTTTCCGCCTGTTTCATAAGTCTTAAAGCTTTTCTGTATCCTTCAGGTGAGGGCATACCGAAATTGTGTGCCCGGCACTCATCAAAGCTTCGTCCTCTGTTTACGCCGATCACGGTAACCGGCTGACCGTCAAGATAAGCGATACCGCCCATAATAGCCGGATCATCTCTGAAATATCTGTCTCCGTGGAGCTCTATAAAGTCGTCAAAGATCGCTCCTATATACTCGGCAGCACCAAGTCTTGATACCTTTCTGGCTTCCTGAACCTTCTGCCAGGCTGAAAGAGTCTCTGCCTTTGCGGCACGCTCCTTCATGATCTCGGTAGGTCCGTAGTACACCTTTTCATCTGATTCTTTGAAATCAGCGTACTTGCCCTTCTTTGAGTGGATTTCAAGAATTTTAACCAAAGTGGGTTTTAAATCTTTTCTCTCCACAACCCTGTCTACAAAACCATGCTCGAGCTGGAACTCCGCTCTCTGGAAGCCCTCAGGAAGCTTCTCGCCGATAGTCTGTTCAATAACTCTGGGTCCGGCGAATCCGATCATAGCGTCGGGCTCCGCGAGGATAATATCTCCAAGCATCGCAAAGCTTGCGGTAACTCCGCCGGTTGTCGGGTCTGTCAAAACTGAAATATATAAAAGTCCGGCTTCCGAATGTTTCTTCAAGGCAGCGGATGTTTTCTCCATCTGCATAAGAGAAACTATACCCTCCTGCATTCTTGCTCCGCCCGAACAGCAGAAAAGAATAACGGGAAGTTTTTCCTTTGTAGCGTATTCAACTACGCTTGTGATACGGTCGCCGACCGCGTGTCCCATACTTCCCATAAGGAATCTTGAATCTATAACTCCAAGGGCGGCTTCATGTCCTCCGATGAGGCACTTGCCAACGGTTACGCCTTCCGAAAGTCCTGTCTTTTCCTGAGCCTGTTTGAATTTTTCTTCATACTCGGGAGTTCCGAGTACATTTGTTGTTCCGATCTCGCTAAACATTTCTTCAAATGTTCCCTGATCGGCAATCATTTTTATTCTATTGTCGGTCCATACCCTAAAAAGTCTTCCGCATTCAGGACAAACATAATTGTTCTCCTTTACTTTGGACCACTCAACCTCAGCTTTACAGCCGGGGCATGTTTCAACATTGTTTCCCATCTTAAACCTCTATGCCTCGAGATATGCCTTAAGGTCTTCTAACTTTTCAATATTCACTGTCTTAACATCTTTGTTAAGCTTCTTAACAAAACCTGTAAGTGTGCTTCCGGGTCCGATCTCCACAAACTCGTCTGCTCCGTCAGCAAGAAGTCTTTCGAGAGTCTGCTGCCACCTAACTGATGATGAAACCTGTGCTGTAAGTAGAGGCTTAACCTGCGTGCTGTCCGTTACATAATCTGCATTAACGTTTGCAAGATAAGGAACTTTAATGTCGTTTATGGTAACGGTTTCAAGCACTTCGCCGAGCTGCTTTCCTGCGCCCTCTAAGAGAGCTGAATGGAAAGGTCCGCTTACCTTAAGAGGAACCGCTCTTCTTGCGCCGCGCTCAACGCAAAGATCTGATGCCTTTTTAACCGCATCTTCTCTTCCTGTAATAACGATCTGTACAGGGCTGTTGTAGTTAGCTACGGATACAACGTAGGGAAGTGTGTAACTTCCGGCGTCTGCCGCAGGGCCTGCTTCCTGTACTTCCTTGCATACATCAGCAACAACCGAAGGGTCAAGGTTAAGTATAGCAGCCATTGCTCCGCCTTCGGGAACAGCCGCCTGCATAAACATTCCGCGCTTTCTTACAACCTTGAACGCATCCTCCATGGTAAGTGCACCGGATGCGATAAGTGCTCCGTACTCGCCAAGGCTTAAACCTGCGGTTACATCGCATGTGATGCCTTCTTTTACAACTGCTGCGTAGATTGCCGCTTCAGCTGCGAGCATACAAATCTGGGTATACTCTGTAATGTTTAATTTTTCGTTTTCTTCAAAGCAAAGCTGCTCTACAGAGAATCCTGCGGCTGCGCTTGCCTTCTCAAAAACTTCCTTTGATTCGGGATAGGCGTCGTAAAAATCCTTCGCCATTCCGATGTACTGGCTTCCCTGGCCGGGAAACATAAAAACACGTTTTGACATGTCTCTTCCTTTCTCTGACGCCACCTCATATGAATATGCACTTCTCAGAGTTCACTATCGTCGGTGTCCTCGTGTAGCGGTACTAAGCGCGAACTGCGTTCTTGCTAAGTGCCGACACTGCGGACGCTCTTCGAAGTGCATATTTATATTCGGTGGCTGTATACAGCAGTTGGTCGAGCGTGATGTTCAATCCGGCAATGTGCCCGAGACCGGATTGAATCACACTCGCGGGAGTCCACTTATAAATCTAAGTTCTCGCCTCTTATGGAATACTCGAGGGAGAGGGCGTACATGTTATTGAGTGCGCAATACGGAGTGTTATCTTCGCGCAGGAAATAATATGTGCGGCCTAGGCCCGAGTTTATTGCATTAATTGTATACCGCTTCCTTGGGCATCGATGTGAAAGCGAGTTTGCCCTTGGCGCGGAGGGCGCCGTCGACGGAAATCTTCACGTCGAATTTTACGAGGCCTGCACCGCCTGCAGTCTTGGTTACTTCGATCTCGCATACGTCACCGGGAATTACGGGCTTAACAAATTTGAACTCATCAACCTTAAGAAGAACGTAGATAAGGCTCTCGTCGGTCCCTTCGCTCTCTATGGTCACGGAGCAAAGCTGTGCAGCTGCTTCGATAAGGAGCACGCCGGGCATTATAGGGGTATCAGGGAAATGACCCATAAAATAGGGCTCATTGATGGATACGTTTTTAATTCCCTTTGCGTACTCTCCGTCTCTTATCTCGACGATCTTTTCGATCATCTGAAACGGGGGACGCTGTTTAATCCTCTTTTGAACCTCGTTAATATTCATCATAAGCTGAGTCCTCCGTCAAGTACGAGAACCTGTCCGGTAACATATGAGCATGCATCGCTTGCAAGCATAACTACCGCATTTGCGACCTCATCCGCCGTTCCGAATCTTCCGAGGGGAATATCCTTAATGTACTGTTCTCTCTTTTCCTCAGGTATTGCCTCGATCATCTCTGTAGCGATAAATCCGGGAGCTACTGCGTTTACTCTGATTCCGTAGGGCGCAAGTTCCTTTGCCATAGTAGCTGTCATAGAGTTAACAGCTCCCTTGGTTGAGCTGTATACAGACTGTCCGGGAACAGCAAGTACAGAGCTGACGGATGAAACGTTAACGATGCATCCCTTCTTCTTGGAGAACATCTTGACAGCCGCCTGCTGTGAACAGTAGAGATATCCCTTGATATTGAGATCAAGACACATATCTATGGTATCGGGATTCATCATCATAACATATTCATCCTTAACGATACCTGCATTATTTACAAGAAGATCGATCTTTCCGAAGGTCTTAACGAAGGTACGCATCATATCCTGTACTTCCTTAAGATTTGAGGCATTGGCCTTGATGGCGATTGCTTCGCTTCCGGCCTCTTCGATTGCCTTAACAACTTCCTGTGCAGCGGCTTCGTTGGAGTTGTAGTTAACTCCTACCTTATATCCTGCCTTTCCGAGAGCGATGGCGCAGGCTCTGCCTATACCTCTTGACGCACCTGTTACAAGGGCAGTTTTTACTTCCTGTACATTTTCCATTTGATCTTCCCTTTCTGCCTATATTAAGCCTTCTTAAGTACAACAGCGCAGTAGGATCCGCCTTCGGAACCTGCTGTTGCAAGTACATACTTATAAGCTGAAGTATCAGCCTTTCCTTCAGTAACTGTATCTCCGAAGAAGAATGCTTTCTGCTCTGAACCAAGCTCACCGCTTAAAGTAAGGGCTGCAGTAGCGATTGAAAGAGCGCAGGCTGCGCTGCGGCTTTCTCCGACATATGCTCTTACGTTGTGAACGGGGGTCTTTGCTCCGATGAGCTTTCCGTATACGTTCTTTTCGATATTATCAACTGCTTCTTCACCGTTTCCGAAGCCGTAAACTGCATCGATATCGGAAACAGTGATTCCTGCATCCTTAAGTGCGATGGCGATGGCATCCTCAAGTCCCTTATCGGTTCCGGCTACCTTACCGTACTCGGTAACGGCGTGGGTCATACCGTATCCTGCGACCTGTGCGTACTTCTTAGCACCTCTTGCGTTTGCGCTCTCTGCGCTTTCAAGTACAACAGTTGTACTTCCGTCGCTCATTGCCATACCTGTATTCTTGTAAAGCTCTGCCTTTCCTTTGGCAACGCTTCCGAGCTGGCGATAAAGCTTTTCCATAACATCGCTGTTCTCGTCAGTACCGGTGGCAAGCATAACCTTTGCATGGTTCTGGCGGATCTCATTGTAAGCGTAGCAAAGTGAGCTCATACCTGACTGAGCGCCGTTGGTTACGGTTACGTTTACGCCGCGCATATTTGTCTTGATTGAAAGATATCCGCCGGCTGCATTGTAAACTGTATTGGGGAAGTTGAATGCAGATCCGCTCTTTGTACCGTTTGTATTGATGTTCTCCTGGAACTTGTAAACTGTGGTAAGAGGTCCGTCATCGGTACCGATGATCATACCGTAATCCTCAGCCTTGTCGTCTGCGATCTCGATTCCTGCGCTCTCAAGGGCCTCAAGGCCGGAAACAACCTGCATAAGAGAAAGCTTATCAAGCTTACGGTAAAATGCCATCTTTACGTCATACTTATCATAATCTTCCTTGGTGGTCTCGGAGAAAACTGAATTACTGTCAATAGTCTCTCCTGCCTTAACCTTCTCGATATAGTTGGAAACACCGTTTCCGAGAGGGCTGACAATACCCATACCTGTAATATAGATGGGCTCGTCATTGCAAACCTCGGCTACGTTTCCTTCACCCTTTGAGAAGATGATACTTGCATTGCTTCCACCGAATGCGAAAGAGTTGCTCATAACGTAATCAAGCTTCTTTTCTCTCTTTTTGTTAGGCATAAAGTCAATCTTTCCTGCCTTTTCCTTAAGAGCCTCAAGATCCTCCTCGGTATAACCGATGGTGGGAGGAATGATGTCTGTTGTAAGAGCCTTGATCGCATATACCGCTTCGATAGCTCCTGCTGCACCGAGGCAGTGTCCAACCATTGCCTTAGTGGAGCTTACAGAGAGATCGTCGTTTACATCGTCGAAGATCGCATGAAGTGAAAGGAACTCCGCCTCGTCATTTTTAGCGGTTCCTGTTCCGTGAGCATTAACATATCCGATATCTTCAGGCTTAATGCCGGAATTAGCGATTGCGGTACGGATAGCATACATCTGTCCGATTCCGTCGGGTCTGGGCGCTGTGATGTGGTGTGCATCGCTGCTGACACCTGCTGCAAGTACGTCACAGTAAATCTTGGCATTTCTCTTTTTAGCGTGCTCATATGACTCAACAACGATTGCTCCGGCACCTTCACCGAGAGTGATTCCGTTTGAGTGGTTGAAAGGTGAGCAGGGCTTCTCGGAAAGAGCGTGAAGCGCATGGAATCCGGCAAAGGGAACTGCTGCAAAAGCGTCAGCGCCTCCGACGATAAACATATCAGCAACTCCGGCACGGATAAGCTCGCATGCGTACGCTACGCTGATGCTTCCTGCCGCACAGGCATTACCTACGTTTGAAATAACTCCGCATGCACCAACCATGTTTGCAACGTGGTTAGCAATTGGGGAGATGGTCATCTTTCTGATGTCTTCGGTCTTCTCGCCGTTAGCTACGTAATTGTCGATACTTACTACGCCGCCGACACAGCTTCCCATGATTACACCGAATCTTGTGGCATCTTCATTCTTCATATCGATCCCGGCATCCTTGAAAGCTTCTTCAGAAGCCTTAAGGCAAAGCTTGGAAGCTCTGTCAACGCCTTCGTACTTGTCAAGCTCATCGCAGTCAACTTCTGCGCCGAGATTAGCGTAGCACTCATCGGCATTAACCGACTTTACAACGTCAATTCCTTCTTTTCCGATAAGAGCGTTGTCCCAGCATTCATCCACGCTGTTTCCGATAGCATTGATCATACCGAGACCGGTAACTACGCAACGGGTATTAATAGGCTTATTCATTTTATTTACTCCTGTAAAATAATAAATATATTTATAAACACAACTTTTAACCGGCTTACCCATAGGGCTCCGGCTTGAGTAAAAGTGTCAAATTCTTAGTATAAAAAATATCACGGAATAATATCGCGTAATAAAATGTTACGTAAAAATATCACGAATTGCTTCGCTGCAAAGCAGCTTCCGCAATTCTAAACCGCATTCGCATCCGCGGTAATTTATTCAAATTACCGCTATATGCTCATGTGGTTTTAGGGTCCTTAAAGCATATCAGGTCTTACATGCAAGCATGACGCCCTGATACGCTTTAGTCCCCGATATTTTTACATGTGTTCAACAACGTACTTGGTAAGGCTGGTTACGTTGTAGAAATGCTCCTTGGGAACACCTGTCATAACAACACCGAACTCGTTGTCGATGCATGAAATGATCTCAAGTGAATCTACTGAGTCAAGTCCGATTCCTTCACCAAAGAGGGGAATCTCATAGTCAAGCTCTTCTTCAGGAATGTTAAGATTCTCTGATACCATGCTCTTGATCTTAGCTGCTACTTCAAGTTCTTTCTCGTTCATTTTTAACTTCCTTTCGTGTAAAAATCTCCGGACACCTATCAGACGATAAATATCCATTTATATGAATCCGCTAAGCGGTCATAATCTATTTAATCTCCCCGTGGGAGAGCTTATCTCCGAGTCCCTCCACATAAGACCTGCATTCCTCGCAGTACTTCTTAAGTACCTGTGAGGGTCTGCCTTTTTCATTAAGGTCCATAACCATTGGCTTACCGATAACAAGATGCGTAAGTCTGAAAGGCTTGATCTTGCGGCTTATAAATATGGGAACCGGCGTAGCGCCTGTTTGCTTTGCAAGCACAAGAAATCCCGGCTTAAAAGTATCCATAGATCCCGCAGGACTTGTATGTCCCTCCGGAAGAATATATACGGAGGATCCACCTGCCATTATCTCCTTAGTAGTATCAAGCCACTCGGTATCGAGCCCGCTCTTTCTGTCGATGGAGATATAGGGAAGGTTTCTGAAGAGCCAGTTTATCGGCTTTTTGTCGTACCAGTCCTTACCGACAAAGGTCCACACCCTGTATTTTTTCAAAAGCCTTGTCATAAAAAGCCCTTCTACGTATCCAAGATGGTTAGAAAAGACAACGCAGCTTTTAGCGAGCGCTTCTTCCGTTTCAGGCTTGTCCTCAAAGTGGATCTTCATAGGGTAGATAAATCTCAAAACAGGGTAGGATGCCCAAAACAGAAATTTTGCTATCCCTTTTAAAATCGCATTTATAAAAGACATCTCTAACCCTTTCTGCCGTAAGGACCGACATTGGGATCGTCCCAGTTGAGGTTTATTATCTTCTCAAATGTATTATGTCCGAGCATAGGGATTGCAAGCTTCGCAAGGGTTTCCTCGCTGACTTTTCCCTCACGGGCAAATTCTTTTCCGGCTTCAGTGAATCTGACTAAATATTTCTCTACCTTTGACTGTAAGGTCTCTTCAGCGATCATACCGCCCTGAGCACAGGTGATGAGAGTGTAGTTTCCTTCGCCGCAGATAATATCATACTGCTGCTTTATAGGGCCGTAACAGCCTTCAGTCTTTTCATATCCGCAGCTTGAAACAAGTACAAGCTTTTTTTGCATAAGCTCCGGGTAACGCATTTTGTGAAGGAAGCTGCCGCTTTCTTCGTTGCCTCCCACGCCTCTGTACTCGGATACATAGGAGATCATACGGTCAACAAAGGCCTTCATCTTTGAGGGCTGTCCAAAAAAGTAAAGTGGGAAGCTCTCGATGATCACATCACTGTCCATTACAAGATCTCTGATCTCGTCCATATCATCATGGATGATGCACTTGCCTTTTTCGTTTTTCCAGCAGCAAAGGCACCCCATGCAATGTTCAATTTTTTTATCCTTAAGGGCAACCTCTGTAACCTCGGCATCCGGAACTGCTTCAAGAATTCCGTTAATGAAAGCATGTGCTACCTTAAGGGATGAGCTTCTGCCGCCTCTGAGGCTTCCGTTTAAGAGCAAAATCTTCATAGTTTTCTCCAGGCTTGCAGCCCCCATAAAAGATAATCCGGGCAGACTACAACGATTTATTTTCTCACATATTCCCGATTAAAGCAACCTTTAAATGTCCGAAATCGGAATAAAGCCTTTTGGTTTCCATTTCATATAAGCTTATCGGACTTTCTTTTCCCTCTAAAAAAAGCCTGCTCTCCAAAAAGAGCAGACTTTTCGATAAACTGTTTTTATTCGTAGAGTTTCCTCAGCCGCCAAGATAAGCTTTTTTAACGCTGTCATCGTGGAGAAGCTCGCTTCCGGTTCCTGTATTAACGATCCTTCCGGTCTCAAGGACATAAGCCCTGTCAGCTACAGCGAGAGCCTTTCTGGCGTTCTGCTCTACAAGAAGGATAGTTGTTCCGGCTTTGTGAAGATCCCCTATGATATCAAAGATCTGATCCACAAGTATAGGTGCAAGTCCCATTGAGGGCTCGTCAAGCATCATAAGTCTCGGCTTACTCATAAGGGCGCGGCCCATGGCAAGCATCTGCTGTTCTCCGCCTGATAAGGTTCCCGCCACCTGCTTGTATCTTTCTTTTAATCTGGGGAAAAGCTCATAAACCTTTTCGATGGATTCCCCTACCTCACTCATCGAGCGGGTATAGGCACCCATTTCAAGGTTTTCCTTAACTGAAAGCTGTAAGAACACTCTTCTCCCCTCGGGGCAGAGAGCAAGTCCGTCGCGAACAATTCTGTGAGCCGGCATTCCCGCAATACTCTTTCCGCAAAACTCTATTGTTCCTGTTCTCGGCTTTAAAAGTCCGCTTACAGTATTAAGAGTTGTGGATTTTCCGGCACCGTTGGCTCCGATAAGGGTTACTATCTCCCCTTCTTTTACTTCAAAGGATACTCCCTTGATGGCGTGGATATTGCCATAATATACGTTTAAATCATCTACTTTAAGAAGTGTATCAGACATCTGCTTCCTCCCCTTCCGCGGTATTTCCGAGGTAGGCCTCGATAACCTTGGGATTTTTCTGAATCTCGCTGGGCGTACCTTTAGCGATGATCTTTCCAAAGTTAAGAACAATGATATTTTCGCAAATTCCCATAACAAGGTTCATATCATGTTCAATGAGAAGTACAGCGATATTGAATGTATCGCGGATCTTTCTTATATTGTTCATAAGCTCTTCGGTCTCCGAAGGGTTCATTCCCGCCGCGGGCTCATCAAGAAGCAGCACCTTGGGATTTGTAGCAAGGGCTCTTACTATTTCAAGGCGTCTCTGTGCTCCGTAGGGAAGCGATGAAGAGCGCACATCCGCAAGGTCAGCCATATCAAAGATATCAAGAAGCTCAAGAGCACGGTCATGAGCCTTCTTTTCCTCTTTCCAGTATCTCGGAAGTCTGAGCACAGCAGAAGGAAGATGATAACCAATGGAGTTATGAAGACCTATCTTTACATTCTCTTCAACGGTAAGCTTGTCAAAAAGCCTGATATTCTGGAAAGTTCTCGCGATTCCGGCCTGATTCGCCTGGGTTGTGTTCATACCGTGGGTATCCTTACCGTCAAGCATGATCACGCCTCTGGTAGGCTGATAAACCTTGGTAAGAAGGTTGAAAACCGTAGTCTTTCCGGCTCCGTTAGGACCTATAAGCCCACCGATCTCTGTGGCGCCGATAGCTATATTAAATTCATCAACCGCAGTAAGACCGCCGAAGTCAATCCCGAGATGGCTTGCCTCCAAAACGGGGCGCTTACCTCTGTCTCTTTCCGGAATCTTTCCGGGTCCGGGTACTTCTATATACTTTGTTTCGTTAGGATTGTTACTCATTTACGCTGCCCCCTTTCTTTGAAGAAAAAAGTCCGGTAAACCGCTTCCATAAAGCGCGAATCTTTTCACTGTTGGTGGCAATCATAACAAGGATCAGCACGATGGCATATACCAGCATACGATAATCCTGGAACTGTCTGAAAAGTTCGGGAAGGATCGTAAGTACGGCTGCCGCTATGATGGATCCCGTCATATTTCCGATTCCTCCGAGGACTACAAATACCAGCACAAGGATCGAAGTATTAAAGTCAAACTTCTTGGGCACGATGGTGGAGTAGTTAAGTGCATATAACGCACCTGCAGCTCCGGCAATAGCAGCCGATGTAACAAAAGCGATCATCTTATACTTTGTAACATTGATTCCCGAAGCCTCCGCAGCGATCCTGTTGTCGCGGATAGCCATAATAGCTCGGCCCGTACGGCTGTTAACAAGGTTCTGGATCACAAAAAGTACAAGAAGTATCAAAACAATACCCGCCGTAAAAGATGAAGCTTTTGAAATTCCTACGGCTCCCATAGGGCCTCTGACAAGAGTAGTTCCTCCTGCAGCCATATCCATATGCGCCTCATCGGTAACGGAGAAGTGAAGTCCCGCAGCATCTACGCCCACATACAGGCAGTTAAGTACGTTTTTGATTATCTCACCGAAAGCAAGAGTAACAATCGCAAGATAGTCTCCGCGAAGACGAAGTACAGGGATTCCGATAAGAATACCTGCTATAGCCGCAAGTATTGCTCCTACTACGATAGCAACTATAAGCCTGGGGAGATTCGCATTAACCCCGTTATACTTCATGGCTCCGGCTACGATCACACCGGTAAATGCGCCGACGCTCATAAATCCCGCATGTCCGAGAGAAAGTTCTCCCGAGATACCTACTACGAGGTTTAATGAAAGAGCCATTATGATATAAGCGCAGATCGGAATAAGCTGGCCTTCAAGAGCATTTGTAAGTCCCCCCGCCCCTTTGAGGATCGTTATTATCGCAAAAAAGACGATGATAATTCCAAAATTGATGAGACCCATTAATGAATTTTTATTTGTTTTTCCGAGGAAGTTTATCTTTTTTCCCATATCTTTAAACCTCCTTAGACTTTCTCCGTAATCTTCTTGCCAAGAAGACCGGTAGGTTTAACAAGCAGTACTACAATAAGTGCCGCAAAAACGATGGCATCAGAAAGCTGTGTTGAAATATAGGCCTGTGCAAATTTCTCCAAAACTCCCAAAAGAATTCCTCCGAGCATAGCTCCGGGGATGGAGCCGATTCCCCCAAGTACGGCAGCTGTAAAGGCCTTGATACCGGGCATGGATCCCGTTGTGGGCATAAGGGTAGGATATGCCGAGCAAAGGAGGACTCCGGCGATAGCCGCAAGTCCGGATCCGATGGCGAAGGTAGTTGAGATCGTAGCGTTTACGTTGATACCCATAAGCTGAGCTGCGCCCTTATCCTCGGATACGGCGCGCATTGCCTTACCCATCTTGGTCATTCCGGTAAAGAGGGTGAGGGCGATCATTATGATGACACTTGCCGCAACCGTAATAACAGTGACTGAAGGAATTGTGATATCTCCAAGTTTAATGGGAGGAACGAAATCAGCCATATTGGGGAAAGCCTTGGGATTCGATGTCCAGATTAAAAGCGCGATATTCTGTAAAAAGTAAGACACGCCGATCGCAGTAATAAGCACTGCAAGGCTTGTGGCATTTCGAAGAGGTTTATATGCAAGTTTCTCTATGACGATACCTAAGATCGTGCAAACCATCATAGAAAAAAGCACGCAAAGAGGAACAGGCCATCCGAGATATGAGGAAGCGCAAAACGCAGCATATCCGCCGACCATAATAATATCTCCGTGTGCAAAATTAAGCATCTTCGCAATTCCATAAACCATTGTATAGCCCAAAGCGATGATGGCGTATACACTGCCTAAGCTTATTCCGCTGATCAGATAATTTAACATATTGTTGCCTTTCGGTATTAAATATATTTTTGCTTTACGGTAAAAAAGTGCCTTTTCAATAAAGCGAAAATCGGGGCCGCCGCCATGACAGCCCCGACTGATGATCTACATCTATTCGCGTATCATTAGTTTTTATTAGAGACCAACGTATACGCCGTTCTTGATAACCATTCCCTTAGGAGCCTTGTTTACTTCTCCGTTTGAAGACCACTGCATCTTTTCACCGGTAACACCGTCTACAGAGAAAGCAGGATCTGAAAGTACAGAAATAAGAATCTGGCAAAGATCGGATGCCGATAACTTGTCTACATCAAGTCCGCCGTTGTTTGCTGCGTAGTACTTAAGAGCAGCGTGGATTGCCTTAGGGCAGTCATATCCGTCAGCTGCGAACTGAATAGGAGTCTCGCCGTAAGCAGCCTCGAACTTGGTAACAAAGTTAACGGTAAGATCGTCGGTAGCGTCTGCAGCGAAAGGAGTAAGAAGGATTACATCCTCTGCAAGAGAGGTATCAAATCCTTCGATTCCAAGGATTCCGTCCATTCCGTCTACACCGAAGAAGGTGGGAGCATATCCCATTGCATCGGCCTGTGAAAGGATAAGAGATGCGGGGGTGTAGTACATGGGAAGGAATACCAGGTCTGCGCCCTTGTCCTTGGCATCGGTAAGCTGTACGGTAAAGTCATTGTCGCTTCCGTCCATGAAGGTGGTCTCTGAAACAACTTCAAGTCCAAGCTCTGCAGCCTTTGTCTTAAAGGTCTGGTAGATTCCGGTTGAATATGCATCATCATTCTTGTAGATGATAGCTACCTTGGTAGCAAGTCCGTTCTCGGAAATATACTGAGCTGAAGCAGATCCCTGGTTGGGGTCTGAGAAGCAAAGCTGATAAGTCTGGTCCTTATTAGCGGTAACATCAGCAGCTGATGCTGAAGGAGTAAGCATAAAGATACGATCGCTATTTGCTTCTGCGCTTACTGCGATGCAGGGAGTAGTGGTAACGGTACCTACGATAACCTGTACGCCCCAGTCCTTAAGCTGGTTGTATGCGTTAACGGATTTCTCTGCGTCATGCTCATCGTCCTGAGCCTTGTAATCGATCTGGAAAGCACTGTCCTCAGCATTGATCTCTTCAACAGCGATCTTTGCTCCGTTGTCTACAGCATTTCCGTAAAGAGCAGCGGCTCCGGTAAGGGGTCCGATAAGACCAACCTTTAAGGTTCCCTTAAGGCTTCCGTCCTCTGTGGGAGCGGTAGGAAGCTCTGAAGCGGAAGATGCGCTTCCCTCAGAGCCTGCATTTCCCTGAGCACCACAGGCTGCAAGTGACATAGCCATGAGTCCTGCAAGAACTACAGAAAGTAATTTCTTTTTCATAATCATTTCCTCCGAGTTTTCTTCGCTTGTCGCGATTTTACCAAAAAAGCCTTCCCGTTTTGGAAGGCCCTCATTGGCTTTATATCGAAGATTTTAAGAGATTAAATACCATTTGTCAATAACAAATTATACATGTATACAAGGATAATTTGCGAAAATCTATGCATTTTGTTGCATATTTATAACAAAAATATACTTTTACGCCTTGGGAATCATTGAAATTACGCGATTTCTTCCGCTTTCCTTTGCATAATATAGATTTTCGTCAGCAAGCTTTATAATCTCGTCCTGATCAAGGTCGGGAGCGCAGACCACACCGAAGCTCATTGTGACTTTAATAATAAGATTTTCGTAGGCTATCTCTGTGGCGCGAAGTTCCTCAAGAATACTCCAGAGCTTTGTCTCAGCCTCCTTTACATCCATCTTGTCAAATACAAGAAGAAACTCCTCTCCGCCCCATCTTGCCACGAAACCAAGATTTTTAAGATGCTTTTGCAAAATATCGGAAACGGTTATAAGTACCAGATCTCCGGCATCGTGTCCGTAGGTATCGTTAACCTTTTTAAAGAAATCGATATCCCCGATAGCGACAGAATAGGACTTCCCGCCGTTTACATAGTGAGACCTTATTAAATCGAGTTTTCTGTTGGCGCTTCGCCTGTTAAAGAGCTTTGTAAGCGCGTCCTTGTCCATCATATCTCTCAGGGCTCTGTGCATTTCGAGAACGGAATTTCCGATAGATCCCAGTTCATCATCCCTTGTAAGCACAGAAGGATCAAGCTCTACCGCATCGTTGCCCTTAGCGGCCTGCTGGGTGAACTTAAGAAGCTTTAATGTCGCGCTTCCCGAATCCTTGCTGTGATTGTAGATAAGCACAATAAGTACAACCATAACCAGGATTATCATAGCGGTTATGACCATAGCCGGTCTCCAGGCCAGAGTAGACAAAGGAAGATAAGGGCTGCAGATTTCAAGAGCCCCAACATGTTTTCCGTCTGAATTTGTAAGGGGATAATAATAAGATAGAAAGTTTTCCTTACCGATAAGGGTTCTTTCGTAGAAAATACCGCCGTCAGTTTCTTCGAGTTTTTGCTCAACCTGTTCGGCGATACCGGTTCCGACGATCCTTGTGCCGGATTTGTCAGTTATGGTAGTAAGAATTCTTGTATCCTTGTAGATAAGGCTTACTTCGAGTCCCGTCTCGTCTCCCACCATATCCACAAGTTCATAGTTTCTGGTGATGTCCTCTCCACCCTTTAAAAGGCTGAGGCCTTCTTCTCCCACAAGCTCATAATCTCCGGGATGGAGAGTATTTATATTTAAAGCTGTCATGGCAGCCACCGCGCTAAGCTCACCTTCAAGGCCCTTTGTAAGAGCCTTGAGGGTAAGATTATAACCGATTATAGCCGCAGCGGCCGCCAAAAGCATCGTAGGTATAATAACAATTGCCAAAAGCTTTTGAGAAATAACATTTTTAAATGAGCGTGTATCCGACATCATTACCTCCAAAAAACTTCATTTTGGTTATTATACCATATTTAAGATCATTCGGCCTGTGAAGCCAGTTTTTCGAGTTCGCGTCCCACACTGTCTACTGTCTCAAGGATGAGCGTGGTAGAAGCCGAAATCTCCTCGGTTGAAGCCGCAAGATTCTGAGTTCTTGAATTTACGGTGTTAACGATCTCAAGAAGTTTTGAGATATTCTCCACCATAGCGTCAACCGCTACCTTGATGGCATTGTTGTTAACCGCTGTTCCCTCGGCTGTAGCCCTTGAATCGGAAGCGAGATGATTTATCTCATCCGCAACGACTGCAAAGCCCCTGCCCGCTTCTCCGGCTCTCGCCGCCTCTATGGAAGCGTTGAGCGCAAGGAGATTTGTCTGTGAAGCGATATCAACAACTCTCTCGTTGCTTGTCTGTAATTCCTGGAGAGCTTCAAGGATACCGCCCATGGACTCCTTCATAGTATGGCAGAATTCTTCCACATTTCCCACATCCTGCGAGATGCCCGTGCTTTCCTGGGCATTCATATCGTTTCCGCCTACCATCTCGTCGATGGATTGCCTTAACGTATCGAAATTCTCGTTGACAACTCTGATGGTCTCAAAGAGAGCTTCCTTTTGCGCATCAAGCTGCTTTCTTTCCTCAACAACAAGCGTCTGAGCGTTCTCCCTTTCTTCCTCAACAAGACCCTTCAGGTAGTGAACACAGTTATCCTTGTGGTTAAATCCGTTAAAGATAGCTGTAGCCATATCCTTGCAGGTATCGTATCCGCAGCAGGAGCAGTTGATATTTCTCGACTCCTCATCCTTTTTCATCATATCATTGAAGATACGGTCAAGATCGGCGTTTGAAGGAGTCTTGATAGGACAGCTCTTTGATTTGTCGGTATATTTTCTCAGATAATCATCGAGATTAAGATTTGCAAACTGTTTGTTTAACGCGGCAAGTCTCTTTTCGGGAGTATTGTTCTTTGCCCAGGCTCCCTTCTTTCCGCTCTTTTTAACAGATTCTCTTATATTAAGAAGAGCGTAGAGCGCATTATCCGTCTCTGAGATTTCAGGATCCGTACCCGTTCCGCAGATACAACCATTCTCGCAGTTTAAGGCGTCGATAAACAGATAAGGGGTCTTTTTGGATGTGATCCTGTTCTTGTTTTCCTTAAGGAAATGGTACATCCTCTTTTCGCCCTCGATCTGGCGGATAAATACGCTTTCTCCAAGGAGCCAGTAAACATTTTCCTTAAGTCCGCCGGGAGTAGGGTAGATGGATCCGAGTCCGTATTCAATCTCATCGCTGCAGGGAGCACCCTTTACGTTATTCTTACGTACATACTCCATAAGATGATCGAAGGTTACATTATAAGAAATATATCCCTTGTTGTTGTTGGGATCGTCGATCTCCATTTTTTTAGCTATACAGGGGCTGATGAATGCGAGTTTGTCCGTAATGCCCATCTGCTTCTTTGCATAAATCGCGGTACACATCATAGGGCTTTGTACGGGGAAAAGATCGGGAATAAGTTCGGGCATATATCTTTCAATATATCCTACAACAGCGGGGCAAGGCTGAGAAATGCCGCCGAGGAAGTTGTTTTTCTGAATATAGTTGATATAGCCCCAGGTAGTAATATCCGCACCAAAGGATACGCTTATAAATCGCTTTACGCCTAAAGCTTTTAAGCCTCCCAGCACAGATTCATATTCATCCGGGTAATTCGCCTTGAAAGCGGGAGCGATAAGTACAGAGATGCTTTCTCCCTTTTTCAGGTCTTCGAAGAATCTTTCGGTATCATCAAGATACTCTCTTGCGCCGTGCATGCAGACATCAAAGCAGGCACCGCAGGCTATACATCTGTCACCGTCTACGTCAATCCGGGACTTTCCGTTTTCGTCCGGTTCTTCAGATACGCAGGCACCCATGGCGCTACAGACACTGATACATTTGTTACATCCGACACATTTGTCATTGGTAAAAACAAGTCCGTTTCCTAACATAATTCTTCTCCTATCCACCTTCGTTCCCATAAAAAGGTAAATTTTTATCAATAAGAGGATTATATCACTTTTTGCAAACAAATATTAGGATAAAAATTCTGAAAATTATATAAAAATTCGGACAAATCGCATAGATGAAGGCATAAAAAAGGGGCCATAAGAATCGCCTTATGTGTTTCCACAACCGGCTTGAGTTCCTATGACCCTCGGCACCAATTAAGTTATAACATAAAACTATAACTTAATTGGTTAAAATTCTGTGAATTTTTTAAAAATAATTATTTTTTTACAGATGAAGGACTCTTTCTTTTATTTCCTGAGTTCTTCCCTGGTTCCAGAACTGAGTTCCGATATAGCCGCAGGTACGTCTGGCTACATTGAGCTTATTCTGGTCCTGGTTTCCGCAGCTGGGGCATCTCCAGATAAGCTTTCCGTCCTCGTTTTCCTTAATTTCGATCTCTCCGTCGTATCCGCAAACCTGGCAGTAATCCGACTTGGTATTGAGCTCAGCGTACATTATATGGTCATAGATGTACTTGATGATGGAAAGAACAGCTTCAAGGTTATCCTGCATATTGGGAACTTCTACGTAAGAGATAGCTCCTCCGGGTGAAAGTGCCTGGAACTCAGCCTCAAGCGAAAGCTTTGAAAAGGCATCGATCTTCTCGGTAACATGCACATGATAGCTGTTTGTAATGTAGTTCTTGTCAGTAACACCTTCGATGATTCCGAAACGCTTCTGGAGGCACTTTGCAAATTTGTAAGTTGTACTCTCGAGAGGGGTTCCGTAAAGGGAATAGTCAATATCCTCTTCAGCCTTCCAGCGCGCGGTGTACTCGTTTAACTTCTTCATGATCTGAAGACCGAGTTCCTTGCCCTGGGGCTCGGTGAGTTTCTTTCCGATAAGACTGTATACGCACTCCCAAAGTCCTGCATATCCAAGGGAAAGGGTGGAATATCCTCCGTGAAGATATTTATCTATCTTTTCTCCCTTTTTAAGACGAAGGAGCGCTCCGTGCTGCCAAAGGATAGGCGCAACATCCGAGACGGTACCGGTAAGACGCTCGTGACGAGCCTGAAGTGCCTTGTGGCAAAGCTTCATTCTCTCGTCGAAGATCTCCCAGAATCTGTCGAGATTTTTCTCTGCGGAAAGGCCGATATCTACGAGGTTAACGGTAACAACACCCTGGTTGAAACGTCCGTAATACTTGGGCTTTCCGTTTTCATCAACATAAGGAGTAAGGAAGCTTCTGCATCCCATACAGGTGTAACAGTGGCCCTCTCCGTTTTTATCAACCTTGTTCTGGATCATGATCTTCTCGGAGATATAATCGGGAACAAGTCTCTTAGCTGTACATTTTGCTGCAAGCTGAGTTAAATAGTAGAACTCGCTGTCCTCATGGATATTGTCTTCCTCAAGAACGTAAATAAGCTTAGGGAAGGCAGGGGTGATCCATACTCCCTTTTCGTTCTTAACGCCTTCATAGCGCTGCTTTAACATCTCCTCAATGATAAGAGCAAGATCCTTTTTCTCCTGAGGATTTCTGGCCTCATTAAGGTACATAAATACGGTAACGAAAGGCGCCTGGCCGTTGGTGGTCATAAGGGTTACAACCTGATACTGTACCATCTGAACGCCGTTTTTAACTTCCTCGCGAAGGCGCTTTTCGGTAATACGCTCGATATCCTCCGCAGAAGCGTTAAGTCCCTTTAACTCCTCGGTAACCTGCTCTCTTATCTTGTTGCGGCTGACATCCACAAAAGGGGCGAGGTGTGTTAAGGAAATACTCTGACCGCCATACTGGCAGGATGCAACCTGTGCGATTATCTGGGTAGCAATGTTACATGCGGTAGAAAAGCTGTGGGGTTTCTCGATCATAGTTCCGGAAATAACGGTACCGTTTTGAAGCATATCCTCGAGGTTTACGAGGTCGCAGTTGTGCATATGCTGCGCAAAATAATCGGCATCATGGAAGTGAATGAGTCCCTGCTCATGAGCCTGAGCTATATCGTTGGGAATAAGGAATCTGCGGGTGATATCCTTGCTGACTTCTCCTGCCATATAATCACGCTGAACGCTGACTATGGTAGGGTTTTTGTTGGAGTTTTCCTGCTTTACTTCCTCGTTGTTGCACTCGATAAGTGAAAGTATCTGCTCGTCTGTAGTATTTGATTTACGAACGAGCTCACGAGTATAACGATAAGTAATATAATGACGCGCTACCTCGAATGCGCGCTGATTCATTATCTGGTTCTCGACTATATCCTGAATCTCTTCCACGCCAAGAGAACGGTTCATGTTCGATACAGCTATCTCAACATCCTCCGCGATACGGCGAATCTGAAGTTCGGTCATCCTTTCACTTGGAATAACAGAATTGTTCGCTTTGGTAACCGCGGTAATTATTTTTTGGCTGTCGAACTCGACTTCCGCTCCGCTACGCTTAATGATTTTCATGTTAGAATCTCTCTCCTTTTGTATCTTTTCGGCAGCGCCGATAAGTTTACATAATATAGTTCCCATAGGGCAAAAAGCACCTAAATATGCCCTTTCGAGATAATATTCTAACAAGATATAGTATCTTTGTAAATATTTAATAACAAAATATTGTGTCGAAAAAGAAGAAAAAAGTTTGTGCAAATTGTCAATTGCTACAAACTTTTTTCACCTAAATACGCCCTATCCGATCTTTTCAAAATAGTCTGTAAGTCGTTCGATCGGGATAGGTTTGGAATATTTATACCCCTGAAGATATTTAGCGCTCATCTCTATGCAGCGCTTTTCGTCATCCTCGTTTTCTATTCCCTCATACAATACGGAATAATGTACTTCTCGGAACATTCTTGCAAGGTTTGATACCATTGTTCTGTATCTCTCGTCGTTTCCGGATGCCATAACAAGGGACCTGTCAAACTTTACTATATCGAAGGGCAGCTCCATGATCCTCTCAAAGTTGGAATATCCTGTTCCGAAATCATCAAGATAGAACTTGATGCCACTGCCTTTCAGCTCACTTATCCTCGTCTTTATGAGCTCGAAGTCCTGTTCATTTTGCGATTCGGTAAGTTCGATGGCCACCTTGTCAAAGGGAACTCCGGAGCTGCCGATTATAGTTTCGACCGTTTCGCAAAAGTCATCCGCCCTCATATCATACACAGAGAAATTGACCGATATCCTCTTGACGTTGTACCCTTTTTCCATAAGCTCCTTAATGGCGCGGCAGGTTTTTGAAAGGATTATCTTGGTAAGCATACTGATATAATCCTTTTTCTCGGCTATAGGGATAAAAGTATCCGGGTAAACCATTCCCATAGCCGGCAGCTGCATTCGCATCAGAGCCTCGGCGGTATCAAACTTCCCCGTCCGGATATTGTAGACCGGCTGGCAGTATACAAGTACTCTCGGATCGTTTAAATCGTTCTTTTTAATGATATCTTCAAGTTCAAAAACAATGTACTTGTTTCTCATATACCTGTCGACATCTTTTTTATCGGCGCGGACAATCGTGTTTTGCGGTATCGAGTCATGGATAAATCTTACAAAATTTATATAGTCGATTCCGTCCTCTATCCTCTTGTCCATACCGAAGAATACTATCTTATAATCTATCCTATATTGTGGATAAACTGTCAAAAACTCGTCCAGCATCCACTGGGATCTTTCCCTGTATCCCGGATTTTTATTTATACTTACCACCAGTATCATGTGGCCGCCGGAAATCTGAAACAGCGTAGCCGACTTGAAAAATCTTGTGGAGAAATACCTCACAGCCTGTTGAATCCTTCTCGGGTACTTGCGTCCTTTACCTTCAAAATCATGCATATACATGCTCATAAAGTAGTATTCCTCGTTTTTTTGCTTCGCCAGCTCCACAAAATCAAAGAAAGCATGTTCGCTGACAGACCCCGTTTCAACGTCATACGGGCTTGAATGAATATGGTACAAAAGAGCATATATAGGGAAAAGAAAAGTGACCGTTGTAAAGGATGACTGATTGTGGAGCTGCTGGATTCCCATTATGGCGATTGAGACGCCGACGGTCTCCACCATACTGATTATCACCTGCTTGATAAACTTGCTCCGATTTAAGAAAACCATCACAGCTATAAGAACAACATAGTATATATATCCAACGGGGAAAATCGGGAAGCCTCTGTGAACATTCAGATTCTCATCAATATAAAAACCAAAATGCAGATATGTGCCGACTGCCTCATATCCAACTATAGCTATCCACGCAACGGCTGCCGCATAGAAATACGGTCTGCCCGCCTTTTTGTCAAGGCCCATTACTTCCTTGGTGTAAAGGACATAAAGCCACATAACCGTAAAGAGGCCGATATGATAAGCCGCCCTCGGAAGATAGATCAGAAGGTTATTAATACCTCCCACATAATTCATGGCAATATGATACAGCAGATCAAAAATGGCAGAGATTGCCAAAGATCCGATGATAAACCGGAGATAAAGAAACGATTTGTTTTTGTTTATATACGCGTTATATATGAGTATAACAAAAACCAGGCAAGTAGCTATAACGGTAATATCGGCTACGGGAGTATAATTCTCGTAATACCTAATAATCTCTGTTTCCATAGTATTGTGCCTCGCACATAAAAGCAAACACCCGTTTTTAGTTTCTTATCTCCGATTATATCACAAACCTTTTTAATTTGCGCTTATTTTCCTGAAATTACAACGCCGTCTACGGCAATATAGGGAATAACAGAATTTCCGTCGCAAACCTGCTCCTTGGAAACGGCACGTATATTCTTGAAGATCTCTCCGAGATTACCGTTT
>CADATP010000002.1 GCA_902790935.1 uncultured Lachnospiraceae bacterium | reverse complement strand
GGATGCGGTATCCGAACCAAAGGATATTGTTAAGCGCGCGTATAAATGGGGACACAGAGCAATCGCCATTACGGACCACGGCGTAGTTCAGGGATTTACCGACGCGGGACATGCCTGGGACGATCTCTGGAAAGCCGAAAAAGGAAAACGCGCCGAGGCAGGGGACAAGAATCCCGACAGACAGGACTTCTTTAAGGTTTTGTACGGAGTGGAGTGCTACCTTGTTGACGACCTTTTGAAGGTTGTGATGGATGACAAGGACTGCGGATTTGATTCGGAATTTGTTGTTTTCGATATAGAGACCACAGGCTTCTCACCTGTAAATGACCGCATAATCGAAATAGGTGCCGTCAAGGTAAAGGACGGAAATATAATTGACCGCTTCTCGGTATTTGTTAATCCCGAGAGGCCTATTCCTTATGAAATTGAAAAGCTTACATCGATATCGGATGCTGACGTATCCGGGGCCGAGACCATCGATATAGTTTTGCCCAAATTCCTTGAATTCTGCGAGGGCTGCGTCCTCGTTGCCCATAATGCGGAGTTTGACGTCAACTACATCAAGGCAAACTGCGAAAGACTCGGATATCCCAGGGAGTTTACCTATATGGATACCCTGCTTTTATCGAGGGTTCAGCTGCCGGGGCATGCCAAATACACCCTTGATGCGGTTGCAAAGCTTCTTAATATAGTTTTAGGACACCACCATCGTGCGGTTGACGATGCGGAATGTACCGCCCTTATCTTTATAAAGCTGATGAACCAGCTTTCCTCCGAGGGTTATACAAAGCTTGCGCAGATAAACGAAAAGGCGGGCTCCAGCAAGGAAGCCATCTCAAAGATGAGATCCCATCACTGTATCATCCTTGCAAAAAACGACCTTGGAAGAGTGCATCTCTATCACCTTATAAGCGAGTCCCACTTAGACTACTTCAGCGGAAGATTTCCTATCGTTCCGAAGAGCAGAGTACAAAAGTACAGGGACGGACTGATCGTGGGAAGCGCCTGCGAAGCGGGTGAGCTCTACAGGGCCCTTGTTGAGGGAAAGACCGAGCAGCAGATATCGAGACTGGTGGAGTTTTACGATTATCTCGAGATTCAGCCTGTTGGAAACAACGCCTATATGGTGGATGCCATAGAGAAAAAGAAGCTTGACAACGGCGAAGTCCTTATGGAAAAGAGATTCAAGAATATAAACTCTCTTGATGATATAAGAAATATAAACAGAAGAGTTGTAGAGCTCGGAGAGATATTCCATAAGCCCGTTGTGGCAACCTGCGACGTGCATTTCCTTGATCCCGCGGATGAGATTTACAGGCGTATCATCATGGCGGGAAAAGGCTTCGATGATGCAGACAGACAGCCCCCTCTTTATCTTCATACCACGGAGGAGATGCTTGAGGAGTTCCAGTACTTAGGCCCTGAAAAAGCCAAAGAAGTAGTTGTTACAAATACAAATATGATCGCGGATATGTGCGAGACCATAGCTCCCGTTAGACCGGATAAGTGCCCTCCCGTTATCCCGGATTCGGATAAGACGCTGACAGAAATCTGCTACAACAGAGCTCATGAAATATATGGCCCAGATCTTCCCAAGATCGTTGAGGAAAGACTTGAAAGAGAACTTCACTCAATTATATCCAATGGTTTCGCCGTTATGTACATCATAGCGCAAAAGCTGGTTTGGAAATCCGTGGAGGACGGCTATCTTGTAGGAAGCCGTGGATCCGTAGGAAGCTCCTTTGTGGCTACGATGTCGGGTATTACGGAGGTTAACCCTCTAAGTCCCCACTATATCTGTCCTAAGTGCCATTTCGTTGACTTTGACAGTGAAGAGGTTAAAAAGTACGGTGGTAAAGCCGGTATCGATATGCCCGACAGAAACTGTCCCGTCTGCGGAGAGCCCTTAAAGAAGGAAGGCTTTGATATTCCTTTCGAAACATTCCTTGGATTTAAGGGTGATAAGGAGCCGGATATCGACCTTAACTTCTCCGGTGAGTACCAGGCAAAGGCACATAAATACACCGAGGTTATTTTCGGCTCGGGACAGACCTTCCGCGCCGGAACTATTTCCGGTCTTGCGGATAAGACCGCATACGGATATGTTAAAAAGTATTTTGAGGAAAGAGGCGTCTCTAAAAGAGGCGCTGAGATAAACAGGATCGTTCAGGGATGTATGGGCGTAAGAACAAGTACAGGACAGCATCCCGGCGGAATCGTAGTACTGCCCGTAGGAGAGGATATTTGTTCCTTTACCCCGGTCCAGCACCCGGCAAACAAGCCTATTCCTACTATAACAACGCATTTCGATTACCACTCAATAGACCATAACCTTCTCAAGCTTGATATTCTCGGACACGATGATCCTACTATGATCAGAATGCTCCAGGATCTTACCGGCCTTGATCCCGTTAAGGATATTCCCCTTGACGGAAAAGACGTTATGAGCCTCTTCCAGAATACCGATGCCTTAGGCGTAACTCCTGCGGACCTTGGAGGAACGCAGCTGGGCGCTCTTGGCATACCCGAATTCGGTACCGACTTTGCTATGGGGATGCTTATGGAGACAAAGCCCCAGGCCTTTTCAGACCTCGTACGTATTTCCGGACTGTCCCATGGTACCGCCGTTTGGCTGGGCAATGCACAGGACCTTATCAGAGAAGGAAAAGCTACGATTTCAACGGCGATCTGTACCCGTGACGATATTATGACCTACCTTATCAGTATGGGTATGGAGTCGGAGAAATCCTTCAAGATCATGGAGGCGGTACGTAAAGGCATCGTGGCTAAGGGAAAGAGTGACAAGTGGCCCGAGTGGAAGGAAGATATGAAGGCCCATAACGTTCCCGACTGGTATATCGAATCCTGCCAGAAGATCGAGTATATGTTCCCCAAGGCCCATGCTGCCGCCTATGTTATGATGGCCTGGAGAATCGCTTACTGCAAGATCCACAGACCCCAGGCATATTACTCCGCCTACTTCAGTATCCGTGCGAAGGCGTTTTCCTATGAGATAATGTGTACCGGAAAAGCTACAAGAGAAAGATATCTCGCGGACTTTAGAAAGAGAAAAGCGGATCTCGACGCAAAGGTTGAGGGCGTACAAAAGTTTTCTCCCAAGGAAGAGGGACAGTTCTCGGATCTTCGCGTAGTGGAAGAGATGTGCGCAAGAGGATACGACTTTGTTCCTATAGATATATTCAAGGTTAAGGCTCGCCTTTTCCAGGTGACGGATGACGGAAAGATCATGCCTTCCCTTACCAGTATCGAAGGTCTCGGAGAAACTGTTGCGGACTCCATAGTAGAAGCCGCAAAGGACGGCCCCTTCCTCTCGAAACAGGATTTCAGGGAAAGATCCCATGCATCACAGACAATAACCGATGGATTGGTACGTTTGGGTATCTTAAAAGACCTGCCGGAAACCAACCAGATATCGCTGTTTGATTTTATGTAAAAGGAGCTCGTAAAAAAGTTTTTAAAAAAAATAAAAAAAGTACTTGCATTATTTTTAGCTTTATAGTAATATAAGCAAGTCGCGTGAACAAAGCGAGCTTGTGGCTGGTTGGTCAAGGGGTTAAGACGCCGCCCTCTCACGGCGGAATCAGGGGTTCGATTCCCCTACCAGCTGCGCTTTATTCAATTAGAAAATTGAACAGCCCAACCCAAATGAAGTCTTGAGGAATGTCCCTCAAGATTTTTTCATTAAAGGGGAAATCAAAAAGGAGCGTTTGAAAAATGTCAAAGAATCTTGTAATTGTTGAGTCACCTGCAAAAGTTAAGACAATTAAAAAATTCCTTGGTAAAGATTTTGAAGTAGCAGCAAGCCAGGGCCATATTCGCGATCTGCCCAAGAGCTCCCTCGGAATCGATATCGAGAATGACTACGAACCTAAGTATATCACCATCCGCGGAAAGGGAGACCTTGTAGCGGAACTTAAAAAACTTGTCAAAAAATCCGATGCCGTATATCTTGCAACCGACCCTGACCGTGAGGGAGAGGCTATTTCATGGCATCTTTTCCACATTTTAAAACTTGAGAACAAACCTACCTACCGTATTACCTTCAATGAGATCACAGAGAATGCCGTTAAGGAATCTTTAAAGAATCCCAGAGAGATCAATATGGATCTTGTCGATGCACAGCAGGCAAGACGTATTCTTGACCGTATGGTGGGATACCGTATTTCACCCGTTCTTTGGGCAAAGGTAAAGCGCGGACTTTCCGCCGGACGAGTTCAGTCCATCGCTCTTCGCATTATCTGCGACAGAGAAAAGGAGATCGAGGAGTTTATTCCCGATGAGTACTGGTCTCTTGATGCGCTTATAAACGTTGAGGGAGAGAAAAAGCCCATCGTTGCCAAGTACTACGGCGATGCAAGCGGTAAGGTTGAGCTTAAATGCGAGAAACAGGTTAATGAAGTTTTAGAGGCTATAAAGAAGGCGAAGTTTAAGGTTACCGATGTAACCGTTGGTGAACGTATCAGAAAGTCACCTCTTCCTTTTACAACATCTACTCTTCAGCAGGAAGCCAGCAAGGTACTTAACTTTTCAACCTCAAAGACTATGCGCCTCGCGCAGCAGCTCTATGAAGGCGTTGAGATAAACGGAGAGGGCGTAGGCCTTATCTCTTATCTTCGTACAGACTCCACAAGAGTTTCCGAAGAAGCCGAGAAGATGGCCCATACCTTTATCGCAGAGCATTATTCCGATGAGTATCAGGGAAGCAAGCAGCCCGAGGATTCCAAGGGCAAAAAAATCCAGGATGCCCACGAAGCAATCCGTCCCACGGATGTAAACCGTATCCCTTCGGAACTTAAGAGTCAGCTCTCAAGAGACCTTTTAAGACTCTATACTCTTATCTGGAAAAGATTTCTGGCCAGCAGAATGGCACCTGCGAAGTATGAAAATACTAACGTTAAGATAAGCGCAGGAGAGCATGTTTTCTCATTATCCGCCAGCAGATGTACTTTTGAAGGCTTTATGAGCGTATATACTACCGATGAGGACAAGGAAGAGGAAAACTCCCTTACCGGTGCAATAAGTAAGAGCAGCAAGCTGAAACTAAAGGAGCTTGATCCCAAGCAGCACTTTACTCAGCCCCCCGCTCACTTTACCGAGGCTTCTCTTGTCAGAACTCTCGAGGAAAAGGGCATCGGACGTCCCAGTACCTACGCTCCTACAATTACAACCATCATCTCAAGGCGTTACGTCGCAAAGGAAGGAAAGGCGCTTTTTGCAACGGAGCTCGGAAATGCCGTAAATGACATTATGGTAGAGGCTTTTCCCACCATCGTGGACGAGAGCTTTACCGCTAATCTTGAGACCCTTCTCGACGGAGTTGAAAGCGGAGATGTAAAGTGGAAGACCATCGTGAAGAATTTCTATCCCGATCTCGACGAGGCCGTTAAAGCAGCCGAGAAAAAGCTTGAGAAGGTCAAGATAGCCGATGAGCTCTCCGACGAGATCTGCGAGGAGTGCGGAAAACGTATGGTCATCAAGTACGGTCCCCACGGAAAGTTCCTTGCATGCCCCGGCTTTCCCGATTGCCGTTTTACAAAGCCTTTCTACGAAAAGATCGGTGTTCCCTGTCCTAAATGCGGCAAGGATATCGTAATGAGAATGTCAAAGAAGGGCCGCAGATACTACGGATGTATCGGATATCCCGATTGCGACTTCATCTCCTGGGATAAGCCTGTAGCCGAGAAATGCCCTAAGTGCGGAAGCTTTATGGTGGCGAAGGGCAAGCATAATCTTTGCAGCAACAAGGAATGTGGCTATAAAGCATAAACATTTTGAATCTTTGTTTAGAAGCTTTGAATTTGAATAATAATTAGAGAATTGATGTAGAATTTTCTGATAATTTAATTGAAATGAGCCATAAAACATGATATACTGTACACAACTTGGAGATTTTACGCCATTTTTATGGCCGGAGGGTACGAATGGGTAGTGTATCATTATTGGACAAGACTAGAAAGATCGGCAAGCTGCTGCATAACAACAATACCAGTAAAGTCGTTTTTAATGATATCTGCGATGTTATGAAAGAGATACTTGCATCCGATATACTTGTTATAAGCCGAAAAGGAAAAGTACTCGGCGTAGGCTTTTACGATGGTATTGAGGTTATAGATGAGCTGGTTTCGAGTAAGGTCGGAGAGTTTATCGATCCTATGCTTAACGAGAGATTCCTCGGGATCCTCTCCACAAAGGAAAACGTTAATCTCGCAACCCTTGGATTTGAAAAGACCGATACCGCCAAGTTCCAGGCAATCATCACACCCATCGAGATAGCGGGAGAGAGGCTTGGTACTCTCTTTATCTACAAGAACGGAAAGCAGTATGATATCGACGATATAATCCTTTGCGAGTACGGAACTACCGTTGTGGGACTGGAGATGCTTAGATCTGTCAACGAGGAAAACGCCGAGGAGACCAGAAAGATCGCCGTTGTCAAATCCGCCATCAGTACTCTTTCCTACTCTGAGGTTGAGGCCATCATCCATATCTTCGACGAGCTCGGCGGCACAGAAGGAGTCCTTGTTGCCAGCAAGATAGCCGACAAGGTTGGTATTACAAGATCTGTTATCGTAAACGCTCTGAGGAAATTTGAGAGCGCCGGGGTTATCGAATCGAGATCCTCGGGAATGAAGGGCACATACATAAAGGTCGTTAATGATGTTGTTTTCGATGAGATCGAGCAGCTTCGAAGGACGATGAATTAGTTTTTAGTTAATTTTATACGAAAAGGATTTAAAGGTTTCCCTTAAGCACGAATGGATTTTGTGCATTATGTGGAAACCTTTTTAGGTTTTTCCCCAATATTGAAAATGGGACCTTGTTGTGGTAATATGATATCTGTATATCACATATATTGGGGGTAGTGCGCGCAAACAGAGCTTATTTTGTGCTCGGAAAGGTAATTATGATCGGAACAAACGCATTTGATTACATTAATGTTTTAGAGAAGGCCGCCGATGCCTCTTGGCTTAGGAACGAAGCCATAGCCAACAATATAGCCAATGTGGATACCCCTAATTACAAGCGCCAGGACGTGGATTTTGAGAGCGTCCTTGCGAGAGAGCTGGGAAACAATGTACTTGTGGACACGGATACAAAGGTTTCAAGAGTAAATCTTTCCCACTTAAGAGTCGGAACATACACCGACGCTGCCAATTTCTCTTACAGACTCGACGGAAACAACGTTGATATTGAGAATGAAAACGTATATCTGGCTCAAAACCAGCTTAAATATCAGGGACTTATTAAGAGCATTACGCAGGAGTTCCAAAACCTTCAGGCCGTTATGAGAAAGTAGTTTTTCGGAAAGATAAGAGGGCATAGATATGAGTTTATTTACTTCTTTTGATACAAGTGCATCGGGACTTACGGCTCAGAGATACCGTATGGATATTATCGCCGAGAACGTTGCAAACGCCAACACCACCCGCACCGAGGACGGAGATCCTTACAGGAGAAAAGTCGTAGTCTTCGAGGAAAAGGGCGTCAGAAACAGCGACTCCTTCAGCCATGTTCTCGGAAATGTTTCCAAGAATTATGCAGGAAAGGGTGTTAAGGTGGCAAAGGTTTTCGAAGACAATGTCACCGAGATGAATATGGTTTACGACCCTTCAAACCCTGATGCGGATGAGAACGGATACGTTACCTACCCCAATGTAAATATTATTACAGAGATGACAAACCTTATTGACGCCAGCCGCTCATACGAGGCTAACGCCACCGCTTTTAATGCCAGCAAGTCCATGGCCCAGAGAGGACTTGAACTGGGACAGTAGCAGGTATTTTGATAAGCCGTGAAACATGATGATAAGCTTTAACTTTTAATATTCAGAGGTAGAGTATGAACGCAGCTATGGTACGCGCTATGACAGGCGCAACAAATGATGTCAAAAAGCTGACAAATGTAAAAGGCCTTGGAATGGACAGTTCCGGAGTAAAGACCGACGGAACTATGTTTGAGGCTGCTTTGAACAGTGCCATAAACAATATTACAAGGACAAACAGCTATCTGTCCGATGCCGAGAACCAGGAAATCCTATTTGCTCTCGGGGAGAGTGATTCGACACACGATCTTACCATTGCTCTCGAAAAGGCATCAACAGCCCTTCAGTATACTGTTGCCATAAGAGACAGAGTCCTTGATGCTTACAAGGAACTTATGCAGATCCAGATTTGATCTTTTATGCTCTAAATAAAGAATCCCCAATAAAGGAGGCACATTCCAATGCCTGAATGGTTACGGAATATCTTTAACAGAATAAAGGAATGGTGGCTTAAATTTACCACAAGGCAAAAGATGATAATCATCTTCCTTACCATTGTTGCCATTATCACATTTATCGTGATCCTTACGGTGGTGACCCGCCCCAAGTTTACAACCATTCGCGTATCTGAGACTACCAAGGAATCCAACGAAGTAACAACGATCCTTGAAGATGCCGGAATCGAGTACCGCATATCTTCAAACGCCCTTGTTATAAGCGTTAAGACAGAAGACCTTGCCTCCGCAGAGCTTGCTCTTGCTTCCTCGGGATATGTGCCGGACAGCTTTTCTCTTTCGGACGCGCAAAGCTCCTCCCTTTCAACAACTACTCTCGACAGACAAAGGAGCTATCAGAAGTACGACGAGACCGGAATCGTCAATATGATTAAGACCATCGAGGGTGTTAAGGGAGTTAAGGTTAAGATACACGTTCCCAATGATGTGGGAACCCTTTTATCCGAGCAGCAGGAGTCTTCCGCCTGGATCCAGCTTGAGACAGGCGTGACTTTTAATGCGGGCTCAGCCCAGGGAATCGCAAAAGCGGTTGCCACCTGCCTCGGAAGCCAGACTACTTCAAATATCACTATCCTTGATGATGACGGAAATATGCTCTTTGTAGGAGGAGACGACTATACCACGGCAGGTATCGCAAACTCCATGCAGGAGCTTCAAAATACCGCCGAATCCTATATTTCAAATCAGGTTAAAAAGGTTCTTTACGGTACAAACCAGTACAACAATATCGAGGTTACAAGCCACCTTGATATGGACTACGCCAACTACGAGGATACCGTTAAAGAGTATTCCGTTACAGGCGACAGAACCGAAGGTTACTTATCCCATCAGGAAAATTACGAGTCCGAGTCTACAAACGGAGTAGGGGGAGTACCCGGAACCGATTCAAACGGTGAGGGACAGACCTATGTATACCAGGATGCTGAAAACAGCGAGTCCTCAACTGCTGAGACTATAAGCGATTATCTTCCCAATGAACATTCAAGATACGCTGTGATCCCCGCGGGCTCCATTGATTACGGAAAGTCATCCCTTTCCATCGCGGCTATCTCTTTCAGAGAGCTTTACGAAAAGGATGCCAAGACTATGGGACTTTTGGACGGTATCAGCTGGGATGAGTACAAGCTTGCAAATTCTTCGGACACAAAGCTTGAGGTTGACGAAGAGTTCTACCGTATGGTATCGAACGCAACCGGAGTTCCGGTTGAAAATATTACTATTGTCGCGTACGAGTCCCCTCTTTTCTACGACAAGGAAAGTCTTAACGTAAGCTGGACTACGGTTCTTTCCGTAGCGCTGTTTTTACTCATCCTTATCCTTCTCGTAGTTGTAGTTTTGAGGAGCATGGCAGTCAAGAAGGAGGAGCCTCAGGAGGAGGAGCTTTCCGTGGAGACTATTTTGCAATCTACGCCTGAATCTACTATCGAGGATATCGATGTGGAGACAAAATCCGAAACCAGAAAAATGGTGGAGAAATTCGTGGACGAGAATCCCGAAGCTGCTGCTATACTGCTTAGAAACTGGCTTACCGACGAATGGTAAAAAGGAGATATTATGGCAAGAGGTTCTTCTGAATCATCAATTTCAGGATTACAAAAGGCCGCAATACTGCTCATCGTTTTAGGACCTGAGCGTTCTGCGGGAATATTCAAACATCTCAAGGAAGAGGAAATAGAAGAGCTTACTCTTGAGATCGCCAACACAAGAAGCGTTACTCCTCAGGTAAAAGAGGACGTTATAAACGAGTTCTATGAGGTCTGCCTTGCACAGCAGTATATCGCGGAAGGCGGTATCACATACGCCAAGGAGCTTTTGGAGAACGCTCTCGGAAACGACAAGGCTATGGAGGTTATCGGACGACTTACCGCATCCTTGCAGGTTAAGCCCTTCGAGTTTGTGCGTAAGACCGATGCATCACAGCTCATCAACTTTATTCAGGATGAGCACCCTCAGACCATCGCCCTTATCCTTTCATATCTGTCCCCTCAGCAGGCAGGACAGATCATCGCGGCTCTTGCTCCCGACAGACAGGCGGACGTTGCAAAGCGTATCGCTGTTATGGACAGAACAAGCCCCGATATCATCAAGGAGGTGGAGAAAGTGCTGGAGTCAAAGCTTGCTTCCCTCGTCAACCAGGATTACACCATTATCGGTGGTGTCGACTCAGTTGTTGAAATCCTCAACTCTGTTGACCGTGGTACCGAGAAACATATTATGGAATCTCTCGAGATTGAAGAGCCCGAGCTTGCCGACGAGATCAGAAAGAAGATGTTCGTATTCGAGGATATCCTCCTTCTCGACGACAAGTCCATACAGCGTGTGCTTAGAGACGTTGATAACAATGACCTCGGAATCGCTCTTAAGGGTGCTAACGAGCAGGTTCAGAACGCAATATTCAACAACCTTTCAAAGCGTCTTGCTACCATGATCCGAGAGGATATGGAGTTCATGGGCCCTGTCCGTATGAAGGATGTTGAGGAAGCGCAGCAAAAGATCGTTAACATCATACGTAAGCTGGAGGATGCCGGCGAGATCATTATTTCCAGAGGCGGAGGCGACGAGATAATTGCCTAATCTTTTGAAAACATCTTATGTGAATATCAGCAATAAAGATAAGCGCGTTATCGATATGAATGCGCTTATGGAAGCCAAGCTCGAAAAGATGCGCCAGGAAGAGCAAAGAAAAGCCCAGGAAAGATTTGTAGCCGGACTTAACGCCGAGGTTGTTGACGAAAACGGCGAGCCCGTAGAAGGCACAGAGGGCGAAGGTGTGGAAGGCCTTTTTGCGGAAATGGGCGAAGATGCGGATTTGGACGGTGAGGTAAGCGCGTCTGGTGAAGCTGGCGGCTCAAATATAGGCCCATCCGCTTTTATAGATAAAGCCAATAAAGAAGCCGCTATGATCATCGAAAAGGCCAATTTAGAGGCGAGTGAGATCATAGAAAACGCCAAGGCAAGGGCTGAGGCGGACGCCGACGGCATATATGCCGAGGCGAATGAGCGCGGCTATAATGAAGGGTCGGAGAGAGCAAGAGCCGAATACGAAGAAAAAAAGGCGCAGCTGGCAGAGAGGAAAAAACAGCTCGAGGCGCAGTACGCGGAGAGCTTTGAATCCATAGAGACCGAGCTTGTTGATACCATCACAGATATCTACGAATATATTTTTAATATTGACCTGTCCGGTGAAAGAGGAATACTCCTTCACTTAATAGAGAGCGCGATGCGCAAAATCGAAGGGACAAAGAGCTTTTTCGTACATGTATCCGCGGAAGACGCGGCTTACGTTACGATGCAAAAGAAAACACTTGAAGCAGCGGCTACTCACCCGGACAGCATCGTCGAGGTGATAGAGGATATATCTCTTTCAAAGAACCAGTGCTTTATCGAGACTGACGGTGGGATCTTTGACTGCGGTCTGGATACTGAACTTACAGAGCTTTCAAACAAGCTTAAAGTGCTCTCTTACGAGAAAAAATCATATTAGACTTTAAGAATAGATGGCTGCACAAATAGATATAAAAAAATATAATAAAGTCAAGGAAATGAGCTTTTTCCTTAAAAAAGGCAAGGTCGTAAACGTAGTCGGCCTTACCATAGAATCCGCGGGCCCCGATGCAAAACTCGGGGATTTGTGTATTATAAAGCCCGAGGATGAGGATGGGGAAATGCTTAAGCCTATTATGGCGGAGGTCGTAGGCTTTAGGGATAAAAAGACGCTTCTGATGCCCTATGATGCTACAGACGGTATCGGACTCGGAAGCATAGTTGAAAATACCGGCTATCCCCTTAGAGTGGCGGTATCCGATGCCCTCCTCGGAAAGAGTTTAAACGGACTCGGAATCCCTACAGACGGTGTTCCGATTGAAGGAGAGTATTATCCGGTTGACGCCACAGCTCCCGATCCCTTAAAAAGGGAGATCATCGACGAGGTTTTGCCTCTTGGAGTAAAGGCGGTTGACGGGCTTATAACCTTAGGAAAAGGCCAGCGTATCGGAATCTTTGCGGGCTCCGGCGTAGGTAAATCTACGTTGATGGGTATGTTTGCGAGAAATACGAAGGCGGATATCAACGTTATCGCTCTTATCGGAGAGCGTGGAAGAGAGGTGCGCGAGTTTATAGAGCGTGACCTCGGGGAAGAAGGTATGAAGCGCAGCGTCGTCGTTGTGGCAACAAGCGACAGACCCGCTCTTGAGCGTAAAAAGGCCGCTATGACGGCTACCGCTATAGCTGAGTACTTCAGGGACTGCGGAAAAGATGTTCTTCTTATGATGGACTCTTTAACCCGTTTTTCTATGGCCCAAAGAGAGATAGGTCTTGCAAGCGGCGAACCACCGGTTACCAGAGGATATCCGCCGAGCGTTTACTCGGAGATGCCTAAGCTTCTTGAAAGAGCAGGAAGAAACGACAAAGGCTCAATCACGGGACTGTACACGGTCCTCGTAGACGGAGACGATTTTAACGAGCCTATCACAGATACCGCGAGAAGTATTCTTGACGGACATATTATGCTCGACAGAAGGCTGGGACATAAAAACCATTACCCCGCCATCGATGTCTTGCAGAGCATCTCAAGATGTATGAGTATGATCGCGGACAAGGAACATAAAGCAGCCGCAGGCAAGCTTAAAACCGTCCTGGCGACGTACAATGAGGCGGAGGATCTTATAAATATCGGTGCCTATAAAAACGGCTCAAATCCCAAGATTGATTACGCTATTTCCAAGATAGATGAGGTCAATGCTTTCCTTTGCCAGGCAACTGATGAGAAATTTACCTTTGAGGAAAGCATAAAAATGCTCCGGGAGCTTTTTGAAGATTAATGGCAAGATTTAAGTTTTCTCTCCAGAATGTGCTGGATATCAAAGTTCAGATGGAAACCCTGGCAAAGCAGGAGTTTTCCGCCGCATCGGCAGCACTTTCAGAGGAGGAAGAAAAGCTCCGGGGGCTGAACCTAAAAAAAGAGAGTCTTGAAGAAGAGGCAAAAAAGCTTCTCCTCGGAAACCTTAATTTCAGGGATATCGACGATAACCAGCTTGCCATAATGCAGACAAAAGAAGCAATACAGAATCAGGAAAAAGCCGTTAAAAAGGCAGAAGATGCCTTAGAGATGGCAAGAGTTAAGATGGCGGAAGCCGTTATGGAGAGAAAGACCTACGACAAGCTTCGGGAAAAGGCCTTTGAAGAATTCAGACTTGAAGAAAACAGAGCCGAAGGAAAGACGATAGACGAGCTTACGAGCTACGTCCACGGACGGAAGGCTGTGTCTGAAAAGTAAGCTAAAAAGCATATAAAGGGAACTTAAAATGGCTAAAAATATGACGCCGGAAGAAAAGGCGGCAGCGGAAGAGCGTAAAAAACTCGAAAACGAAAAGAAACAACTTAAAAAAGACCAGGCCAAATCCAAAGCCGAGGCGAAAAAGAGAGCAAAAGAGATCGCCAAGCAGGAGGAGGCTCTTGACGAGGAGAAGGAAGGAAACGGATTTGTTACTTTTCTTGCCACTGTTTTTATCGTCGTTTTGTGGCTTGCGGTGGTCGTTGTTGTAATAAAGCTTGATGTGGGCGGATTCGGAAGCTCTGTTATGACCCCGATCTTAAAGGATGTTCCTATCTTAAACACCATCCTTCCCAAGAGCACCCAAAGCATCACGGGTGATCCCGACAGCTACGGCGGATACACCTCTCTTGAGGAGGCGGTAAACCAGATCGCGGTCCTCGAGATGCAGCTTGATTCTCTTCAGACCTCAAATACCGCTAAAGACGAGCAGATCGCCGAGCTTACTGCGGAGGTTACAAGGCTCAAGGAATTTGAAAAGATGCAGGTGGAGTTTCAGCGTATAAGAAACCAGTTCTATGAAGAGGTTATTTACGCCGAGAACGGACCCGGTGCGGAAGAATACAGAAAATACTACGAGACTATGGACCCCACAACTGCGGAATATCTCTACAAACAGGTTGTGGCACAGCTTGAGGCAGACGCCGAGATCCAGGCGTACGCTCTTGCATACTCGTCTATGAAGCCCAAGCAGGCTGCGGGAATCTTCGAGGAGATGACCGATGCCGACGGACTTAAACTTGCCGCTAAGATACTGCAGGCTATGACCGCCGAGGACAGAGGAAAGATCCTCGGAGTTATGGATGCGGAAGTGGCTGCGAAGCTTACAAAGATCATGGACCCTGACAATTAGGGTCCATGAAAAAATATACGGAATATTTTAACTTTGCCCTAAATATTTAATATAATTCTCCGATAAAGAAGATGAAGTCCTAAAATAATTTCATACAGAAAGGAGAACGCTATGGGCAGCACATCCGTTAAAGATGTGGGAAATCTGCTTGGTGGTTTGAGCATCGGGGCTCAGAACATGATGATGGGTAAGATTTCCACAGACGCTAAAAGCGCATCGCTTGGATTCAAGAGCTTTCTGACTGCGGGACAGGCAGATATGGAAGCTGAAGCTCCAAAGGTTAGTTCCACAGCGATGGACAAAAATCCTGCGTACAAAGGTGAAGATACCTCGGACCGAATTGCCGGAGAGGACAAGGCTGATGCCGGAAAGACAACAGCCGCCGATAATAAGCAGGACACCGAAAATGAAAACGCCGATAAAACCATCGGCAAACCCGTTAAGGGACAGGGATTATCCGAAAAGAGCCCTAAAGTAACAGCCGATGATGAAGCTGTTGTTACGGGAGTTTTAGAGGAAGCGGCAGCAACGCTCCTTAACCAAATTATCGAGATCTTGGATATCACTCCCGAGGAAGCTCAAAATATCATGGACGATATGAGTATTGAAAATACGGAGCTTCTTAATCCCGAGACGCTTTCTGCTTTTGCTCTTCGTGCGATGGGTGAAGAGGATTCCCTCTCACTTCTTACAAACGAAACCCAATTTGAGCAATTTCAGAATATCAATCAGGCGCTTGAAGAGGTACTTTCAAAAGAAAGTCCCTTTGAGGGCATAAACATTTCCGAGCTCAGAGATATCGCGACCGGAGAGTTTGAAATCGCAGATGATGCGATCCCCGTAAATGAGATCATCCCCAAAGAAGTCTTTAAGCCCGAAGAGGTAAAGGAAGAGATAAAGCCTGTTAAGCAGCAGGGTGATAAGGAGATCGCCGCTGATTTGGATCAGGTAACTACAGCATCCGGAAGTACCTTGGGAGCGAGAGCCCTTCTTAAAAACTCTTCTCAGCATTTTGAGGGAAGAGGAAACGAAGGAAACAGGGGCGGTGAGATGAATTCAGGGATTAACTTCGCACAGCAGCTTGTTACAGAAGCTTCTGCGCCCCTTGAAGCAGACTTTGCAGGGCAGATAAGGGAAGCCGTATCTCCTCAGGAGATTGCGAACCAGATAATGGATTATATGCGTTCACAGGTTAAGCCCGATATGCAGAGCCTCGAAATGCAGCTCCATCCCGCATCCCTCGGAAATATCCAGATAAATCTGGTACATAAGGACGGAGCCGTTACCGCAAACTTCATCGCAGCCGATGAACAGGTAAGAGCAGTCTTAGAAAACCAGATGATACAGCTTCAGGAGAGATTCGAAGAACAGGGTATCAAGGTTAATTCCATTGAAGTATCCGTCGGAGCTCAGCTAAGCGATCAAAACCTTTCCGAAGGAAGCGGAGAGAATAAAGAGAGCGAGAGCAAGGATAAAAACAAGGTCAGAAAGATAAGCTTTTCTTCTGACTTTGAGGATGAGGACCTCGAGGGACTTGAAGACGACGAGCGCATAGCGGCCGAGATGATGGCTGCAAACGGACAGACGATGGATGCCCGTGCATAAGAAAGGAGTACCTCTATGGCATTAATGGCAGCTATAAAGGATGGACAGGTGGTTGAGACTGCGTCTCAGGACTCTCTTTCCAAGAGCAACCAGACTAAATCAAATGATATGAACAAGGATACTTTCCTCCAGCTTCTCGTAGCTCAGATGAAGTATCAGGATCCTATGGAGCCCACATCAAATACGGAGTATATCGCTCAGTATGCACAGTTCTCACAGGTTGAGGCTATTTCAAGCATGGCTTCGAGCATGGATCTTTCAAGAGCCAGCGGCCTTGTGGGACAGCAGGTATATATGAGGACGACCTCTGCAAACGGAGAGACCAACTACGTCGAAGGAAAGGTTGATTACGTTGTATACGAAAACGGAAAACCCTATCTTTCCATCAATGAGAATCTCTACTCTCTTGCGGACCTCGATACCGTTGTTGACAAGGATTACAAGGATGCATATTCAAAGGCTACGGATTTTACCGTTACCTTGAACAAACTTCCCGCTGTTGACAATATTACTATTTCGGGCGAAGGAAAGACCATCGACTCTCTTGCCGAGACCTTAAACGGCATGAACGATTACGAAAAGAGCTTTGTAGCCAAGGATACGCAGGCAAGGTTCCAGAAGTATGTTGATAAGCTTGCCGAGCTTCGGGCTGCCGCTCTTGTAGCCAACGGTTAATTGTTTGATTTACTAAAAAATCTTGTCTCCGGGGGTAAAGAAAAAAGCCTCCGGAGACGATATAGAATATGTGACGGAACACATATTTAGAAAGGAGATGACTGATATGGACATACAGAAAAACAGTTTCCTTTCTATCGATCAACTTGCAAATCAGGTACGAAACGCCCCCAAGGAAGAAAAGACGCAGGCTACCAGAACAAGCGAAGGGCTTTCCTTCGGCCAGATCTTTTCCCAAAAGAGCATCGAGGAAAACGGCCTCAAGTTTTCAAAACATGCCTCTTTCAGACTTAGCGACAGAGGGATCGAGATGACTCAGGGACAGGTTAGCAGGTTGAACGAAGGCGCCAGAAAGGCTGCCGAGAAAGGAATCAAGGATTCACTCGTACTTGTGGACGACATGGCATTTATCGTTAACATCCCCAATCAGACGGTTGTTACGGCTATGGATTCCACAGAAACAATTGAAAATGTATTCACGCACATAAACGGAGCAGTTATCATGTAAAAGACCGGACCTGGATGGGGGTCAAAGCTTCCCGAGAGACAGAAGGAAGCTAAGTGATAACTTCTCCCGAGCAAAAAAGCTTAGGAGGAAATTGCCTTATGATGAGATCACTTTTTTCAGGTGTGGCAGGTCTTAAGACCCACCAGACCAGAATGGACGTTATCGGTAACAACATTGCCAACGTCAACACCACCGCTTTCAAATCCAGTACAATCAACTTTTCTGACCTTATGAGCCAGACAACCCAGCAGGCCAGCGGACCCAACGCTACTACCGGAACCGGTGGTACCAACGCCCGCCAGATCGGTCTCGGTGTTAAGACCGGAGCCATCACAATGAACATCGAAGGCCAGGGCTCAGCTCAGTCAACAGGAAATCCCTTTGATATAATGATCACAGGTAACAACTTCTTCGTTGTCAGCAACGGACTGTCAAACTTCTTTACCCGCGACGGTTCATTCTACGTTGACGGCGGAGGAAACCTCGCTATGACATCCACCGGTTACAATGTAATGGGCTGGCTTGTAGACGAGACCACAAACGAGATCAAGCAGGATACGGTTCAGGCTCTCCGTATTATGAGCGATGCAAATATGACCTATCCCCCCGAGGCAACAAGCAAAGCTAAGGTTGCGGGAATCCTGGATCAGAACGACACGGATGTTACATCTGATGCAGGTAAGAATATCAACCTTAACTTCTACGATGCCCTCGGATACAGCTACACCGCAAGACTTACCATCAAGGATTCTGATACCGCAGGAAGCTTCTCTGTTGAGCTTACAAAGCTTCTTGATTCAAACGGAAACACGATCGACATTTCCAAGATGGAAGCTTTCGGAGCAAACCAGACCCTTGACAAGACTACTCTTACAAGAGATCCCGCCTACACCTGGGACGGAAACACCTTAAAGGATGCGGAAAACGCCGTGGTAGCGACTTTACCGCTTGAAAAAGATGCAGACGGAAATTATACCGAAGAAGCGCTCAAAGGACTTGATGCTATCGCAAAGGCATACGGATACGGCGGAGATACGGAAGGATTCTTAAAGCTTGCACAGGATACCGACAGTGACGGAACCCTTGACAGCACTATAGAGGATATGCTTACCGCAGCACTTCCTGATGTTATCGAGATAGACGGTAGAAAGATCGACGGTATCAACGTTAATTTCAATACAAACACCGGTGCATTTACCGGACTCAACGGCACAAACGCTACAACCGCAGTCCTTGGATTAAAGCAGCTCGGCGGAAACTTTGAGGATGTAACCATTGACTTCTCTGACATGTCAATGTTTAACAACAATGGAACTTCAACCGTAGCGGCAACCAGTGGTGACGATAAGGGAATCGGATCCGGACGTATGTTAGGAGATATGATCGGTGTTTCAATCGCAAAGGACGGCCTCATCCATGCAAGCTATGACAACGGAATGACAAAGCTTCTCGGACAGATCGCTACCGCATCCTTCGCAAACAGCTCAGGTCTTTCCAAGGAAGGAGACAACCTCTATTCCGCAACCATGAACTCCGGAGAGTTCGACGGAATCGGAGTTGATATTACAACAACCGGCGGATACATGACAACGGGCGTACTTGAGATGAGTAACGTAGACCTTTCAAACGAGTTTACGACTATGATCACAACCCAGCGTGGATTCCAGGCAAACAGCCGAATCATCACAGTATCCGATACACTTCTCGAGGAACTTACTAACCTTAAGAGATAATAAGCTTTAAGGGGGAATAGATTAATTCCCAAAGAAAAAAACAAATAGTCAAGGAACGGGCAAAAACCCGTTCCTTTTCGGCTTATTAAAAATATAAAAAATTTTATAAATTATTTAAGCATTTATATACAATTATGATACAATGGTGAGAAGAGAAAGGGGTACTTTTTTATGATTGAGGTTACCAGGATCAACGGTACCAAACTCCTTGTAAACCCTGATTTGATCGAACTTTGCGAGGAAACGCCGGATACTGTTCTGACACTTACTACCGGAAGAAAAATAATTGTAAAAGAAAGTAGACAAGACATCAAAAATTTAGTAAAATCGTACAGAAAGGATATTCTTGCATAGAGTGAACATTTTCTTCCTTTTTTGAGTCAAAAAAGAGGGGAGATAATGTTGATTTTTGCGTGAAAAAGAGGTTTATCTAAGTGGACATAGCTTCCTTAATCGGATTCTTTCTGTGTCTGGGTATGCTGATATTCGGTATTATATCAGCGGCCGGAATCACCGGATTCCCAAGCTACCTTGACGCACCTTCGGCAGTTATCACCTTCGGAGGAGCGATAGCAGCTACGCTTTGCTCTTGCACAATGCCTGACTTTATCTCGGGACTCAAGAGCCTTACGTTGATCTTCAAGGCACCCAGCGCTAACACAACCGATATCATCAAAAAAATAATTGAATTATCTAACGTTGCACGTAAGGACGGACTTCTCGCTCTCGAAGAGGCGGCTGCCGATATGGACGAGCCGTTTTTGAAGAAGGGCATCCTTCTTGTAGTAGACGGTACCGACCCCGACCTTGTGCGCGATATTATGCAGGCCGAGATGGACAACTCCGAAGCCAGACACAAAACCTGTGTGGGCTTCTGGGATACACTTGGAGCCATGGGCCCTGCGTGGGGTATGATCGGTACCCTGGTAGGACTTGTTAACATGCTTAATAACATGTCCGACGCATCTTCCATCGGACCTTCCATGGCAGTTGCACTTATTACGACTCTGTACGGTTCGCTTCTTGCAAACTGGATCTGCGGTCCTACGGCAAATAAGCTGAAAACGGACAACGCAATAGAAATGATTCAAAAAGAGGTTATGGTCGAGGGGCTTTTGTCAATCCAGGCAGGAGAGAACCCCCGAGTAATCGAGGAAAAGCTTAAGGCCTTCCTTGCTCCCAAGGATCGTGAAACTGCTTCCTCTGATGAGGGAGGTGAGTAAGCATGGGTAAAAAGCAGGAAGATCCACCAGCCGGGTCGCCGGCATGGATGGCGACTTTCTCCGACCTTATGAACCTGCTGCTCTGTTTCTTCGTGCTTTTGTTCTCAATGTCCACCATTGATGAGGCAAAGTTGAACGAACTTATCGCATCGATGAGCAGCTCCTTCAGCATCTTTACCGCCGGAGCCACATCCATCGGTGAAGGTATTCTCATAAGCAACGGAGTCAGCCAGCTTAACGACCTTGCCGAGTATATTAACAGTATGGGTGCTGCAGAAGACGCGGAGACTCAGTCAGACAATATTCAGGAATATGAGGCCACTGATTCGGCTGTTCCCAGCGACGCTACAAATCCTGAGAGTTTGCAGGAAATGAGCGAGAAGATGGAAGAGATGAATCTCGCCGAGAACGAACAGCTCGCCGAACTTGTTTCCGAAGCTGTGGCGGACAACAATATGTCCGACCAGATAGATGTTTCATTTACCGCACAATACGTTCTGCTTACTATGAAGGGATCCCTCCTTTTCGATTCCGGTTCCGCCGGACTCAAAAAAGAGTCCGAACAGGTTCTTGATAAGGTTGCTGTCATCCTTGAAAGATATGCAGGCGGCGAGGTGGAGATTAACGGCCACACAGACAACGTCCCCATTAAGAGCGCCAAGTATGCGGACAACGAAGAACTGTCCAGCGCCCGTGCCCTTTCGGTATTTTATTATCTGATAAACAACAGTACCCTTGATCCCACAAAGCTTAAGCACGCCGGAATGGGAGAGAGAGTTCCGATAGCAGATAACTCCACCGAAGAAGGCAGAGCCAAGAACAGACGAGTTGAGATCAGAATTTACAACAGTTCAAAGTAACTGTTATGTCTTACGAACGAGGAAAAGAAATGAAAAAAAGTTTGCTTTCGATCGTAATTTTAGCACTGCTCCTTGTAAACATCGGACTCAGTGTTGTGATGATGATCAGCGTTACAACCACAAACAGCAAGACTGCCGCTATGATCACAACGATCATGACCGTTATGAATCTTGAGATAACCGATGGCACTGAGGAGAGCGCTGTTACTCAGATTTCTCTTGCCGATACCGAGATATTTGATATTGCGGACCAGTTCACCATCGCCCTTCAGCCCGAGACTACCGCTGACGGCAAGGTAAAGACCCCTTATATGGTCTGCCATATCTCTCTTCAGATAAATAAAAACCATGAAGACTACAAAGAGATGCAGCCTCTTGTAGCCGGAAGCGAAAGCCTTATAAAAGATGCCATCAGAAAGATCATCTCTTCAAAGACCGAGGCTGAATGCAGAAGCAATGAAGAGGGCCTTAAGGCTGAAATCTTAAAGGCAATCCAGGATCTTTTCGGATCTGACTTTATTTACGCTATCGCGATCAGCGACACCCAGTTTGGATAAAAATCGGACGCATCTCGCGTCGCTTGGAGGTGGATTTCTTTGGGAGAGGTCCTTTCGCAAAATGAAATAGACAATCTGCTTGCGGCTCTGTCCAGCGGTGATCTTGATGTTGATTCGATATCGGGAGAAGAAGAAAAACAGGTCAGAAACTACGATTTCGGAAGACCTACCAAATTCTCCAAAGAGCACTTAAGAACGCTTGAGATTATATTCGAGCACTATGGCCGACTTATTTCGACCAACCTTCCGGTGTACCTTCGTAAAAATGTACAGGTTACGGTAGCCAGCTCCGAGACCGTTACTTTTAACGAGTTCTCCAACGCTCTTTCAAACCCCGTAATCCTCGGAATAGTTAACTTCGAGCCTTTAAACGGCAATATCATTATGGATCTTGCCACGAATATCGCCTACGCTATGATAGACAGAATGTTAGGCGGAACGGGACAGGCTCTGGACAAAGCCAGAGACTTTTCCGAGATTGAGATGACCATCGTTCAAAGAATCCTTGTTATGATGGTCAGCCTCCTTAGGGAGCCCTGGAAGAACGTTTTGGATGTCTCTCCGGTACTTCAAAGAGTTGAGACCAACCCCCAGTTCGCACAGATCATCGCTCCCAATGAGATGATCGCCATCATCACCTTAAACATCAAGATCGGAGATGTTGAAGGATTTATGAATATCTGCTTACCCTTCATAACACTCGAGGATGTTATGGATAAACTCAATACCAAGTACTGGTTCTCAACAATGCAGGAGAACAGAGATGAGAACTTTGAGGATTACATTGAGTCTATGATCCGAAGAGTTGATATCCCTATAAGGGCAGTTCTCGGTAAGACGGTCATCTCGGTTAATGACTTTATGAACTTACAGGTCGGTGACTGCTTAAGACTTGATACTAAGGTTGATAACGACATGGATATATATGTCGGAAACATAAAAAAATTCACTGCACTTCCCGGAGCTGACGATGACTGTTACGCTGTAAGGATTACATCAGTGATAAGAGAGGAGGAATAGAAGATGGAAGGAATGCTTTCCCAGGACGAGATCAATGCCCTTTTAAGCGGTATGGATCTGTCGGGAGATGAAGCACCTGACCTCAGCGGACTGGATCTAAAGCCGGAACCTGAGCAGCCCCCCAAGGAAGATTTCCTTGTCGGAAGCTCTGCCGCATCAGCTGAAGGATTCGAACTTACCGATGTGGAAAAAGATGCGATCGGCGAAGTAGCCAACATAAGCATGGGTTCTTCGGCCACTACTCTCTATTCCCTTGTTAACCGTAAGGTAAACATCACAACGCCCGTTGTTACGCTTGCTACCTGGGATGAACTCCTCGGCAATTACGAAAAGCCCTGTGTATTCATTCAGATCAAGTATACAAAGGGACTGGACGGAACCAACATCCTTGTTCTTAAGGAATCGGATGTTAAGGTTATTACAGACCTGATGATGGGCGGAGACGGTACAAATACCGAAGGCGAGCTTTCAGAGATTCACCTTTCGGCTATTTCGGAGGCCATGAACCAGATGATGGGTTCGGCAGCCACCTCGCTCTCCACCATGCTTTCAACAATGATAGACATTTCGCCGCCGGATTCATCGCTTCTTGATCTTTCAAAATATGAAAACGGCGCAGAAATAGCTCCTTTCTTAGGGGGAACCTTCGTAAAGATTTCCTTCAGAATGGAGATTGGAGACGGGCTGGTAGATTCAAGTATCATGCAGCTCTATCCTATAGAATTCGCCAAGAAGATTGTTGATACATTCATCAATAATCAGATGGGCGGCGGAGGAGATGCAGCGCCCACGCCTGCCGCAGAACCTGCTCCCGCACCCGCTCCCGCAGCGGCACCTACGCCTGAAGCTACGCCTCAGATGGCTCCCCAGATGGCACCCGGTATGGGAATGCCCGGACAGGATATGAGCCAGATGGGAATGATGCCGGGAATGGGTATGATGCCTCAGATGGGTATGATGCCCGGAATGGGTATGATGCCTCAGATGGGAATGATGCCCGGAATGGCAATGCCTCAGCAGGCAGTTAATGTTAAACCTGTTCAGTTCCAGAACTTTAACGGGGACTCAGCCGGAATCGCCGGCGGAGAGAATATCGGTCTTATTATGGACGTTCCTCTTGAAGTAACCGTTGAGCTTGGACGAACCTCAAAGACGATCTCTGAGATCCTTAACTTTGCACCCGGTACTATCATTGAGCTTGACCGTATCGCCGGTGAGCCCATAGACGTACTTGTAAACGGTAAATTCGTTGCACGAGGCGAAGTAGTAGTAATCGAAGAAAGCTTCGGCGTACGTGTAACGGAAATTATAAAGTAGTAACCCCTAATATTATTAATATATAGTTGGAGGAAAAGAAAATGGCAAAAAACATCCTGATTGTTGACGATGCAGCATTTATGAGAATGATGATCAAAGACATTCTTTCAAAGAATGGCTACAATGTTGCGGGTGAGGCAGAGAACGGAGCAAAGGCAGTTGAGAAGTACAAAGAGCTTACACCCGACCTTGTACTTATGGACATTACTATGCCCGAGATGGATGGAATCCAGGCACTTAAGGCTATCAAGGCAGCTGATGCAAGCGCAAAGGTTATTATGTGTTCTGCAATGGGACAGCAGGCAATGGTTATCGAATCTATCCAGGCCGGCGCAAAGGACTTCATCGTTAAGCCCTTCCAGCAGGACCGTGTATTGGAAGCTGTAAAGAAGGTTGTTGGATAATGATAATCCTTAGCCAGACTGCATACGCGCAGCTTATCACTGTGCTTGTGATTTTTGTGGTCGTTTTGGCCGTGACTGCAGTCGTGACAAAGTGGCTCGCAAACTATCAAAAAAGCCAGAATTCAGGCCGTAATATTGAGGTTATCGAGACCACCCATATAGCTAACAATAAATGGATGCAGATAGTAAGAGTAGGAAACACCTACAAGATTCTTGCTATATCCAAGGACAATGTTACTTTTTTGGGAGATATTGATCCGTCAGAGCTTAAGGAAATTAAGCCTGACGGTTCTAAATCTGCCTTTAAAAGTATGTTCGAAAAGGCATTAAAAAAAGATAAGAATTCCAGTGATGATTCAAAGGATGTATGAGTATGGGACCAATCAGTAAAACTGGAAAAAATATTATAAAGCTATTATGCCTGCTGCTTGCGGTGGGCATATTGTGGTTTAATGGGAAATCTTTTTCTTATGCTACCGAGGAGCATCATCTTCAGACCGGGGATACGGAGGTGTCAACAACGGTTGATCCCGCCGGTACTTACGAGAGCCCCGAGGACCTGAATACCTTAAATACTCTCAACAGAGTTACACTTGAATATGAGGGAGACAACGGCTCTTTAAACGGAGCTTTAAGAATTCTTATAACTCTCACTCTGATCGCAATCGCGCCGACTCTTATTATTATGATGACTTCCTTTACAAGGATCATCATAGTACTTCACTTTACAAGAGCCGCGCTGAATACCCAGACGGCACCGCCTAACCAGATACTTTTGGGACTTGCACTTATCCTTACCTTCTTTATAATGCAGCCCACGATCACAAAGATAAACGATACGGCGGTTAAGCCCTACGAAGCGGGTGAGATAGAGACACAGGAGTTCTTTGAACTTGCTATGGATCCCTTACGAGAGTTTATGTATCCCCAGACCCAGCTTAAGGACGTACAGCTTTTTATGCAGATAGCTGACCTTGAGTGGGACGGTTCTCTTGAAACCATTCCGACATCGGTTCTTGTTCCGAGCTTTATGATCTCGGAGCTTCGGACCGCCTTCTGGATAGGTTTTATGATCTATATACCTTTCATAATCATAGACATGGTTGTGGCGTCTACGCTTATGAGTATGGGTATGATGATGCTGCCGCCTACTACAATATCAATGCCTTTCAAGATATTGCTTTTCGTCCTTGCAGACGGATGGGCGCTTATTATCGGACAGGTAGTTCAAACCTTTTATTGATGCCGGAACCCTCAGGGTATCCGGCTTAAAGGCGTTTAAAGAAAGAATATAAATTGCTGAAGGCAAAGAAAGGAGGAGTGTGATATGACAACAGAAGCCGTTACCGAAATGGTCAGGCAGGCATTATATGTTATCTTGGAGACCGCACTGCCTCTTTTACTTGTATCTATGGCAATAGGACTTATAGTCAGTATTTTCCAGACAGTTACTTCCATCCAGGAACAAACGCTCACATTTGTTCCGAAGCTTATAGGCATATTCCTTACACTTATGATACTGGGCGGATGGATGATGAATACTATGGTTGAGTATACCACTAACCTTTGGACAACCTTTAGCTATTACGTACACAGATGATTAATTATTCTTTTTCATTTTATGATCTTGAATATTTTCTGCTGATATTTGTGAGAGTGAGCATGTTTGTCTACATCGCTCCTTTTTTCAGTATGACCAATACGCCGAGGAATGTGAGAGTACTCCTCAGCATATTTATCTCTTATCTGCTGTACAATACCCTTACCCCCTCACAGGCGGTCGTAACCGATTCAATCGTGGAGCTTGCCCTGATAGTTATCAAGGAAGCGGTAACGGGTCTGCTTATCGGATTGTCCGCAAATATCTGCTTAAGTATATTAAACTTTGCAGGTACGATAGCGGATATGGAGACGGGACTTTCCATGGTTACCATCTTTGATCCGGCTACAAGACAGAGTACCTCAATAACCGGCGGTATTTACAACTATTCCTTTAACCTTTTGATGTTATCCAGCGGCTTATATATTTATCTGCTGGGAGCCTTAAAGGATACCTACACCCTTATCCCGGTTAACGGAGCAATCTTTAACAGCGAGTCCCTGGTTAACTCAGCCCTTACCTTTATGGCGGATTACATACTTATCGGATTTCGGATAATGCTCCCGATATTTGCGGCAATGTTGATGCTTAATGCGATACTCGGTATTATGGCTAAGGTTTCACCCCAGATGAATATGTTTGCCGTCGGTGTCCAGCTAAAGATAATCGTAGGACTTGGAATCCTGTTTCTTACGGTAAGCCTTCTTCCTACTGCGGCGGATATGATCTACACCGAAATGAAAAAGATGATGGTGCTTTTTGTTAAAGGAATGATTTAGCCTCTAAGCGGAGGGTCTATGATATTTGAATATACTTTGACCTTCTTTGCGGAGGGTCAGGGCGGAGAAAAAACAGAGCCCGCCACAGACAAAAAATTAGACGATGCCAGAAAAGAAGGTCAGGTTGCAAAGAGCAGAGAAATAGCAAACTGCCTTGCACTCCTTTCGCTTTTTGTAGTTTTAAAAGTACTTTTGGGATATATAGGCGGCAGCCTTAAAAATGCCTTTTCCGTTGTATACGGAGAGATATCGAATGTGGTTGTTTTCTGGAACGGGCAGATGCCGGTTAACGATACAAACATACTTTTCAGAAGAATGATCTATACTATACTGATGATCATCCTTCCAATACTCCTTATAGGATTTGCAGTTGTTTTTTTATCTGATCTTTTACAGGTCAGATGGAAACCTACGGCCAAGCCCTTAGCTCCTAAGTTTAACAAGATAAATCCCATCTCCGGATTTAAGAGGATCTTTTCCTTAAACTCACTTATGGAGCTCTTAAAATCAATCTTTAAGTTGCTCCTTATAGGGCTTGTGGCCTACAATTACGTTTCGAAAAATATCGGACTGATCTTTTCCTTTTACGATCAGGAATTTTCCTTTGCTCTTGGAAATATCGGTAAGCTTGTAACCGACCTCGGCATAAGGATATCCGCTCTTTATATAATCATCGCGGGAACGGATTTTATCTACCAGCGCTGGAAGTTTTCAAAGGATATGAAGATGACCAAGCAGGAAGTTAAAGACGAATACAAGCAAATGGAAGGTGACCCTCAGATAAAGGGAAAGATAAAGCAAAAGATGATGGAAGCCTCGAGAAGGCGTATGATGCAGGATCTCCCCAAGGCTGATGTCGTAATCACCAACCCTACGCACTACGCAGTTGCCATAAGATACGATCCCCAGATCATCGATGCACCGATGGTTATCGCAAAGGGAGAGGGATATCTGGCACAGCGAATAAAAGATGTGGCCAAGGAAAACAGTATCCACATCGTTGAGAATAAGCCTCTTGCCCGTATGCTCTACCATAACGTAGATATCGGACAGGCAATCCCGCCGGAGCTCTACCAGGCGGTGGCTGAGGTCCTCGCCTTTGTATATCACCTTCAGGGTAAGGTATAGATAAATAAAAAAATAACCGAAAGGAGGAAACGAATATGAACTTTTTGAAGAAAATTCCCTTCAAAGATTTTGCGGTTGCGATCTATATCGTAGTTGCAATCATTATGCTCATCATTCCGATCCCTCCTTTTCTTTTGGATATTTTACTTGCACTTGACTTTGCGCTTTCTATGACGATAATGTTCGGAACCATGTTTGCGTCGGAAGTACTTGATATGTCATTCTTCCCGACACTCCTCCTTTTTACCACCGTATTCAGGATCGGTCTAAACGCCTCATCAACAAGACAGATCCTTTTAAACGGATATGCCGGTAATGTGGTTCAGACCTTCGGTAATTTCGTCGGCGGAGGTAATCTGGTCGTCGGTGTTATCGTCTTTATAATCCTTATAATCGTCCAGTTTATGGTCATCAACAAAGGTTCGGAACGTGTATCCGAAGTAACCGCAAGATTTACCCTTGATGCTATGCCCGGTAAGCAGATGGCGATAGATGCCGACTTAAATACCGGTGCCATTGACGATGCGGAGGCAAAGAGAAGAAGAGATAAGATCCAGGAAGAAGCAAGCTTTTTCGGCTCTATGGACGGTGCTACCAAGTATGTTAAGGGAGACGCAACAGCCGGTCTTATCATCACATTCATCAACATCATCGGCGGTATCGCAATGGGTATGATCTTTAGCGGACTTTCCATTCAGGAGGCACTTTCGAAGTATGCGATATTAACCATCGGTGACGGACTTGTTTCTCAGATCCCTTCCCTGATGACGGCTTTAAGTACAGGTATCCTTGTTACCAAGGGAAGCAAGACGGAGAATTTCGGCCTTACTATTTTGAACCAGCTTTTCAGAACTCCCCAGTCTATGTTCCTTGTAGCCGGAGTAATGATAGTCCTTGGAATCTTTACGCCTCTTAACGATATTCTATTCCTCGTCATCGCGGCGTTTTTCATCTTCCTCGGTATCAGACTTAATCGCAAGGCAAAGATAGCCGCCATTGAGACGGAGGTCAGCGAGGAGGAGGCGGAGGCAGAGGAGATAAGGCAGCCTGAAAATGTTAACTCCCTTCTTGCGGTAGACCCTATCGAGTTGGAGTTCGGATATGGTATAATTCCATTGGCGGATCTTAATCAGGGCGGTGACCTTTTGGACCGTGTTGTTATGATCAGACGACAGATAGCTCTTGAACTCGGTACCATTGTGCCTATTATAAGACTTCGCGATAACATACAGCTTAACCCTAACCAGTATATCATCAAGATAAAAGGTATTCAGGTAAGCGAAGGAGAGATCCTTTTTGACCATTATATGGCTATGAATCCCGGATATGTTGAAGAGGAAATCACGGGTATTCCAACCTTCGAGCCTTCCTTCCACCTTCCTGCCACATGGATCACGGAAGGACAGAGGGAGCGCGCGGAGAGCCTTGGATATACCGTAGTAGACCCGCCATCTATCATCGCCACGCACCTTACTGAGATCATCCGTGAGCATATCGATGAGCTCCTTACAAGACAGGATGTACAGAACCTCCTCAACAATATCAAGGAGACCAATCCTTCCCTTGTGGAGGAACTTACTCCGAAGCTCCTCGGACTCGGCGAGATCCAGAAGGTACTCCAGAATCTGCTTAGAGAGGGAATCTCAATCAGAGATCTTCTTACGATCCTTGAGACTCTTGCGGATTACGCACAGACAACAAGAGATACGGATATCCTTACGGAGTACGTAAGACAGGCTCTTAAGAGAGCCATCTCCACAAAATACTTCCCTCCTAACGAGACCAGCAGCGTTGTCACCCTCGATCCCAAAATCGAGCAGGAGATCATGGGAAGCGTCAAGCAGACGGAAACCGGAGCCTTCCTCAATATGGATCCCCAGCGCTCAAGAGCTATTGTGGATGCTGTAGGAAAAGAAGTAGAGAAATTAGAGAACCTCGGAAAGACTCCTATTGTCATAACATCACCTATCGTGCGAATGTACTTCAAGCGTATGACTGAGGATTATTACAGAGATCTGGTCGTTGTATCATACAACGAAATAGAATCAAACGTAGAATTACAATCAGTAGGAATGGTAACCGCATAAAATGATTATTAGAAAATTTGTCGGAAAAACTGAAAGCGAAGCAGCTGCGGCCGCACAAAAAGAGCTTGGGGACGGATACGTTATTATGAACGTAAGAAGTGTTAAACCCAAGGGGGCCTTCTCTGTATTTCGAAAAAAGCAGGTGGAGCTTACCGCCGCTAAAGAGGATGACGAGGAGCCTATCCGTCAGATAAGAAAGATAGCACAGGCCCAGGTTGAAGCTTCAAAAAAATCTTTGCCTCCTCTTACGGGAGCGGGTATAGTAGCGGCCCAAAAAGAAAAGGAATCTGCAGCCTCATCCGCCGGGGAAAATGCCGCACCTGCCGCATCAATCTCCGCAGCTGAGTCTTCCGCTCTTGAAAAGAAACTTGATAATCTTCAGACTCTTTTGGAAAATCAGTTAAACCGCGAGGGCAGCGTTATAAGCTCATCAAGGGAAAACGCAGATAAAGCCGGCTCGGCTGTATCTGAGGAAGGCTCGGAGCCAAAGGACAAAAAGGAAGAGATCATAGAACAGGAAAAAGAGGTAGACAGATTCTTACGCCTTCTTTACAACACAATGGTTGAAAACGAGGTGGACGAAAAGTACGCCGGAGAAATCATAGGGGATGCCGAGGTACTTAAAAAGCCGGGGCTTTCTATGGATTTCCTCCTCGGAAACATCTACCAGAAGATGATACTTAAGTTTGGAAAATCCGACGGAATACTGCCCGCTTCGAAGGGACCGAGAGTAGTATTCTTTATCGGACCTACCGGTGTCGGAAAGACCACCACTATCGCAAAGATCGCCAGCAGCGTATCCCTTACGGAGAAAAAGAAGATCGCTCTTCTTACTACTGATACATACAGAATCGCCGCTACGGACCAGCTAAGAACTTACGCGGGAATCCTCGGAGTACCCTTCAGGGTTATTTACGAGCCCGATGAGCTTTCAAAGGCTTTTGAGGATTTTGCGGATTGCGATTATATCTTCGTTGACTCCGCGGGACATTCCCACAGAAACGAAGAGCTTCTTCAAAAGCAAAAGGAATTTATCGAAAGCTCGAAAGAAATGGAAACACAGATCTTTCTTGTGCTTTCCGCAACTACGAAATACAAAGACCTTAAAAAGATCGCCGACAATTACAGGGAGATCTCGGATTATCAGCTTGTATTTACAAAGCTTGACGAGACCGGTGAGTACGGAAATCTTTACAATATGAAATGCGAATCGGGAGCAACCATTGCTTACATCACATGCGGACAGAACGTACCGGACGATATCGAGTCCTTCAATCCTCAAAAGATTGTTAAGCAGTTGCTTGGCGGAAAACACTGAGGCGCCGGGGGAGATAAAGGAGTACTATGGATCAGGCTGAAAGCTTAAGAATGAAAACCGCCTTAGAGCAGCAAAAGACGCTTGCGAGAGTTATTACGGTCACAAGCGGCAAAGGCGGCGTCGGAAAATCAAATACAGCCATCAATCTTGCCATACAGTTTAGAAAAATGGGGAAGAGGGTAATAATCCTCGATGCCGATTTTGGACTTGCAAATATTGAAATAATGTTTGGCGCAGTTCCCAAGCACAATCTCTGTGACCTGATCTATCAGGGCAAAAATATCAGAGACATCATTACCTGGGGACCGGGCGAGGTAGGCTTTATATCGGGCGGCTCCGGTATTGCCGGAATGAGCAATCTGAGCGTAGATTATTTAAACTATATTATAAGGAATCTTGCGGAACTTGATTCTATTGCTGATATAATCATCGTAGATACGGGAGCGGGAATATCCGACGCTGTTTTGGAGTTCCTTGTAGCAAGCGGAGAGATAATCGTTATGACTACTCCCGAGCCCACAAGCATTACAGACTCGTACTCGCTGCTTAAAGCCTTAAGCAGGCACTCAAGGTTCAACGCAGCGAATTCACAGATAAAGATGATCGCCAACAGAGTTGAGAAGGAGTCGGATGGAGAGCTCCTCTTTAAAAAACTCTATGCGGTAGTCCAAAGATTTTTAAAGCTCCCTATGAGCTACCTTGGATCCGTACCTCAGGATATGCTGTTATCAAGGGCTGTTATGCAGCAGGTACCGGTATCTCTTGCAAATCCTGCCGCAAAGTCAAGCCAGGCCTACGAGCGGATCGCCGCCAGGCTTCTTGACAAGGAGAGCGAGCTTAAGGGAACCAACAGAGGAATGGCGGCATTTTTCTCTCATATAATGGGGAAGAAATAAAGAAATCGGGGTATTAAGGAGAAGATATCGATATGATCAATAAGTTCATCAAAGAGGGAGACAGGGTTGAACTCACGCAGGTAGGCGGAAAGGTAAGGCTTGCAGAGGACGGCAGTGAACTCCGGAAGCAGTATTACACTAAGATTTCCGCTATTACGTCGGAGGATACCTTAGAGCTCCTCATGCCTATGGAGAAGACCAAGCTTATACTTCTCCCTATTGATGCGGAGTATAATGTAGTTGTCTATACCGAGGGAGGGCTCTACCAGTGCTTTGCAAGGGTTATAGACAGATACAAGGCTGACGGAATGTTTTTCCTTGCTATCGAGCTTACAAGTAACCTTCGAAAATACCAGCGAAGAGAATACTACAGATTCAGCTGTGCTCTCGAGATGTGCGCGAGAAATCTCGAAGAGGAAGAAATAAATGCGGTTGAAAAAAAATCCAAGATATGGCTGCAGCCAAATCGTCCTATAAAAAGGAGCGTCATTGTTGACATATCCGGAGGCGGTATAAGATTTTTGTCAAACCAGAAGTACGAAGTAGGAAGCATGATCTACTGCTCTTACAATCTTGTAAGAGGAAACGACAGAAAGCAATACGAATTGGTGGGCAAGGTCCTTGAAGTAAAGGAACTTGAGCAAAGACCCGGCACTTTCGAACACAGGGTTCAGTACTACAATATCGATGAGGCAACAAGAGAAGAGATCATTCAGTTTATCTTCGAGGAAGAGCGAAAAGTTCGCAGAAAGAGTTAGGTAAATGCTATGAATAAGAAAAAAATTCTGGTTGTAGATGACTCTGCACTTATGAGAAGAGTGCTTTGTGATATAATCGAGTCAGATGACAGATTCGAAGTTGCAGGTAAGGCTGTAAACGGTCTTGAAGCCTTCGACCTGATCAGCAGAAATCAGTACGATGCGGTTGTTCTCGATGTCAATATGCCGAAGATGAACGGCCTTGAACTTCTCGAGGAACTTCGCAAGTACAAGATCAAAGCCCGCGTTATGATGGCAAGTACGGATACGAGAGAAGGAGCACAGACTACTCTTGATGCTCTCGAACTCGGAGCCTTAGACTTTATTCATAAACCGGACAATGCTTATCAGTGTAAAGAAGGAATCTTTCCTACTGAGTTTCTCCGTGTTTTAAGCGGTGTAGTAGTCAGTAATTACCCCGTATTTCAAAGCAAAGAGAAAATCGAAGAGGAAAAGAACAAGAGTCAGAAAGTCCTTGAGATCATCAAGAAGACTGCAGACAAGGTTCCCGGAAACAAGATCGTTGCGATTGCAAGTTCTACCGGCGGCCCCAAGGCTCTTCAGTCAGTCATTCCAAGACTTCCCGCAAATCTCGATGCGCCCGTGCTTTTAGTTCAGCATATGCCCATCGGATTTACCGCCTCTCTTGCGGAGAGACTTAACAGTCTCAGCGAGATAAAGGTGGTTGAGGCGTCAGAAGGTCTTGCCGTAGAAAAAGGAACGGTCTATATCGCTCCCGGCGGAAAGCATATGAATCTTGCCACATCTTCAGCGGGCAAGTACTCCATCCATCTTTCCGACGAGCCTTCGAGAGAAGGAGTTAAGCCTTGTGCGAACTATATGTACGAGTCGCTTATAGATAGCAAGTTCGACAACATCATTTGCGTTGTTATGACGGGAATGGGTGCCGACGGAACTGAAGGTATCAAGAATCTTAAAGCCAAAAAGAGGATTCATGTTATCTCGCAGAGCAAAGAGACCTGCACGATCTACGGTATGCCAAAGAGCGTTGACGCGGCCGGACTTTCGGACCAGTCGACTCCTCTCGACGACTTGGCACAGGAAGTGATCCTCAGAGTCGGAATCGCAAAATAAATTCTTCATCATGAAGTAAAAACAACGGAGGTTTGAAATTATGGATGTCAGTCAGTATCTTGAAATCTTTCTTGATGAGACGAACGAGCATTTACAAAACCTGAATACTCAGATCCTCGAGCTTGAACAGGATCCCGAGAATTCCGATACCGTAAATGAGATTTTCCGTGCAGCCCACTCCCTTAAGGGAATGGCCGGAACCATGGGATATAAGAGAATGCAGAATCTCACCCATGACATGGAAAATGTTTTTTTTTTTTTTTTTAACGGCAATATCAAGGTTCAGCCCGAGATGATTGACGTTCTCTTCCAATGCCTCGATGCACTTCAGGAATACACGGACAACATCAAGAACACAGCAGATGAGGGAACCAATGATAATGAGCCTCTTATCCGCCAGCTTAACGATATTTTAAACAACAAAGGTGCAACTTCGGAAGCCGCAGCTCCCGCACAGGCTGCGCCCGCAGCTGAAAAAGCAGAGGAAAGCTCATCAGACGAGCCCTGGTACGATATCAATTACGATGAGAGCCAGATATCTGTTCTTTCCGAGGCTGCAAAACAGGGCAGAAAGGTATACGGAATCAATGTTACCGTCGATCCTTCCTGCGTACTTAAAGCCGCAAGAGCTTTCCTTGTTGTAAAAGCCATCGAGGAAAAGGGCGAGCTTATCGTTTCTAATCCCAATTCACAGGATCTTGAGGACGAGAAGTTCGAGAACGACTTTACTCTTATTGTTATTTCAGAAGAGTCTCTTGAGAATCTCATTGCAGCAGCTAAGAGTGTTTCGGAGATTTCCGATGCAGTCGGAAAAGAGCTCGATGTTACCAAGCTTCATTCCGCAGAGGCTGAAGGCGAAGCAGAAGAAGCTCCCGCAGCCCAGACTACGGCACCTGCCGCTTCAGAAGCTCCCAAGGCAGCTCCCGCAGCCGCTCCCGCTCAGGGCGCAGCTCCCGCTAAGGCTGCAGACAAGAAGCCCGGAAAGGTTGCTGTTAAGCAGACTGTCCGTGTCGACATTGAAAAGCTCGACAGCCTTATGAACCTTGTATCCGAGCTTATTACCGCTAAGAACTCACTTGTTTCCGCATCTTCTTCATCGGAAGGAAACAACTCATCATTTAACGAGCAGATCGAATATCTTGAGAGCGTTACTTCAAACCTTCACGAGTCTGTTATGAAGGTTCGAATGGTTCCCATCGAGAGTACTGTAAACAAGTTCCCTCGTATGATCAGAGACCTGCAGAAACAGCTTGGCAAGAAACTCGACTTCTATATGTCCGGTGAAGAGACAGAGTTAGACCGTACCGTAGTTGACCAGATCGGCGACCCTATCATGCACCTTCTCCGTAACTCCGCTGACCACGGTATCGAGTCGGCAGAGATTCGTGCTCAGCGCGGCAAGCCTGAAGCAGGATCCATTTGGCTGGATGCTTACCAGGATGGTAACAACGTTATCATCGAAGTAAGAGATGATGGTAACGGTATCGATATCGAGGCCGTAAGAGCAAAGGGAATCGAGCGCGGAGTCATTACTCCCGAGCAGGCAGCCGCTATGAGCGACAAGGAAGTCATAAACCTTCTTTTCACCGCCGGATTCTCTACCGCAAAGAAAGTTACAGACGTATCCGGACGAGGCGTTGGTCTTGACGTTGTTAAGTCAATGATCGAGTCCCTTAGTGGTGAAGTAGAAGTTAAGAGTGAACTCGGCGTAGGATCCACATGGACCATCCGCCTTCCTCTTACCCTTGCTATCATCCAGGCTCTCATGGTTGTTGTCGGCGGCGAGAAATATGCTATTTCCCTCGGATCCATCCAGACCATCGAGACAATTGAAAAATCTGATATTAAGCTTGTACAGAACGAGGAGGTTATCAACCTTCGCGGTACAGTTATCCCTCTTATCAGACTCAACGAAGTTATTGGAACAGAGAGTCATCCTATTGATGAGAATTCACTTATTGCTGTTATTGTTAAGAAGGGTGATAAGATGGCCGGCCTTGTTATCGATGAACTCATCGGACAGCAGGAGATCGTTATCAAGCCTCTCGGCAAGTATGTAAAGCATGTCAAGTTCATCACCGGTGCGACCATTCTCGGTGATGGTGAGGTTGCACTTATCTTTGATGCAAATACGTTACTGTAACGAAGGGAGAATAAAAAAATGGATCAGCTTAGTACAAATAATAACCTTAATCTTCCGGAAGACGGAGATGAGACCAAAATAGTTGATGTTACTTTTCAGTACATTGTTATTCGCCTCGGAGAAGAGCAGTACGGTATCGATATCAGCTATGTAAACAATATTGTAAGAATGCAGCGGATCACCAGAATTCCCAAGGTAGCCCCCTATCTTAAGGGCGTTATCAACTTAAGAGGAGAGATTCTTCCCGTAGTAAGCTTAAGACTTAAGATGGGGCTCGATGAAGATGTATTTGACAAGGCTACCAGAATCATTATCTTAAAGACCGAGAATGAAGGCCAGATCGGTATCATTGTCGATGAAGTTAAAGAAGTTGTTACCCTTTCGGAAAAGTCAATCGAGAAGGTTTCTCACGACAACAAGGGCGAGAAGGCAAACTTCTTAAGCGGAGTAGGAAAGAACAACGGAGAGCTCATTTCCATACTCGACCTTAATATGATCTCGCTTGAGGACAACTAATATTTCGATAAAGTGAGGATAAATAATGGGTGATTTGAATCTTGCACAGGTTTCCGAGCAGTACTATGACGTACTCAAGGAACTTGGAAATATCGGCGCTGGAAACGCTATGACGGCGCTTTCCCAGATGCTCAATTGTAAAATTGATATGAGAGTCCCCAAGGTCGAGCTGCTTGAGTTTTCCCAGGTCGGAGAAGCTGTAGGAGGCGACGAACAGATAATGGTCGGCGTTTTCCTCGGCGTTGAAGGAGACATTACGGGAAGTATGCTCTTTCTCGCCGAAGTGTCATCCGCAAAGCATCTTATCGATAAGATAATGCCCGGAATGACACAGCCCGGAAATGAGTTTTCGGAGATGGAGCTTTCCGCTATGCAGGAAATCGGTAATATTATTACCGGTGCTTACCTTAACTCTCTTGCTACTATTACCAATCTCACCATATTCCCTTCGCCGCCGGCGCTTACGGTCGATATGGCAGCTGCCATAATGTCCGTTCCGGCTATCGAATTCGGAATCTACGGTGATAACATCCTTTTGATCCAGTCTCAGTTCTTTGATGAGGTTGAGATCGACGGATACTTTGTTCTTGTACCTGATATAGAGTCATATGAAAAAATACTTAGTTCATTAGGAATCAGTGTTTAATTAATTCGGAGAATGCTATGGGTGAAGTTATTAAAGTAGGAATGGCTGACCTGAAAACTTGCTGTCCTCCGAATACCGTGACTACGCTTGGACTCGGGTCCTGCGTTGGTGTTGCTATCCGCGACACGTCCAACAAGGTCGGAGGTTTGGCACATGTTATGTTGCCGGACAGTACAGCTATCAAGAACAGTCAGACAAACATCGCAAAATTTGCGGACACAGGAATTGTTGAACTCGTACGACAGATGGAAGAATTGGGCGCAGTACGTCGCCGTATGGTTGCCAAAATTGCGGGCGGAGCTATGATGTTCTCTATGCAAAGTAAGAGTGCCGCGATGCAGGTTGGTGAGCGAAACGCTCAGGCAGTTAAAGAAAAACTCAAAGAACTGGGAATACCCATTTTGTCAGAAGACACAGGACTTAATTACGGTCGTACGGTTATATTCGACCCTGAGACAGGCGATTTTGTTATCAAGACAGCCGGCAAGGGCGAAAAAGTGATCTAAATTTCTAATATGCTTAGATAGGGAGCTTGGCTGATGGAAGAGACAGATAAGAAAAAATACCTGCCGGTTATTATGATGCTTCTTGGCGGACTTATTACGGTTGTTGTTACTTTTATTCAATCTTTTTCCATTTTGGCCAAGCTCGCTTCTCTTATAGCGGTGATGGCGGTGATGTATTTCGTCGGCACCCTTATTGTCGTTGTACTCAGACACTTCGATAAGGTTAATAAAGAAAAAGAAGAGGCTGAGCGTAAGGCAAAAGAAGAAGAGGAGAGCATAGCATTGGCAACGGACGGAAACGTCGAAGAAAAAGAAGAGGTGTAGGGATAAAATCCGATGGATGATGCTGCAAGAAAGAAACTTTTAGATGAATATTCTAAAACTAGGTCCCCCGAGCTTCGCGAAAAGCTGATCATCGAGTTTGCTCCTTTAGTTAAGCTTGTCGCAGGCAGACTCAGCATGTATCTTGGATATAATGTTGAGTATGAGGACTTATGCAGCTATGGTATTTTTGGACTTATTGATGCCATAGATAAATTTGACTTCATGAAAGAAGTTAAATTTGAAACGTACGCAAGTCTGAGAATCAGAGGTTCCATCCTCGACCAGATACGTAAGATGGACTGGATACCCAGGACCATCCGTCAAAAACAGAAACAGATAGATGCCGTAATGAAACAGATCGAGCAGGAGAAAGGAAGACCTGCCACGGATATTGAGATTGCCCAGGGGCTCGGTATTACCGAGGATGAGTTTTATGACTGGCAGTCCCAGATGAAGATTACGGGTCTTGTATCTTTGGATGAATTTATGGAGTCGGGAAGTGACGTACCCCAGCAAAACTACGGCGGTACCACGGCCCAGTTTATTTCGCCCGAAGAGAATATAGAAAAGCAGGAATTATACAAAATGCTCGGGGAAGCGATGCAGCTTCTTACCGAAAAAGAGCAAAAAATCATTGAACTGTACTATTATCAGGAGATGACCTTAAAGGAAATCGCAAACATCCTTGAGGTTACGGAATCGCGTATTTCCCAGCTCCATACAAGAGCTATCGGAAAGATGCGTTCCAAGCTGGGGCCTTATATGGGTATTTTCCAGGCTTAATAAATTTTTTAATTGGGGTGTGCGCAAAGCACAACGAGAAGGAGGACAAAAGCCTTGCAGAACGCGTATTACAAACTGGTAACCGTGCCCGGAGGTTTTGGTGTTCATCTTTTTGCGCCTAAGGATGGCGGCGAGAAAATCGTTGTTCAGGAGCTTGTCAATTATCTCGATAATCAGCAAATTTCTTACGACCTTAGTGCTATGAAGACCGACGCTGAATCAGGAGAGGATAAGATCGTTAAATTGGGAGACGGGGAGTGCCCGAAGGTAAATGAAACCTATATTTTCTCAGCATCTCCCGACAATATGATCGCTGTAGCTAAATTTACTCCCGCTTCGGATACCGGAGAGAGAATGACTTATGAAGAGTTCATTAAGGATATGTCTTTCAGACAGGTAAGAAGCGGTATTCAGGAAGAGATTTTAAAGAAGCATTTTTCGGGTCCCGGTTATTATGGTATGCAGGTGCCTGTTGCCAAGGGTAAAAAGCCCCGTCACGGATCGGATGCTTTTATCGAATATTATTTCAATACCAAAATATCAGCACATCCCGAGATGGCTGAGGACGGAACTGTAGACTACTTCCACCTTAACATGGTAAACCATTGCAAGGCGGGAGATCTTCTTGCGAGAATAATTCCCGAAGACAAGGGTGATCCGGGTATGACGATTCAGGGAGCGGTTATCAAGCCTAAGGATGTCCGCACCGTTCACCTTCATTTCGGAAACAATATACAGCTTTCTGAGGACAGATTGTCTATTACCTCAAAGGTAAACGGACATGTTATGCTTGTCGGAGATCAGGTCTTTGTTTCCAATATCTACGAGGTTGAGAACGTTGATAACAGTACCGGAAATATCGACTTTGACGGAAGCGTTAAGATAAACGGAAACGTGGCTACAAACTTTGAAGTTAAGGCTACGGGAGATATTATCGTAAACGGCGTCGTTGAGGGAGCTACTCTCGAAGCCGGCGGAAATATCACCATCGCAAGAGGCATGAAGGGCATGAGCAAAGGTGTCCTCAAGGCCGGCGGAAACGTTATTTCCAAATTCATCGAAAACTCCACCGTAGAAGCCGGCGGATTTATCGATACCGAATCAATCCTTCACAGTAATGTGCAGGCAGGATCCGATGTTAAGGTTACCGGTAAGAAAGGCTTCATCACAGGCGGAAGAGTTCAGGCGGAAAGTGTTGTGGAAGTAAGAACCCTGGGAGCTACAATGGGAGCCGCAACTATCGTTGAAGTAGGTGTAAATCCCCAACTTAAGGCTCAGTACATCCTTACACAAAAGGAAGTTGCCGAGATTGTAAAGACTATCAAAAACACACAGCCCGTTATTACGAACTTTACCGAAAAGAAGGCAAAGGGAGCAAGATTTACTCCCGACCAGATAGAATACGTCAAAAAGAGCGTAGCTCTCCTTGAATCCAAGAAAAAAGAGCTTGAGGAAAAGAGCGCGAAGCTTAAGGAACTTGACGAGGTCTTTGCTCAGACCAAGAAAGCTTCGGTAAGAGTTACCGGAGAAGTTTATCCCGGTACAACCATCGTCATCGGAGATGTTTCGATGAATGTGCAGGACAGCTACAGATATTGCAAATTTGAAAAGGTTAACGGCGACGTCAAGATGATGCCGCTCTAACCACAGGAGGAACGATATGGCAGGACTCGATATCGCCCCTATTGTAAGGGCACAGGATTACACATTTATTAAACACAACGAAGATGTTAAGCCCGAAGTTGATCAGAGCCATATCAACATCGCCAGAGAGCAAAAGGAAACGATTCAGAACAACGACGTTGTAACTACATCGGAAAGCAGCTGGCATTCCAATCGCCACGATGCCAAGGACAAGGGCTCCAATGAATATCATGGAGACGGCGGAAGCGGAAGAAATAAACAGGGCGAAAACAAAAAGCCTATAGAAAAGATGGTTGTAAAAGGACCGTCAGGCGGCTTTGATTTAAAAATCTAAAGATTAGGATCGGATTAAGATGACACCATTAGAGATTGTGCTGCTTATATGCGGAGCGGCCTTATTTATACTGAGCTTTGTAATCCCCGTAGGGAAAAAGGAAGCCTCCGAAGATATCAAGGATATGATAGGAGACGAGGTAAAGCTTAAAGTAAAAGCGGAGATTGATGAGCTCAGAAATCATATAGACGGAGTTATCGACGAATCGATTGAATACGCTCAGGAAAAGACAGAAAGAAGCCTTGAGCGTATTTCTAACGAAAAGATAATGGCCGTAAATGAATATTCGGATACTGTACTTGACGAGATAAACAAGAACCATAACGAGGTTATGTTCTTATATGATATGTTAAGCAGTAAGCATGAAGACCTTAAAAACACGGTTTCCGAGGCAAGCGTAGTGGCTAAGACCGCCAAGGAAAACGCACTGGAAGCAAAGGACGCAGCCCAGGATGCGAGAGAAAGTACTGCTCAGGCTGAAGCTGCCATTACCGGCTTTAAGAGTCTTTCTGCAGACAGCCTTCCTGCTGCATCTGCAGCGGGTACCCTTCCAAAGCCTGAAAAGGCTGCAGAAAGCTTTAGCGCCTCCGATGAGCAGACGCCGGTTGCAGCCTCAAAAGAACCTGAAATACGAACCTTAAAGTGGGCAGAGTTTGCTCTTGAGCAGGCCGACGAAGCGTACGCCAAGGAAAACCATACTGAAAAGTCCGATATTCAGGAATCATCCGCCGATATCCCCACCGAGGATGTACCTCAGATAAAGGATACTCCCCAGGATCTTCTTCACGATCAGGTTATCGCACTTCACAAACTTGGGAAGAGCGATGTTGAGATCGCAAGAGCCCTCGATATGGGAGTGGGAGAGGTTTCTCTTATTATAGGACTACACGCTAAGTAAAGTGAGCGCAATATGAACACGAAGATCAGATTTTATATGCGCGGCCTCGGAATAGGAATCCTTGTAACAGCTCTTATTCTTATAGCCGTTAATCTAAAAAACAACAAAGGCGAGATGACTGACGCCGAGATAAGGGAAAGAGCCGCCGCCCTCGGTATGGTGGACGGCAACAGCTACTCACTTACCGACGCTGCATCTGCTATGAATGCGGAAAAAGAAGCCGCCGCCGAAACCGGTGAACCCCAAACCGATGAACTTAAAGAAGTAAATCCCGAAGAGGGAACTGCTTCCGGAGAAAAAACGGAAGAAGAGGCAGGCTCAGAAACTGAAGCTGAGGAAACAAAGACTGAAGAAACTGAGGCCGAGGAAGTTAAGGCTGAAGAGACAAAGCCTGAAGAAACTGAGGCCGAGGAAGTTAAGCCTGACGAAACAAAGGTAGAGGAAGCCGGGGCCGAAGAAACAAAGCCGGAGGAAACAAAGCCGGAGGAAGCTAAGACAGAGGAAACAAAGCCTGAGGAAGCTAAGGCAGAGGAACCTAAGTCCGAAGAACCCGCAGCGCAGGAGACTAAACCTGCCGACGGAAGCAAGGTTACGATCTCTATCGCAAGAGGCGCCGCTTCGGAAACAGCGGCCGCAATTCTTGCCGGAGCCGGTCTTATAGAAGATGCCGCAGACTTTAACAGCTATATGATCCGGAACGGATACGACAGAAGAATCCACCCCGGTACTTTTGAGATTCTTATGGGCTCTTCATACGAAGAAATTTGCAAAATCATTGCAGGTTAAAAAATTTTGTTGACATGTAGTGCATTTGCGGATATAATTTGAAACGGACTGTAGATTTCGCAGTCACAAAACCTGAGTCAGTCTCATGGGACTGAAGGGAGGTCAAGAAAGCATGTCAAGCGTTATCGTAAAAGAGAATGAATCTCTGGACAGCGCACTTCGCCGCTTCAAGAGAAGCTGTGCTAAGGCAGGTATCCAGCAGGAAATTCGTAAGCGCGAGCATTACGAGAAGCCCAGCGTCAGACGTAAGAAGAAGTCTGAAGCTGCCAGAAAGCGTAAGTTTAACTAACGTAAATCAGGCCCCTGGCTATTTGTCAGGGGCTTTTTTCCTTGATTGGGGGAATTGGGGATGCGAAGGATCGGGAGTAGTAAATCTATGATGGTACGAGACATTATCATAACTGTAATCGCAGCGCTCGTATTATTTCTTATATGGGTCGCGGTTTTTGATACCAATCGTTTTACAATTAGCAAATATACATACAGACACCCGTCTATCAAAAGAGATTTTACTGCTGTTGTTTTATCAGACCTTCATAACAAAAAGTTCGGCAGAGACAATAAAAAGCTCTTAGAGGCGATAGAAGAAGCATCGCCCGATATTATTCTTATAGCGGGGGATATGATAAACGGCCATCCCAATGAAAATATCGATGGCACCTTACAGTTTTTGAAAGATATCTCATCAAAGTATCCCGTTTATTACGAAAACGGAAACCATGAGATGAGACTTGATATATACAGAGACAAATACGGAGACCAGTACGACGTATTCTGCGAGGCAGTCAAAGAATACGGCATCAAGCTTCTCGTAAACGAAAGAGAAAGGCTTGATGAATACGGGGTTACCGTTATCGGATCCGAGATAAACAAAAAGCATTATAAGCGCCTGGGGATCATCCCCATGGAAGAGGGCGAGCTTTTATCGGAGCTTGGTGAGCCCGATAAGGAGTACTGCAATATTCTCCTTGCCCATAACCCAGACTTCTTTGAAGATTATTGCGAGTACGGCGCGGATATAGTATTTTCCGGACATGTTCACGGAGGAATCGTAAGGATTCCTTTTATAAATAAAGGTGTACTTTCGCCCAATGCTACATTTTTCCCTAAGTATTACCAGGGAGAGTATAAAAAAAGCTCCACAACCATGATAGTATCAAGAGGGCTGGGTTTTCACACCATCCCCTTCAGGATGTTTAATCCCGGAGATCTTGTGGTTGTAAGCTTTACCCCCGAAAAAGATAATAAATAGAGGCTTAAAATGGCTATTCCCGTTAAACTTGAGGTATTCGAAGGCCCCCTTGACCTTCTTTTGCACCTCATCGAGAAAAATAAGATTGATATATACGATATTCCCATAGTACTTGTTACGGAGCAGTACCTCGATTACATCAAAAAGATGGATACCGAGGATATGAACGTGATGAGCGAGTTCCTTGTTATGGCGGCTACTCTTATCGATATCAAGTGTAAGATGCTTCTTCCTCCCGAGGTTGATGAAGAGGGAGAGGAGATAGACCCCAGAGCCGAACTTGTTGAGAAGCTCCTTGAGTACAAGATGTATAAGTATATGTCCTTTGAACTAAGGGACAGACAGGTGGATGCGGCTACGGTTTTCTACAGGAAGAGAAACCTTCCCAAGGAGGTCGCAAACTTCGTCCCTCCCGTTGATTATGAAGAGCTGGTTGGAGATATGAACCTCTCCAAACTCCATGAAATCTTCAAGACCATCATCAGAAGACAGGAAGACCGTGTTGACCCTATACGAAGCCAGTACGGAAAGATCGAAAAAGAAGAGATCGATATGGATATGAAGGTGCTTTACGTAAGAGCCTTCGCCCAGACGCACAAAACCTTTTCCTTTACAAAGCTTTTGGAGAAGCAAAACAGCCGTGCCGAGATCATTGTTACTTTCCTTATCATCCTTGAGATGATGCATGACGGTGAGATCACAATACATCAGGATGATATATTTGACGATATTATAATCACATCGAATGAGAGCTAAAGAAAATGGATAATAAAAAAGCCAAAATGATACTTGAAGGCGTACTCTTTTCTATGGGAGAGTCCGTGGAGATCGGAAGACTTGCCGACGTCATCGAGATGGACAAAAAAGCTACGAGAAAGATCTTAGAGGAGATGAGCGAGGATTATAAATCAGACGAGCGCGGGATCATGCTCACATGGTTTGAAAACGCCGTTCAGCTTTGCACAAAGCCCGAGATATATGATTCACTTATCAAGATAGCGAAGAATCCCCCCAAATTCCAGCTTACGGATACGGTGCTTGAGACTCTTTCCATCATCGCCTACAAGCAGCCAGTTACAAGGATCGAAATCGAAAAGGTAAGAGGCGTTTCCTGCGACCATGCCATCAATAAGCTCTTAGAGTATGACCTTATACAGGAACTGGGAAGGCTTGATGCCCCCGGAAAGCCCCTGCTTTTTGGTACAACGGAGCAGTTTTTAAGAAGCTTTGGTGTACACAGCCTTGATGAACTTCCCGAGATCAATCCCGTTCAGATAGAGGAGTTTAAAAAACAGGCGGAAGAAGAGATTCAATTAAAACTGGATATTTAGTGTGCAATTTATATTATTTTCCGAAATTTATACTATTTTTAGCTAAATCTTCGGCGGTTCGCTATATGCGAATCGCTTTTTTTGTGCTATTATGTTTAAGATAATAAAAATGGGGAAAATTGTGCTTTTCTCTTATCATATATACTATGGAGGTTAACTTATGAGCACTAATTTAGCAGCGAGCGGAAGAATCAAACAGCTGCTCGACGACAACAGTTTCGTTGAAATCGGCTCTCTTGTTACCGCAAGAGCTACTGATTTTAATATGAAGCCGGCAGAGCTGCCCTCAGACGGATGTGTTACCGGTTACGGTACCATCAATGACAATCTTGTCTATGTATACAGTCAGGATGCGTCTGTTCTCGGCGGAACTATCGGTGAAATGCATGCCCGCAAGATCGTAAACATCTACAATCTTGCTCTTAAAATGGGCGCACCCGTTATCGGTATCATCGATTGCGCAGGTTTAAGACTTCAGGAGGCAACAGATGCGCTTAATGCATTCGGCGAAGTTTACGCCAAGCAGGTAGCAGCGTCCGGCGTGATCCCTCAGATCACAGCCATTGTCGGAAAGTGTGGCGGCGGACTTGCTCTGTTCCCTACTCTTACCGATTTTACTTTTATGCTCAGAGATAATGCAAAGCTTTTTGTTAATTCTCCCAACGCCCTTGACGGCAACACCGAGCAAAAGAACAACACCGCTTCAGCCGCATTCCAGGCTGTAGAAGCAGGTCTTGTTGATGTAGTTGACGAGGAAGAGGACCTTTATCAGGCAATCAGATCCCTGGTAGATTTCCTTCCTGCCAACAATTATGATGTTAACGATATCGAATGCACAGACGATCTCAACCGCACCTTTGATAATCTCGAGGGATTTGCCGGAGATACCGCTGAGCTTTTAAAGGTTATCGCTGATGACAATGATTTCTTTGAGATCAAGAGCAGCTTTGCTTCCGAGATGGTTACCGGATTTATCCGTCTTGACGGAGTAACCGTCGGTGCAGTAGCTAACAGAAGCGAGATCCTTCCTGACGGAGATATGGAGGGTGAGAAGTTCGGAACCGTTCTTACCACCGCAGGATGCTACAAGGCAGAAGAGTTTGTTAAGTTCTGTGATGCTTTTGACATCCCTGTTCTTTCACTTACCAACGTTACCGGATACGAAGCTACCGTTGCTTCCGAAAAGACTATCGCAAGAGCGGCTGCTAAGCTTACCGCTGCATTTGCCGGAGCTACAGTTCCCAAGGTTAATGTTATCGTAGGAAAGGCATACGGAACCGCAGCAAACGTTATGAACTCCAAGGCTATCGGATGCGACATCACTATCGCATGGCCCGGATCAAAGATCGGAACCATGGACAGCAAGCTTGCTGCAAAGATCATGTACGAAGGCCAGGGAAGCGATGTTATCGATGCCAAGGCTAAAGAATATGAGGAGCTTACTCTTGCAGCCGCAAGCGCAGCAAGAAGAGGTTATGTTGACCAGATCATCGAGCCCGCTGATACCAGAAAATACGTTATCGGTGCTTTCGAGATGCTCCTTTCAAAGGAAGAGATTCCTTACGACAAAAAGCATTTGACAATTTAAGAAAGGTGGACGGAACATGAAGAAAATTCAAATCTTTATGGCGGCTGCCCTTTGCGTTTTCGGTCTGACTGCCTGCGGTAATACCGATGCAGACCATACCGCATACGAATCGCAAAAGCTTGATGCGGCTGAATCAAGAGCCGTAGGACAGGTGCTTCCCTGCATGGGATTCTTCACCGACGGAACCTTCGACAACTATGAAGCGCAATACGGCAACATTCCCTGGGATGAATATACCATGGAAGAGGTTGCAAATGCTGCTGAGCAGTTTTTCGGATTTGAGACCGACGGATACGGATTCTACAATGCAAGGCTCAGCTTCATATCTGCAGCTGAATCTCTCGGAAGTATGAAAAAGGATTCCGCTACCGGTGCTATCGTTACCGGTGAGGTAAAATCTTATATCGATGATGACCAGATCGTCGTCAGCGTACCTGTCGAGTGTGAAAAGGGATCTGCTACCGCCGAAATCATTTTCAGCAATGATATGTTTATGAAACTCGAGTCAGCTTCTCTTACCGAGAATTACACAATGTCTCAGAAGATGAGCAAAGCAGGACTCAATACCCTTATGGGAATGGGAACAGTATTTATCGTTCTCATCCTTATAAGCCTTCTTATCAGCGTCTTCGGAGTTATTCCCAAGATCCAGAAAGCTGGGGCGGAGAGAAAGAAAGCCGCTAAGGAAGCTAAGAGCGCTAATGAAGTAGGCATTGAAAACGCTGTCAACCAGATAATCGCCAGCGAGTCTGCCGAGGACGATACAGAACTTGTAGCCGTTATCGCAGCAGCAATCGCAGCATACGAAGGAAGCGGCAGCACAGACGGATACGTTGTCCGTTCAATTCGCAGAAGAAGATAATCTATTTTAACTTTATGGAGGATTAATAAATGAAAAACTATACTATTACCGTGAACGGAAACGTATATGATGTTGTAGTAGAAGAGGGCGCTACTTCAGGAGCACCCGTAGCAGCAAAGGCTCCCGCAGCTCCCAAGGCTGCACCCAAGGCAGCACCCGCTGCAGCACCCAAGGCAGCTGCAGGCGCAGGTTCTGTTAAGGTAGAAGCCGGCGCAGCAGGTAAGGTATTCAAGCTTGAGAAGAAGGTCGGAGATGCCGTTAAGAAGGGTGATGCAGTAGTTATCATCGAGGCTATGAAGATGGAGATCCCCGTAGTTGCTCCCCAGGACGGAACCGTAGCATCAATCGACGTTGCAGTCGGAGACGCTATCGAAGCAGGCGCTTGCCTTGCAACCCTTAACTAATAAGAGCGAGAAACTTGCGTATTTACGCAATATTGGAGGTAATTAAATGGCTTACGTAGCTAATACGCTGAGCAACCTGCTTCATCAGACAGCATTCTTCAATTTAACATGGGGAAACTATTTGATGATCCTTGTTGCCTGCTTTTTCCTTTATCTGGCAATACGCCACGAGTTTGAGCCGCTCCTTTTAGTTCCCATCGCATTCGGTATGCTCCTTGTAAATATTTATCCGGACATTATCCGCAGTGCGGAGAGCGCAGCCAACGGGCAGGGCGGACTCCTTTACTATTTCTATAAACTTGACGAGCTCGCAATTCTTCCTTCACTGATCTTCCTCGGTGTAGGAGCACAGACCGACTTCGGTCCACTTATTGCGAACCCTAAGAGCTTCCTCCTCGGTGCAGCGGCACAGTTTGGTATCTTCGCCGCTTACTTCGGAGCGATCGCTCTCGGATTTAACGACAAGGCAGCTGCCGCTGTTTCCATCATCGGTGGTGCGGACGGACCTACATCCATTTTCCTTGCCGGAAAGCTTGGACAGACGGCACTCCTCGGACCTATAGCCGTTGCGGCATATTCCTATATGTCCCTCGTGCCTATTATCCAGCCCCCTATCATGAAGCTTCTCACAACCAAGAAAGAGCGTGAGATCAAGATGGGTCAGCTTCGTCCCGTATCAAAGCTTGAGAAGATTCTTTTCCCTATCATCATTACGATAGTTGTTTGCCTTATCCTTCCTACCACAGCTCCTCTTGTTGGTATGCTGATGCTAGGTAACCTCTTCAAGGAGTCCGGAGTGGTAAGACAGCTTACAGAAACTGCTTCAAATGCAATGATGTATATCGTAGTTATCCTTCTCGGTACTTCCGTAGGAGCTACCACCAGTGCAGAGTCATTCCTCAACGTCAGCACCTTAAAGATCGTTGGACTCGGACTTGTTGCATTCGCATTCGGTACCGCAGCCGGAGTTATCTTCGGAAAAATCATGTGTGTAGCCACCAAGGGTAAGGTTAATCCCCTTATCGGTTCTGCCGGAGTATCCGCAGTACCTATGGCAGCCCGCGTATCACAGAAAGTCGGTGCGGAAGCAGATCCCACCAACTTCCTCCTTATGCATGCTATGGGACCTAACGTAGCCGGCGTTATCGGAACCGCCGTTGCCGCCGGAACCTTCATGGCAATCTTCGGAGTGTTCTGATATACCATACATTTATTATCCGGTTACGGATTTCATGTTTTAAGTATGGGATTCGCTACGTCTCCGCGCTTAACGCAAAATTTGTCTCCGCAAAGTTCGAAACCGCCCTCGAGCAACTCGCGACGCTCGCCTCATATGGCGAGCTGCTCGAACAATGCTCTCGGGACCGGTTTATGCTCCGACATTTTGCTTGCGCTCCCGACGTGTTTCGCTCACCCATAGCTTAAACTATGAAATCCTGGATACTGATAGTATGATTGTTGATTACAGGGTCAAACGCAATTCATACTGGCTGAACCGTGACTAGGTAAAATCAAATTACAGTTTATTTTTATATAGATCAGGAAAGGAATAAACATGGCAGAAATAGAAAAGAAACCCATCAAGATAACCGAGACCGTGCTCCGTGATGCACACCAGTCTCTTATCGCTACAAGAATGCCTACCGAATTCATGCTTCCTATTGCAGAGAAGATGGATAAGGTCGGATACCACTCAGTAGAGTGCTGGGGAGGTGCTACATTCGATGCATCCCTCAGATTCCTCAAGGAAGATCCTTGGGACAGACTTCGTAAGCTTCGTGACAAGTTCAAGAACACAAAGCTTCAGATGCTCTTCAGAGGACAGAATATCTTAGGATATCGTCCTTACGCAGATGACGTAGTTGATGCCTTCGTTGAGAAGTCAATCGCTAACGGAATCGACATCATCAGAATCTTCGATTGCCTTAACTACATGCCTAACCTTCAGGAAGCAGTTAACGCAACTAACCGCATCAAGAAGCAGGAGGGAAGAGGACATGCACAGGTTGCTCTATCCTACACTCTCGGAGATGCATATACCCTCGAGTACTGGGCTAATATGGCTAAACAGATCGAGGAGATGGGTGCAGATTCAATCTGCATCAAGGATATGGCAGGACTTCTTGTTCCTTACAAGGCTACCGAGCTTATCAAGGCTATGAAAGAGAACACCAAGCTTCCTATCCAGCTCCACACCCACTACACCTCAGGTGTAGCTTCAATGACTTACCTTAAGGCAGTAGAGGCAGGCGTAGACGTTATCGACTGCGCAATGAGCCCTCTTGCTATGGGTACCTCACAGCCCGCTACCGAAGTTATGGTTGAGACCTTCAGAGGAACTCCTTACGATACCGGATACGATCAGGACCTCCTTGCTGAGATTGCTGATTACTTCGCTCCCTACAGAGATGAGTGCTTAAAGAGCGGACTCCTTTCACCCAAGGTTCTCGGTGTTAACATCAAGACCCTTCTTTACCAGGTACCCGGCGGAATGCTTTCCAACATGGTTAGCCAGCTTAAAGAGCAGAACGCAGAAGACAAGTACCGTGAAGTACTTGAGGAGATTCCCCGCGTACGTAAAGACCTCGGTGAGCCCCCTCTTGTTACACCTTCTTCACAGATTGTCGGAACCCAGGCTGTATTTAACGTACTTATGGGCGAGAGATACAAGATGGCTACTAAGGAGACAAAGGCAGTTCTTCGCGGCGAATACGGCCAGACCGTTAAGCCTATGAACCAGGAAGTAATCGATAAGGTTATTCCCGGAGAGAAGAGACTTACCGGACGTTTCGCAGATAATCTTGAGAACGAGATGGATAAGCTCGAGAGCGAGATGAAGGAATGGAAGCAGCAGGACGAGGACGTTCTTTCCTACGCTCTCTTCCCTCAGGTTGCTACCGACTTCTTCAAGTATCGTCAGGCACAGCAGGAAAAGGTTGATATGACCCAGGCTGATACCGCAAACAAGGCATACCCTGTTTAATAGCAGAGGCTTAATAAAACAACAAACAGATACCCTTCGGAATTTAAAAGCCGAAGGGTATTTTTTTAGATTTTTATGGAATAATTAGGTTACACATGTTATAATATATAGACTATCTATGTAACATTGCGATTGATACTGAAAACACGGTTAGTACTTAACGGTGAAAGATATGATCCAATTTTATTATGACATATTTGTGGGTATAGCGGGATTGATGATGCTTATATTTATACTGAGATGGCGTAAAAATGCGTCATTTGAGTATATGTTCACTTTTGCCCTTGTACCTGTTGTTAATCTTGGATATTCATGGCTTGCGCATTCTCAGAGTCTCGGTGAGGCCCTCCTTGCCAACAAGCTTACTTATATAGGCGGATGCTTCCTGCATCTGTTTCTTCTTTTCGGTATTATTTCTCTTTGTAATATAAAACTATCCAGCTTTATAAGAACCGGAATCGTATTCATAGCTTTTCTTATGTACGGCTGTGTTCTTATGATGGGTAGAAACGGGCTGTTCTACAAATCCGTAGATTTCAAGATAGAAAACGGAGTAGGAACCCTTGTAAAAGAATACGGACCTCTTCATACGGTCTTTTACGTTTATATGATAATGATAATGGCGTTTGGCGTTGGCGTACTTATCTACGCAATGCTCTTTAGGCCGGATACGTCCGTAAGAAACCTTTACGTTCTGATCGTACTCGATGTAATAAGCGTAACCGTATTTTTCGGAAGCAGAGCGATAAGCAAGAGTATCGGTATCGATGTGGAGGCTATGCCCGCTTTTTATGTACTTGCCGAGGTCGTATTCCTTGTACTTTTCAGAAGAATCAAGCTTTACGATATTTCATCGGGTATTGCGGAAACTCTTCTTGAGGAGGGCAATGACGGAATCATCTGTTTCGACAGAAACAAAAGATTTCTTGTCGCCAACAAGACAGCTAAAAAGGCTATCCCGCCTCTTGCAAGCGCCAAAGCGGATACGCCCCTTGACAGAAACCAGTTTGAATATGAGACCATACTTAGCTGCCTGAATATCTTTTCTCATAACGAGATAATCTCGGAGCCTTTTATTTTAGAGACTGAGGATAAGTTCTACGAAGTCACTCCTCAAAACATGTACGATGGCAAGAGAGTCTGCGGATACTATCTGCTTCTTGTGGATGTTACCAAGGATCGCCAGTACAGCTTGAAGATGAAAGAGGCGGCGGAGAGGGCTATCGCCGCAGAAAAAGCAAAGAGCAGTTTCCTCGCTCAGATGTCTCATGAAATCCGAACCCCTATAAATGCTGTGCTTGGTATGAATGAGATGATCCTGCGAGAGGCGAAGGATGATGATATCATCGAATACTCGGAAAGCATTCAGGGCGCCGGAAAAACCTTGCTGCTTCTGATCAACAGTATCCTCGATTTCTCTAAGATAGAGAGCGGTAAAATGGAGATCGTTCCGGTAAAGTACAAAACAACGGATATGATCACAAACTGCCTTAACTCCATTATGCCGAGGGCGGCGGCCAAGAGCATTATTGTTGTAAGGGAAATCGATCCCAACCTGCCGAGGGAAATGTACGGAGACGATGTGCGCTTTGCGCAGGTAATAGTTAACCTCCTTACAAATGCCGTAAAGTATACGGAGCGGGGAAGCGTTACCCTTGTGATCAAGGAACATTCAAGGACTGTCAATGACATCTTTATCCGGGTTGAGGTAATAGATACCGGCATCGGAATAAAAGAAGAAGATATGGATAAGCTTTTCGAATCCTTCGGAAGGGTTGAAGAAAAGCGGAACAGAAACATCGAAGGCACGGGACTCGGAATGAGTATCGTAACGGGTCTTTTGCAGATGATGGACAGCAGACTTGATGTAGAGAGTAAATACGGCGAGGGATCGAAGTTCTCGTTTGTTATCAAACAGCAGATTACCGACGCAAGACCCATTGGTGATTTCGACATCAGAAGCAGCGAGAAAAAGAAGATTGATCATCACGAAATGATCGATATTTCGGGAAAAGAGATTCTTGTTGTTGATGATAACAGTATGAACCTCAAAGTAGCGTCGAGATTCTTAAAGCTTGCCGGAGTATCGGCGGATATAGCCTTCTCGGGGCCTGAAGCCATCGAAAAGGTCAAGGCAAAACGCTACGATATGATCTTCCTCGATCATATGATGCCAAAGATGGACGGACTTGAAACTTTGGCTCTTATGAGAGAAAACAAATTGCTTGACAATTATACAAAGGTTATCGCCCTTACGGCCAACGCCATAATCGGCGCAAAAGAGACATATCTCCAGGCGGGATTTGACGATTACCTTTCCAAGCCCATTGATATAAAGGGACTTGATGATATACTTCGTAAATATTTTGGTTAACAGCAGTAAGAGAGGATTTATTAAATGGCACGTAAAGAATCTATAACAATCGACATGATACTTGATACAGCTTTCGGAATGGTAAAGACCGACGGCATAGAAAATGTTACCGCAAGAAAGGTGGCTGCGGCTGCCGGATGCTCCACACAGCCTATATTCAGAGTCTACAAGAATATGGAGGAACTCCAGAGAGCGGTTTACGAAAAGAGTATCACATACTTCCTCGATTACTATAAGGCTTTCGAGAAAAAGAGCAATGTTCCCTTTACCAATTTAGGACTTGCCTACATTACCTTTGCAAGAGAAGAAAAGAACTACTTTAAGCTTCTTTTCCTCGGCGGATTCTCCGGCGGCAAGAGTATGTACGAGCTCTTAAACGGCGAGGACGGAAATGTTGTTAAGGAGATTAACCTGGCAAGAACAATGGGATGCTCCAACCCCGGACACATGTTTATGAAAATGTGGATTTTTATTCACGGTGCGGCCTGCATGACTTTATCGGGAGATTTCGACCTCACCGATGAGGAGACCACATCTTTATTGGAGAAATCCTACGAATCATTTTCAAGAGAATAATGAAAGAGAGAAAACCGGATGAATTCAGGTAAAGATGTGCTTTCCGTTATCAGAGAAAGCATGCCTACAATGAGTAAAAGCCATAAAAAGATAGCTGCATATGTGCTTGATATGTATGACGAAGCTGTATTTCTCACGGCGGCAAAGGTCGGCGAGGCTATAGGCGTCAGCGAATCTACTGTTGTGCGTTTTGCCATGGCTCTGGGCTTTGACGGATATCCCGAGTACCAAAAGGCCTTGGGGGAGTGTATCAAGGGAAAGATCTCTAAGATGCAAAAGCTTGACGAAAGGTACGGAAACAGTACCCAGTCCGAGATCGTTAAGTCCGTCCTTACTTCCGATATGGAAAAGATCCAGGACACCATAAACAATCTTAACGCAGATGCCTTTGATGCCGCGGTAGATACGCTCCTTAGCGCCGATACCGTTTATATTATGGGTCTTAGAAGCAACGAGCCCCTTGCGGCATTTTTACACTTTTACCTCAATATGATCCGGGATCATGTAGTACTTTTAAATACAACATCAACAACGGAAACCTTTGAACAGATGCTCAGGATAAGCGAAAAAGACTGCTTTGTTGGAATAAGCTTTCCGAGATATTCTATGAGAACCTTAAAGGCCATGGAGTTTGCCAGCGACAGGAGAGCGAAGATCATCTCCATTACAGACTCGGCCTATTCGCCCATGAACCTGTACTCTTCCTGTAACCTCTTTGCAAGAAGCGATATGGTTTCAATCGTTGACTCCCTTGTTGCGCCTCTTAGCATCATCAACGCTCTTGTTGTGGCAATGTGTCTTAAAAGGCCCGAGGAGGTCAATAAAGACCTTAAGACCCTTGAAGATGTCTGGGGCAACTACCAGGTATACCTTAATGATGAGATCAATTTCATCAATTCCGAGCCTATTCTCAATTATTCATTGAGAAAAAAGGAAGAAAAAAAGAATGAGTAATGTTTGCGTAATTGGCGGCGGCCCTGCGGGAATGATGGCAGCCATAGCCGCGGCTGAAAAAGGACACAGTGTTGTTCTTTTGGAAAAAAATGAAAAGCTTGGAAAAAAGCTTTTCATCACAGGCAAAGGAAGGTGCAATGTAACCAATGGCGCCGATGTGGAGACTTTGCTTTCAAATGTTGTTACAAATAAAAAGTTTTTATACAGTGCCTTTTATTCCTTTGACAATCAGGCGCTGATGGATATGATAGAAAAAGCCGGATGCCCTTTAAAGACCGAAAGAGGCGAGAGGGTTTTTCCGGTTTCAGACCATTCCTCCGACATCATAAAGGCCTTTGAAAGAATACTTTCCGAAAAAAACGTTGAAGTAAGATTACATACAACGGTTAGGGAGATTGTAACCGAAGGTGATAAACTGATCGGAGTAAAAGCCATAAAGCAAAATCCTAACGGTACCGCCGGAAAAATACAGCTCCTTAAGGCGGATTCCGTAATAGTCTGTACCGGCGGAGTAAGCTATCCTCTTACGGGCTCTACCGGAGACGGATACAGATTTGCGAATGACACAGGGCACAGCCTTATTAAACCGAGACCTTCTCTTGTACCTTTCGAGACAAGACAAAAATGGGTTAAGGATTGTATGGGACTTTCTCTTAAGAATGTCTCTATGAAGCTTGTAAGCGGTAAAAAGACCGTGTATGACGGATTCGGAGAAATGCTCTTTACACATTTCGGGATAAGTGGCCCCCTTGTTTTATCCGCAAGCGCCTATTACGACCCGGAAAAGCATAAAGATGCAAAGGCTATAATAGACTTAAAACCGGCTTTATCGGAAGAGACTCTGGATAAACGTATTTTAAGGGATTTCGATGAGCAGTTAAACAAGTCCTTTAAAACGGCCCTCGGAGGTCTCGTTCCCGCATCTCTCATCCCGGTTATAGCGGATGAATGCGGAATAGATAAAGAGAAGAAAGTTCATGATATCACAAAAGAAGAGAGAAAGAAGCTTCTCTATACCCTGAAGAATCTTACACTTGATATTACGGGGACAAGAGGATTTGAAGAGGCGATTATAACCAAAGGTGGTATCAGTGTTAAAGACATAGATCCTTCGACCATGGAGTCAAAGCATATAAAAAATCTGTATTTTGCGGGAGAGGTTTTGGACCTTGACGCATTAACGGGAGGCTTTAATCTTCAGATAGCCTGGTCGACGGGACACGCGGCGGGAGATGCCGTAGAATAAAAAGAACGGAGCAAAAAGATGTCACTTAATATAGCAGTAGACGGACCTGCCGGAGCAGGAAAAAGCACCATCGCAAAGCTTGTTGCGAAAAAGAAAAACATTATTTACGTAGATACGGGAGCAATGTACAGAGCGATAGCGCTTTATATCCTCAGAAAAGGCACGGATATAAATGATCCTGATGCGGTATCGAAGGACTGCCTGGGAGCAAATGTAACCATAGGATACGAGGATGGAGCACAGATAGTTTACTTAAACGGAGAAAACGTAAATGCCTATCTTCGCACGGAGGAAGTAGGAAATACAGCTTCGAAGACGAGTGCAAACCCCGCTGTAAGAGCAAGGATCTTTGACCTTCAGCAAAAACTTGCCCGGGAAAACGACTGTATTATGGACGGAAGAGATATCGGAAGCGTTGTCCTTCCTAATGCAAATCCCAAGATCTTTCTTACCGCGTCGAGCGAAGTAAGGGCAAAGAGGCGCTTTGACGAGCTTACAGCCAAGGGCGAGACACCCGATTTCGATAAGATAAAAGCGGATATAGAGCAGAGAGATTATCAGGATATGCACCGCGAGATCTCGCCTCTTGTAAAAGCTGATGATGCACACCTTATCGACACTTCGGATATGACTATAGACGAAGTTGTAGAAGCTATCTGTGATCTGATAGTATAAGTGGAGTTTATATGGAAATACGCCTTGCCAAGGAAGCGGGCTTTTGCTTCGGCGTAAAGCGCGCAGTAGGGACAGTTTACGAGAAAATAAATACCGGGAGGCCGATATATACCTACGGCCCCATAGTCCATAACGAAGAAGTCGTAAGGCAGCTCGAAGAAAAGGGCGTTAAAGTGATTGAAGACCCGGAGGCTTTGAGTAAGATGACTCCCGAGCCGGACGCCATTGTTATCATAAGAGCTCACGGCGTTCCGCAGGAAACCTACAGACTTCTTGAAGAAAAGGGATTTGAAGTTGTGGATGCAACCTGCCCTTTTGTAAAAAAAATACACAAAACCGTTTCGGAAAAAAGTGCCGTCGGTGACTCCATACTAATCGTCGGAGACCCGCTTCACCCCGAAGTTATCGGCATAAAAGGACAGTTTTCGGGAGAATGCATTGTCTTAAAAGACGTATCTGACGCTGAAAATTTTGTCGGGGATCCCGAAAAAAAGTATACATTGGTTTCTCAAACAACATTTCAGAGCAAGAAATTTAAAGAAATCGTTGAAATTCTTGAAAAAAAAGAGTACAATGTTCATGTTGTGAATACAATTTGCAATGCGACTGAAGAAAGACAACGCGCCGCCGAGGTTTTGGCTAATGAGGCTGACGCTATGATCGTAATAGGAAGCGCAGGCAGTTCCAATACCAGAAAGCTCTACGAAATCTGTAAAAACTGCTGTGAGAACACCTTTTACGTTCAGACACCCGACGACCCATATCTTGATAAAATCAGATCGGCAAATCTGGTGGGTATTACCGCAGGGGCTTCCACCCCACAAAAATTAATCGAGGAGGTTCAAAATAATGTCAGAGGAACTTACTTTTGAACAAATGCTGGAAGATTCATTCAAAACAATTCATACAGGAGAGGTAGTAGAAGGTACTGTAATCGATGTTAAGCCTGACGAGATCATTCTGAACATCGGATACAAGGCTGACGGTATTCTTACTAAGTATGAGTACACGAATGACAACAGCGTTGACCTTACTACTGCGGTAAAAATCGGCGACACTCTTGAGGTTAAGATCCTTAAGGTTAATGACGGCGATGGACAGGTTCTTGTAACCTACAAGCGTCTCCAGCAGGAGAAGGGCAGCAAGAGAATCGAAGAGGCCTTCAACAACCATGAAGTACTTAAGGCTGTTGTTAGCCAGGTTCAGGATGGCGGACTTACCGTTATCGTTGATGAGACAAGAATCTTTATTCCTGCAAGTCTTGTATCCGATACTTATGAGAGAGATCTTTCAAAGTATAAGGATCAGGAGATCGAATTCGTAGTTATCGAGTTCAGCCCCAGAAAGCGTCGCTGCATCGGCGATCGCAAGCAGCTTCTCGTTGCCAAGAAGGCAGAGCTTCAGAAAGAGCTCTTTGAGAAGATCCACGAGGGCGACACCGTAGAAGGTGTAGTTAAGAATGTTACCGATTTCGGTGCTTTCATCGATCTCGGCGGAGTAGACGGACTCCTTCACATTTCAGAGATGAGCTGGGGAAGAGTTGAGCATCCCAAGAAGGTCTTCAAGGTTGGCGATACCATTAAGGTTCTCGTTAAGGAGATCAATGGAAACAAAGTTGCTCTTTCACTTAAGTTTGACGACCAGAATCCTTGGAAGGATGCTGCTGAAAAGTATGCAATCGGAAATGTTGTTACCGGTAAAGTAGCAAGAATGACCGAGTTCGGTGCTTTCGTAGAGCTTGACAACGGAGTAGATGCGCTTCTTCATGTATCTCAGATCTCTAAGGATCATATCGAGAAGCCCAGTGATGTACTTACTACCGGTCAGGAAGTTACCGCGAAGATCGTTGACTTCAACGAGGCTGAGCACAAGATTTCTCTTAGCATCAAGGCTTTAACTGCTCCCGAACCCAAGAAGGATGATGACGAAGATGTTGCGTCTGTTGATATCGACGCTGTAATCGCATCCGAGAGCGAAGAATAAATCAAAATATTTGCGACTGCTGAGTAACCTCGGCAGTCGTTTTTTTGCTTTAATGGAGAGATTTTGATTTATAAATTCCGATATTTGGTGTATAGTAGTATGTATAGATAAATATGGAGGTATGTTCTATGGAGTACGATTACGAATATTTCAAAAAAGAAATTCTAAAGCTTACACAGATCGACCTTAATGCTTACAAAGAGCGTCAGATGAAAAGGCGCATCGATACGCTTATCGGAAAGAATAAGATTGTCGGATATGACAAGTATGTTGATGCCCTTAAGAGCAACAAAGATATCTTTGATGAATTTATCAACTATATAACCATCAACGTATCTGAGTTCTACAGAAATCCGGATCAGTGGGAATTTATGGATAAGGAGGTCTTCCCTGACCTTATCAGTAAGTTCGGAAAGAATTTAAAAATCTGGAGCGCTGCATGCTCAACCGGAGATGAGCCTTATTCACTTGTTATGGCTCTTTCCAAACATGTTCCGCTTAATCAGATAAAGATTTACGCAACAGACCTTGATAAGACTGTTATCGCCAAGGCTAAAGTCGGTCTCTATGACGCAAAGAGTATTGCCGGAGTACCGGAAGAGTTTAAAAAGAAATACTTTACTCAGGTTGGACCTTCTTACAAGATCTCTGAAGAGATTAAAGCGAGAGTTGAGTTCCATGAGCACAACCTCTTAAAGGATAAGTATCCTACTGATTATAACTTCATTGTTTGCAGAAACGTCCTTATCTACTTTACAGATGAAGCGAAAGATGAAGTGTTTAAAAAATACTTCCAGAGTCTTAAGCCCGGCGGATACCTCTTTATCGGAAGTACCGAGCAGATCCTTAACTACAAAGAGATCGGCTACGAGAGAAAGAATTCTTTCTTCTACGAGCGCCCGATGTAGAATCTTATATAAATATTTAAGCCACCGGCGTTTATGTCGGTGGCTTTTTACTGCCTGAAAAAATTAGTATGTCGTTCCGATAGTCTGGAGGATGTGGTTTGCATACTCCGTAAAGGCCGCCCTGTCTCTTTTGAGCTCATCCGTAAGTTCGAAGAAACACTCTTTACTCCTGTATTCTCTACGGAAAACAGGCTCGAAAAGCGTGTCAAACTGGGGCAGATACCTTGACTGCTTTCTTGTGTAGCAGGTAGCGGCCGTAGCCTGTGTGCGATGCTCTTTTTCTACGAAGGAAGAGACTGACTTGTGAAGGGCAACATCTTCCTCGGGAAGATAGTAGTAGTCCTTATAATTAGCGTAGAAATACTTCATTTCCTCGTTGTAGATAGGGATCCTGAAAGAACCCTCGTCACCTTCTCCATGGAAATAGCAGCCGTAAGCGGAGGCGCTGACGCTCTTAGGAAGAGTAACGGGAAGCTGCGCGGTAAGAATAAGCTCCTGACGTAGAGCTCCGCTGTAATCCTTTGTGCTTCCGGCAGATGCCTTTTTTACATGAAGGCTGTTGTTGAACAGATCAAAATAGGCGAGCATTGGAAGAATACTCAGCATACCCTTAAGATCATCCTCGTTATGCAAGAGGAGAGTATTGCGGGCAAACTCCGAAGGATCTTTGACGTAGTCATGGTAAACGCCGATAAGTTCACCACCGCTGAAAGCATCCTCTCTGTCTATGCCAAGATACTTTTCCATAGTCTTTTGCTTGCAGTTTTGAAGGCCTAAAAATACCTTACAGGGAGAGATTCTCTTGTAAAGGTCTATGCCGGAGAAAGAGTCAAAGTTTATATCAAGCTCATGCTGCTTACACTTTTGTACAAGGTAGGGCATATCAAACTGGTTTCCGTTGAAATGCACAAGATATTTGTAATCCTTTGCAAAGTCATAGAAAGCCTTTAAGATATCTACTTCCTGTTCGTAGCTTTCGGAAAGATACTGGACAGTGCACCATTTTCCGCCTTCGTTGTAAGCGCATCCGATTAAGTACAGATAGGAACTGCGGGCGGTGAAACCGGTAGTTTCTATATCAAGAAAAATAAGCTCGTCTATGGGAGCAAGTCTCGATATGTCATATTTAATTTCAAATTCCTCAAGAGTTTCTTTGGATATTTTCATATTTTTTTCCTTTTGAAAAATCTGAGAGACTATATATCGTATCATAACATAATTATCTATTAATAGTAGTATTTTTTTGAGAAAAAGTGTAAAATTATCAATAAGAGGTTCTGATTTTCGGACCATTTAAAAAGGAGACGTAAGATGCCCAGATTTACTTTTTCGGGTGGAGTCCATCCTTTCGAGGGGAAGGAGCTTTCAAAGGACAAGCCCATCACAGATCTAAAGGCCGGCGAGATTTTGGTCTACCCGGTATCTCAACATATTGGCGCCCCCGCAACTCCAATAGTAAAAGTAGGTGACAGAGTCCTCAGAGGCCAGATGATAGCAGAGGCCGGAGGATTTGTTTCTGCGCCTGTTTTTTCATCCGTATCGGGTACTGTAAAGGCAATCGAACCGAGGCGTGTTGTTACGGGAGATATGGTCAACAGTATCGTCATTGAAAACGACTTCCTTGATGAAGAAGTTAAATACAATCCTCTTATGGACTGGAATCTTTCTTCGAGGGAAGAGATCCTTGATGCGGTTAAGAATGCAGGTATCGTCGGAATGGGCGGTGCGGGATTCCCTACGCATGTAAAGCTTTCCCCGAAGGATCCGGACAATATTACGTATATTATTGCAAACTGCGCGGAGTGCGAGCCTTATCTTACAAGCGATTACCGCAGAATGATGGAAGAGCCCGAAAAGCTTATCGGCGGTATGAAGATCCTTCTCCGCCTCTTTGACAATGCCCACGGTATAATCGCGATCGAAGAGAACAAGCCTGACTGCATTGCTCTTTTAAAGAAGATGACCCATGAAGATAAGCGTATTACGGTTAAGGGCGTTTATACAAAGTATCCTCAGGGTGCTGAGAGAATGCTGATAAACGCTACCACCGGACGAAAGATCAATTCTACAATGCTTCCTGCGGATGTGGGATGTATCGTGGACAACGTAGATACCCTTGTTGCAATCTATAATGCCGTTGTTTACGGAAAGCCTCTTATGGAGAGGATCGTTACCGTTACCGGCGACGCTGTAGCAGACCCGAGAAACTTTAAGATACCTATCGGTATGAGCTATCAGGAAGTCCTCGATGCAGACGGCGGTTTTAAGGTAACTCCCGAAAAGATCATCTGCGGCGGACCTATGATGGGATTTGCGATGTTCGGGCTTGACGTTCCTACTACCAAAACATCAACAGCCCTTCTCGCTTTTGAACATGACGAGGTGGCTGCCGCTGAGCCATCACCCTGCATAAAGTGCGGAAGATGTGTTTCGGTTTGCCCCGGAAGGGTAATGCCTAACGCCCTGGCGGATTTTGCGGAACACTTCGATATGGAGAAGTTTGTTGAATACGGCGGAATGGAGTGCTGTGAATGCGGTTGCTGCAGTTTTATCTGCCCTGCAAAGAGACCGCTGACGCAGAGCATCAAATCGATGAGAAAAATAGAACTTGCCAACAGGCGTAAAAAGTAGGAGGGAGGAGAAAATGGCTGAAGAAACTAAAGTAACAACATACAAAGTATCCTCCAATCCTCACGTAAGATCAAAGGCTACAACAGGCGGGATAATGCTCCTTGTTATTATCGCGCTGCTCCCCGCAACGGGCTTTGGTATTTACAATTTCGGATTAAGAGCGGTATTTGTTATCGCTATAAGCATAGCCTCTGCGGTTTTGTCAGAGTTTTTATTCAATCTTATCCTTAAGAAAAAGCAGACAATAACAGACCTTTCCGCAGTAGTTACGGGCCTTTTGCTTGCCCTTAATATGCCGGTAAGTATCCCTCTTTGGATGCCCGCCCTCGGCAGCTTCTTTGCAATCATCGTTGTAAAGATGCTCTTTGGCGGAATCGGACAGAACTTTATGAACCCCGCTCTCGGAGCGAGATGCTTCCTTGTGATCTCGTTCCCTGCGGCTATGACAAACTTTGCAACCGATGCTTATACCGGAGCAACGCCCCTTGCTCTTTTAAAAGCGGGAGAGAGCGTAAATATCTTTGATATGATCATCGGTAAAACCTCGGGAACCATTGGTGAGACATCTTTGATAGCTATCGTTCTCGGCGCATGCTTCCTCATCATTATGGGCGTCATCGACCTTATAATCCCCGGATGCTATATCGTAACATTCGTGCTTTTCCTTATAATCTTCGGACATCACGGATTTGACCCCGCATTTATCGCAGCGCATTTATCCGGCGGCGGTATTATGCTCGGTGCCTTCTTTATGGCTACGGATTATGTTACAAGACCTATTACAAAATGGGGACAGGTTGTTTTCGGAGTATTCCTTGGAATTATGACTGGAATATTCAGAATCTTCGGTCCTTCGGCTGAAGGCGTATCCTACGCCATCATCTTAGGAAACCTGCTTGTACCTCTTATCGAGAAGTTTACAAGACCTACTCCTTTCGGATATAAGAGATCCGATCTTAAGAAGAAAGGAGGTAAGTGATATGTCTAAAGATATTAAAGTAATGCTTAAAGAAGCCGGAGCAATCCTTATCATAACACTTATCGCCGGGCTTCTTTTGGGGTTTGTTTATCAGCTTACCTTAAAGCCCAGACAGTACCAGGAACATCTTGCAATCAACAAGGCATGCAACGAGGTAATGCCGGAAGGAAAGGAATTCAAAGAAATCGAATATAGCTTAAGCGCTGAAACGCTTCAAAAACTTTCAGAAAACGGTATAACCGTTGGCACGGTTTATGAGTCGTATGATGCTTCGGGTGCCTTCTGCGGATATGTGGTTGAGTCTACATCATCCCAGGGCTACAACGGAGATATCGTGCTCTACTTAGGAATAGACCCGTCAGAAAGCCCGGCTCATCTTTTGGGAGTTTCAATCCTTAAGATTTCGGAGACGCCGGGACTCGGTATGAGAGCGGGAGAGGTGCTTGTACCACAGTTTAAAGATAAATCTGCTCTTTCATTTATCTATACCAAGAGCGGCGCAGTATCCGATAACGAGATCGACGCAATAAGCGGTGCGACAATAACAACAAAAGCTTTTACCGGCGCTGTAAACGGAGCGCTGGAAGCGGCTGCGGAAATCTATACAAATGCCGTATCGGAAGGGAGGTTTTAGCAGATGAAAGAAAAGAAAATTGCTGAACGCCTCATTAACGGACTTATAAAAGAAAACCCCACCTTCGTTTTAATGCTCGGTATGTGCCCGACCCTTGCGGTTACGACATCAGCTATGAACGGACTTGGAATGGGCCTTACGACGACTGTGGTATTAGCCCTTTCAAACCTTATTATTTCGCTCCTTAGAAAGTTTATTCCAAACAGGGTGCGTATACCTGCCTTTATCGTTATAGTCGCATCCTTCGTTACTATGGTTCAGCTGCTTTTGGAGGCGTATCTGCCCTCGCTTAATACAGCGCTTGGCGTTTATATTCCTCTTATCGTAGTTAACTGTATCATCCTTGGAAGAGCCGAAAGCTACGCTTATCACAATCCGCCGATTCCGTCTCTTTTTGACGGACTGGGAATGGGACTTGGATTCTCAATTGCCCTTACACTTATCGGAGCGGTACGAGAGCTTCTTGGAGTAGGTGAGATCTTCGGATTTCATGTGATGCCTGCGGGATATACGCCTATCAATATCTTTGTACTTGCACCCGGAGCATTTTTCGTACTTGCCGGGCTTACAGCTCTTCAAAACTTTATTAAGAAGAAGGCTGCCGCTAAGGGCAAGGATGTTTCCAAGGTGCAGTCGGGATGCACCGAGGACTGTGCTTCCTGCGGCGACAAGGGATGCAGTAAGCGTTTTTACGATGCTGATGCACCGAAAGAAAACCCTGTAATAAACGCAGCCGAGAAAAACGTAGAGAAGGAGGAAACTGAAAATGAATAATACTTCAACAGTAAGAGACCTCCTCATACTCCTTGTGGGATCATCCCTGGTTTCTAATGTAGTCTTATCTCAGTTTTTGGGACTTTGTCCCTTCCTTGGAGTATCGAAGAAGATAAAGACTGCAGCCGGAATGGGAGCGGCGGTCATATTTGTCATCACCCTGGCAAGTGCCGTAGCCGGTGTGATCTACAAGTTTATACTTGTGCCTTTTAACATTACATACCTTCAGACCATCGTATTTATTCTTGTAATAGCTGCGCTTGTTCAGTTTGTTGAGATGTTCTTAAAGAAGGCTATTCCGTCTCTTTACGAGGCTCTTGGAGTATACCTTCCCCTTATTACGACAAACTGCGCTGTACTTGGAGTAGCTCTTACAAACGTACAGAAAAACTACGGTATCGGAACCGGTGTTGTAAACGGATTTGCAACTGCGGTAGGATTTACGATAGCAATCGTGATCCTTGCGGGTATCCGTGAAAAGATGGAGTACAATAATATCCCCGAAAGCTTTAAGGGAATGCCATCGGTTCTTTTGACTGCCGGACTTATGGCAATCGCCTTCTGCGGCTTTTCAGGCTTATTGTAAAGGAGGGGAAATATGAACTATATCGGAATAATAATAGCCGGCGTCGTAGTAGCTGCTGTAGGAATCTTCGTGGGATTGTTCCTTGGCGTGGCCGGTATCGTATTTAAAGTTAAGACAAATCCCAAGGAAGAGGAAGTTTTATCCGCACTACCCGGGAATAACTGCGGAGGCTGCGGATATCCCGGATGTTCCGGACTTGCCGCCGCCATAGCTGCGGGCGAGGCTCCGGTTAATGCCTGCCCTGTGGGCGGAGACGCAGTAGGCCAAAAAATAGCCGAAATAATGGGCGTAGAAGCCGCTTCCAGCGAAAAAATGGTAGCGTATGTAGCCTGTAAGGGTGACTGCGAGAAGGCCGGAACCAATTACGATTACATTGGAGCCAAGGATTGCCGAATGCTTGAGTTTGTACCCGATGGCGGACCTAAAAAATGCAACAGTGGATGCCTGGGCTTTGGAACCTGCGTAAAGGTTTGTCCTTTTGATGCTATCCATGTTGTAAACGGGGTTGCGGTTGTTGATAAGGAAAAGTGTAAGGCCTGCGGAAAGTGCGTAGCGGTCTGCCCCAAGAAGCTGATATCTCTTGTCCCTTACAAGGCTAAATACGTTGTGGGATGCAGCTCAAAGGACAAGGGACCCGTTACTATGAAGGCCTGCTCGGTAGGCTGTATCGGCTGCGGAATCTGCGCAAGGAACTGTCCTAAAGAGGCGATTACCTTAGTGGATAACCACGCGATAATCGACCAGGAAAAGTGCGTAGGCTGCGGAATCTGCGCCGGAAAATGTCCTAAAAAAATAATCATTAAGGAAAACTAGTATATGAAATTGGGCGGAAACGACAATAAAATATCACCTCAGATGGGAGCTGTGATTGTCGCTTCCGTCCTTCTTATTTTTGTTATCGTAGGGATAGCGGTTCTTCCCCAGCTTAAGAATAAAAAACACGACGTTGATTATTCTGCTGCGCTGGGAACGGCTTCAAGCTTTGATGCCGGTAAGGATCAAAACGCGGCAAATCCTGAAAGCTCCGACTCCGGTGTTGTTACAGGTGAGAAGGAGACTGACTACGGGATCACATCCCCGGAGGAACTTGACTTTTGGAATCTGTATCCTCAGCAGACGGATAATGCTAAAAATGAAATTGAAAAGGTACCGGATCCCATAGGAGGCGGCGTGGGTGGCGGCGCAGGAAACGGTCTGCTTCTTCCGAGCCAGTCCGGAACTGATGCAGGAACAGATGAAAACGATCCTTCAAAGGACGGAAAACATACAGCAGTCACCTTGAGGGACGGTTCTACGGAGTGGGTTACCATATCCCAGTATCTCCCGAAGAATGAATATGATTTTTCAAATCTTGTCTGCAAAGATGACCGTATGGAATACTATCTTGACGGCAAGAAAGTTTCTTATATTGGAATAGATGTTTCAAAGTACCAGGATTATATAGACTTTAACAAAGTTAAAAAAGACGGTATTGCCTTTGTAATGATCCGCGTGGGCCTAAGAGGCTACGGAGACGGGCAGGTAGCTCTTGATGATTACTTTTTCGATAATATAAAGAGGGCGACGGACGCCGGACTTAAAGTAGGCGTATACTTTACTTCACAGGCTGTTAATACCGAGGAGGCCACGGAAGAGGCAAATCTTGTCCTTGAATCCATTGGTGATTATCGTATCGATTATCCTATCGCCTTTGATATGAGATTTGTAAAGGGGGATACGGCGAGGATCGAACCCTTATCGGTTAATGATAAGACAAATATAGCTAAGACGTTTCTTGATATTGTAAGCGCCAAGGGTTATAATGCTTGTATACTCGGAACCAAGGAATGGTTCATTAAAGAGATAGAAATGTCTAAGCTTACTGCTTACGACTTTTGGCTTGAAGAGGAAGCGGATCTTCCGGATTATCCTTACAAGTTTTCAATGTGGCAGTATAAAAAGAGCGGCACCGTTGACGGCGTATCCGGTGTTGTAAATTTAAACATTTCTTTTGTGGATTATACCGAAAAATAGAATAAGGCATCTTAAGTTTTTTCATTTTTTTTCGATATAAATATTAATAATAATTACCTCAAGGTAATTTATTATAAATATTTTTTTACGGTAGCAAGAATGGGAACTCTAAGCTAACCGTAGGATAGGAGTAGTATGAAAAAGAAAAGTGGAATCTCTATTTATCTGATGCAAATTCTCTTTGCACTTATCCCTCTTTCTGTCGGAATTATTGTTGTAATGGTTTCATCCGTACTTCAGCTTGACAGCCAGATGGAAAAGAGCACATTCTCAAGGCTTGAGACGGCCGCAATAGCGACGGCAAGATACTTCGAGTATGATATAAACGAAGGCATCCTGGCTCAGGATGATACAAGCTTTGAATACTGTGACAGTTTTCAGAAGTCAGGTGTGGATGTAACCTTGTTCATAGAAGATACAAGATATATCACATCCCTTAAAAATGCCGACGGAACGAGAAATATCGGAACCAAGGCCGATTCCGGCATTTATCAGACGGTTAAGGCCGGAGGTACCGTAGAGAAAAAAGACGTAACCATCGGTGGCAAAAAGTATTACGTTTTCTATATGCCTATTTATTCCGAAGACGGAGCGTTTTACGGAATGAGCTTTGCCGGCGAGCTTATGGAATCTGTTCAAAAGGCAAAGAATCAGATTGTTCTCAGCTCAATAGTTCTTGGCGGCGGAGTTTTGATCGTGTTTGCTGTTGTGGCATTTTTGGTTGCAAAGCTTGTTGCGGATCCTATCGTAGCTCTTGAGAAAAATACCGAGGAGCTTGCAAAGGGTAATCTTAAGGCAGAGCTTCACACCAAGAGCCCTGTAAGAGAGATAAGAGCTTTAATCAGTTCATCGGATGATTTAAAGAACGCTCTTACAAACGCTGTAGGAACTGTTAAAACTTCAGCCGGTGAGCTCAGCGGAGCAGTTATAGACGTTGATTCAAAGACTACAAACAATGTAGAGAGTATCAGCCAGATAAGCGAGGCGGTAAACGAAGTAGCCCAGACATCCCAGACCGTTGCCGAGTCTGCGCAGAACATGTCCGAAAAGGCTATAGAGCTCGGAGACAATATCGAGAGACTTAACGAAAGCGTTGAGATCCTTAAGAATGCTTCCGACGAGATCATGGTAGCAAACAACGAAGCTACCGAGTATATGGATACCGTACTTAAGTCGAGCAACGAATCCGTTAACGCCGTTACCGAGATCAGTGACAAGATCAGCGCGACAAATGACGCTGTAAAAGATATCTCCGAATCCGTTCAGATGATCGATGATATCGCAAGCCAGACCCAGCTCCTTTCACTTAACGCTTCCATCGAGGCGGCAAGAGCGGGAGAGGCCGGAAGAGGATTTGCAGTCGTTGCCGAGAGCATCAAGCAGCTTGCTGAAAGCAGCTCAGAAAATGCGGCAAAGATCAATGATATCGTTAAGAAGGTTACGGATATCTCCAATGAGACCGTACAGGTTGCCGAAAAGGTTAGAGGAATCATCGAAAGCGAGAGAGAGTATATTACCGAGACTCAGGGTAAGTTCACTATCCTCTCCGGAGCTGTAGACCAGAGCGTAGCCGGAATCTCAGCTATTTCAGAGATGGCTGCGGAGCTTGACTCTATTAAGGCCGAGCTTACCAATTCAACTACCGACCTCGGCGCAGTATCCGAGGAGCTTGGCGCCAGCGCCCAGGAAGTATCCGCAAGCTGCTCAACCGTAGCGGAGGCTTGCACCGATACCCAGGCCCGTACCGAAGAGATGAGAGCTATCGACGAGCACCTTGTAGAGGCAGTATCCTTCTTCGATCTGTAATATTAGAAAAACAAATATACATAAAAAAGGTCCCCGCATTTATATGCGGGGATCTTTGCGTTTGGTATAAGTATTATGCTTTTAATACATTCAGGTAAACTTTAAAGATATGCCTTTATGAATATGCTTTATAATTCAGCACATTGTCCGAGATAGGAACCTTGAAATAGATTTCGGCGTATTGTCTTGCAGAGATCTCTTCGATGTAGTTTTGGATAAAGTTCTTTTTACAGCCCGCTTTTCTGACAAGGTCAACAGCTTTGTTGTAAGCGATGGCGGCCTCGAGTGCGGTTTCGTAAGTGCCTATGTGAAAATATCCGTTTAAATGGATCCTTGCGTGGAACTTTCCCTTTGCGCCGGGACGGACTCCGTGGTAGGAGTTTAGGACCTTAAGATTCTCGCGCCTAAAGTCTAAGGTGTCTCCGTTAACGAACTTATAATCAACTCCCGCAGCAGCGTAGGGGCGTATTCCGTATCTTGTATAGAGAGTGATCTGGGATCCGTAGTCGGAGACGAAAAAATGTCCTCCTCTGGCCATAATCTTATGGGAAGAAAAATAGAAGAGATCGTCCATATCGAATTTAAGGACTTTATCGGGACTTAAGTAATACCGGAACATTTTTTTATCAACGTAGATAGGGGTTCCGATATAAATATCATTGTCCCTGAAATTTAAAAGAACAACCCACTTGTCAAAGTTTAAAGGGTTGCCTTCCGTGTAGTCCTCAAGGCGGGTATATGTAGCCGCAAGAAGAAGACGCCCCATGCGGTACGCCTGGTGAGCCTTTTCCGGAGTATCATAACTGCCTAAGGATATATGCTTTGTTTTGTAGGTGAGAGACGAGCGGTAAAAAGGTGTTCCGTCTTTTCTTTTGGCGGGGAAAACGCCTTCAAGCCGAACGAGATCTTTATTATCATCTTTACTCATATATGCATTATAACATTTGGTTATTTGATAGTAAAGACAGATATTTTGTAGATATTTTGGGGATAATATTGTATACTGATAAAGATTGGGAGAGTAGACTTACTTGCCCGTAAAATTATAAATACGGAGGGATACAGATGTACAGGGATCAAAAGATTCTCGTTGGTAAGACCGAAAAGGGTGAAGAAATCTTTATGCTGCCAAAGATGGCCAATCGTCACGGACTTATAGCCGGGGCGACCGGAACGGGTAAGACCGTTACCTTAAAGGTTTTGGCGGAGTCCTTCAGTGACGCCGGTGTGCCTGTTTTCTTCGCGGATGTAAAGGGTGACCTTTCGGGCTGCTGCGCCGGGGGAGTGATGAATGACAAAATCGCTTCAAGACTTGCAGGCCTTGGGATCGGCGAGGAGGAATTTGCTCTAAAGAAATACCCCGTTAATTTCTGGGACGTATACGGAGAAGAGGGTATGCCTCTTCGAACTACCATCACAGAGATGGGACCTATTCTTCTTGCAAGGATCCTCGGACTTACCGAAGTACAGACTGACCTCCTTACAATAGCCTTCAAGGTAGCTGATGATAACGGAATGCTCCTTATAGATACAAAGGACCTTAAGGCAATACTTAACTACATCGGAGAGAACGCACAGGATCTTTCCATGCAGTACGGAAATATTACAAAGCAGTCCCTTGCAGTTATCATCCGTTCTATTGTAGCCCTTGAGACAGAAGGGGCAGACCTCTTTTTCGGAGAGCCCGCTCTTTCTATATCCGATTGGCTCTCAAGAGACTGCGACGGAAAAGGTATCATCCAGATACTTGACTGCAGAAAGCTTGTAAACAATCCTACCATGTACGCAACCTTCCTTCTTTGGATGATGAGCGAGCTCTTCGAGACTCTTCCCGAAGTCGGAGATCTTGAAAGACCCAAGATGATATTCTTCTTTGACGAGGCACACCTTCTTTTTGACGATGCACCCAAGTCCCTCCTTACAAAGATCGAACAGGTTGTTAAGCTTATAAGATCAAAGGGAGTCGGAATTTACTTCGTAACCCAAAATCCCGGAGATATCCCGGACGGAGTACTCGCACAGCTTGGAAACAAGGTTCAGCATGCTCTTCACGCGTACACACCTGCAGAGCAAAAGGCTGTTAAAGCGGCAGCTTCCTCCTACAGAGTAAACCCGGAGTTTGATACATACGAGACCATTATGGCGCTTCAGACAGGTGAGGCCATCTGCTCTATGTTGGACGAAAATGGTGTACCGGGAGTCGCTATGAAGACTACGATCCTCCCGCCCCAGTCCTATATGGGAGCTGTAAGCGAGGACGAGAGAGACAGAGAGATAAAGAGCAATCTTCTTTATACAAAGTATTCGGATTTCTACGACAGGGATTCTGCTTTCGAGTTTTTACAGAGAAGAAATATCGAGATTGCCGAGGCGGCCGAGGCCGAGAAGGCACGTATAGCCGAAGAAAAGGAAGCTGAAAAAGCGCGTATTGCCGAAGAAAAGGCTGCTGAAAAGGCCCGTATCGCCGAGGAAAAAGCTGCCGAAAAGGCTGCTCTTGCGGAGCAAAAGGCAATAGAAAAGGCAGAGCTTGCTGCCGCAAAGGAAGCGGAAAAAGCAAAGGCCGCAAAACAGAAAGCTCTTAAGAGCGCGGCAAAGGGAGTAGCTTCATCCACAGCGGGAACCTTAGGGCGCCAGCTTGGAAAGAGCCTCGGAAGCGCAGGCGGATCCTTCGGAAAGACCCTTGGCGGAAACGTGGGAGCTTCGCTTGGAAGAGGCCTTATCGGAACATTGTTTAAGTTGTAATTATTAACCGGTGGTTAAATAATATATTTAGGAGTAAAGATTATGGAAATCATGTACAGCAGCACAAGAGGACACGGCGGAAAAGTTACGGCATCGCAGGCAATCCTTAAAGGTCTTGCAGAGGATGGCGGATTGTTTGTTCCCGATAAGATTCCCGCTCTTGATAAGAGCTTAAAAGAGCTCTCTGAAATGAGCTATCAGGAAGTTGCATACGAGGTTATGAAGCTTTTCCTTACAGACTTTACAGAGGACGAGCTCAAGACCTGTATTAACAGAGCTTACGATTCAAAGTTTGATACCGAGGTTATCGCTCCCCTTGCTTACGCGGAGGGCGCATACTACTTAGAGCTTTTCCACGGCGCAACCATCGCCTTTAAGGATATGGCTCTTTCAATCCTTCCTCACCTTATGATCACTTCTGCGAAAAAGAACAACATCAAAAACGAGATAGTTATTCTTACCGCAACCAGTGGAGATACCGGTAAGGCTGCTCTTGCAGGCTTTGCGGATGTTGAGGGTACAAGGATAATCGTTTTCTATCCCAAGAGCGGTGTCAGCCCCATCCAGGAAAAGCAGATGGTTACCCAGAAGGGAAAGAATACCCTTGTTGTCGGCATCAAAGGAAACTTCGACGATGCACAGACCGGTGTTAAGAAGATGTTCGGAGATAAGGAATTAGAGAAGGAACTTGCAGGAAAGGGATTCCAGTTCTCTTCGGCAAACTCCATCAACATCGGACGTCTTGTACCCCAGATCGTTTACTACGTTTACGCATACGCGCAGCTTTTAAAAGAGGATAAGATTAAGGACGGCGAGGCGATCAATGTTGTAGTTCCCACCGGAAACTTCGGAAACATCCTGGCTGCTTTCTATGCCAAGAATATGGGACTTCCTGTTGCAAAGCTTATCTGTGCATCAAATACAAACAAAGTCCTCTACGATTTCTTCGAGAGCGGAGATTACGACAGAAACAGAGAGTTCCATCTTACTACTTCACCTTCGATGGATATCCTTATCTCTTCAAACCTCGAGAGACTTATCTACCGTATTGCGGGCAATGACCCCGAGCGTAACAGTGCTCTTATGGCCGATCTTTCTTCAAAGGGCATCTACTCTATTACGGATGAGGAAAGAAAGGGACTTAAGGACTTCTATGGCGGATTCTCCGATGAAAAGGAAACTGCCGAGGAGATCGCAAGAGTTTATAAGGCCTGCGGATATGTTATGGATACCCATACCGCCGTTGCTTCCAGCGTATACCATAAATACGAGGAAAAGACAGGCGACAAGACCGTAACCGTTATCGCATCAACCGCCAGCCCCTTCAAGTTTACAAGAAGCGTTATGAACGCCATCGATGAAAAGTATGACAAGTACGATGATTTTACTCTTATCGACGAGCTTTCTAAGCTTGCGAACGTTAAGATTCCTCAGGCAATCGAAGACATCAGAACAGCTCCCGTTGTTCACGATCATGTTTGCGAGATCTCAGAGATGCCCGATGTAGTAAGAGGTTTCCTTAAATAAGATTTAGCAGGAATACTTAGATAAAGAGCTTACGCTTAAGGGAACTTAAGAATAAGCTCTTTACTGATTAAGTGAGGTAAATATGACAAACGAAGAAATGCTTTCCCATGTTGACCATACGCTTTTAAAGCCCTTTGCAAAATGGGAAGATATTGTTAAGCTTTGCGATGAAGCAGTAGAGTTTAAGTGCGCCAGCGTGTGCATCCCTCCCTGTTACATCGAGAGAGTTCATAAAAAATATCCGTCTCTTAATATCTGTACTGTTGTAGGGTTCCCTCTGGGATACAGCGTTACCGAGAGTAAGCTTGCGGAGACCAAAAAGGCCATAGCAGACGGTGCTTCCGAGATCGATATGGTTATCAATATTTCCGATGTTAAAAACGGAGATTATGATAAGACCGAAGAGGAGATAAAGGCTCTTAGGGCAGCCTGCAAAGACAAGATACTTAAGGTCATCATCGAGACCTGCTATCTGACTGATGATGAAAAGATCGCGATGTGCAAGGCTGTAACCGCTGCCAGAGCAGACTATATAAAGACTTCAACCGGATTCGGAACCGGTGGAGCTACCTTTGAAGATATTGAGCTCTTTAAAAAGCATATAGGACCTAATGTCAGGATGAAGGCTGCGGGCGGCGTATCAACGCTTGAAGATCTGGAGAAGTTCATAGAACTTGGCTGTGATAGAGTAGGAACCAGCCGCGCAGTCGGACTTATTTCAAAGTAAAAACAGGAGGTATTATTATGTCAAAGTTTACAGATGGTGATGTGCCTTACGAATACAGACCTTTGGGAGCCTGGAAGTATTTCTGGCTTGAAGTGCTTTTTGGAATTCCTTTTATAGGTCTCATCTTTACGATTGTTTTTGCCTGCGGTGCAAGCGGCAATAAGAATCTTACTAATTTTGCCCGTTCGAGGTTCTGCGTGCTTGCTCTTGTACTTATCGTATGCGGTATAGCCTTTGCAATAGCGGCCGCAACCGGCGGGATCGCATCAATATTCGGATATTTTTCCGCTTAAGATTATTTAGCGTTTAAAAGCAAGAAAGAAGGATTTTTTTAGATGTACAATGATGTGATTAACAAAAGACTCGCCGCCCTTAGAAGTGCCATGAAGGCAGCAGGTATCGATTACTATCTTTTCGTTACCGCTGATTATCATTCTTCGGAGTATGTGAGTGATTTCTTTAAAGCAAGAGAATACTTTTCCGGATTTAACGGATCCAATGGTGATCTCCTTGTCTGGAAGGACGGAGCGGCCCTTTGGACCGACGGAAGATATTTCCTCCAGGCGGGAATGCAGCTTGAGGGAACCGGCATCAAGCTTATGAAGATGGCTATGCCGGGAGTTCCTACTGTAGAAGAATTCCTCGAAAAGAATATGCTTCCCGGAGAGACTCTTTCCTTTGACGGAAGATGTATTCCTTTGGGAAGAGGAAAGGAACTTGGGGATGTTTGTAAGGCGGTCGACAAAAAGGCCTGCCTTGATGCCGAAAATCCTGATAAGACAAGTATTAAACTTGCCGATCTTGCGGAGGGAGTCTGGACGGAAAGACCTGCCCTTCCCGCAAACAAGGTATGGCTTCTTACAAAGGAAGATACCGGAGAGTCTGTGGCAGAGAGACTTAAGAGAGTAAGAGAAGAGATGGATAAGAAGGGATGCGACGAGCTTGTTCTTTCTTCTCTTGATGATATAGCATGGCTTCTTTTACTTAGAGGCGCCGATATCGAGTTTAACCCCGTAGCTCTTTCTTACGCGGTAGTTAAAAAGGATTCCGTAGACCTTTATATCAATGAGAATATCGTAAGCGGCGAAGTAAAGAATATTCTCTCAAAAGACGGAGTTTGCTTTAAACCTTACAACGATATCTACGGAGATTTAAGAGCTGATTCGGATAAAGATATTACTTTTATGATCGACCCCAAGAGAGTTTCTTACTCAATCTATAAGGAACTTACCGGGGAAGGAAAGAAGGCCAAAACAGTAGAGTGCAGATGCCCTATTACCCTTATGAAGGCCTGCAAGACTGAGGTTGAGATTGATTCCGAAAGAAAGGCACACATAATCGACGGAGTAGCTGTTACAAAGCTTCTTTACAGACTTTACAAGCTTAAAAACGACCCTGCTTTTAAGTCGGGCGAAAAGAAAGTAACCGAGCTTGAAGTGGCTGATGAGCTCCTTAAGCTTAGGGAGGCAGGCGAAGGATTTTTGGACGAGAGCTTTGCGCCCATCATCGCTACCGCTGAGCATGGCGCGATAATCCACTACGAGCCGGATGAAAAGTCCAATGCCGTAATAAAGAAGGATGCTTTCCTCCTTATGGATACCGGCGGACAGTACAAAACAGGTACTACCGATATTACCCGTACCGTTATGATGGGTGAGGCTACCGAAGAGGAAAAGAAGCTCTATACCGCTGTTCTTTGCGGAAATTTAAGGCTTGCATCCGCCATTTTCCCCGAGGGAACGAGCGGCCAGAACCTTGACGTTCTTGCAAGAAGTGAGCTTTGGAGAAGAGGACTTGACTATCGCCACGGAACGGGTCACGGCGTCGGATTTTTGCTTAATGTTCACGAAGGACCTCAAAATATAAACCTTAAGGGCGCTGCAGGAAAGCTGACTGAGACCTTTAAAGAAGGCATGATCACATCCGACGAACCAGGCGTTTATCTTGACGGAGAGTTTGGAATAAGACTTGAAAATATGATGGTCTGCCTAAAGGCTGAGAAGCTTGTTAAGGGTGGAAAAGCCTTTTCGTTTACCGGAAGAGAAGAAGGATATGCCAAGGAGTACGGACCTTTCTACGGCTTCGAGACTCTTACTATGGTTCCTTTCGACAAGGCAAGTATCGACAAGTCTCTTATGACAAAGGAAGATATAGAGCTTTTGAACGAGTATCATGCTAATGTTTATAAGCAGGTAGCACCTTTCCTTGACGATAAGGAAAAGGAATGGCTTAAAGAAGAGACAGCTGCATTATAACCATTGGACTTATTGCTTCTTTGAGTGTATTATGTAATAATAAAAGTAAATTTTTTTTTGTTTTCAGGATTAATTTTACCATCAATATACCGAAAGCAGGGTGATGATTATGGGCAACAG
>CADATP010000001.1 GCA_902790935.1 uncultured Lachnospiraceae bacterium | reverse complement strand
CATCTCTTCTGTTTCGGGAACGATCTGTGTAGTTCCGTAGAAGTCACGAAGAATTACAAATCCAAGATTCTTGCTGACTCTTCTGATGTTCTCATACCATCCCACAAGCACAACCTTTTTGCCTGCGTCTGACAGTCTTAATTCATTACAATTATGGGTTCTTGACTGTACCATATTTTCCTCCAAACTCACTGCGTTTCTTCGCAGAATTAGTATCTAATATAATCAAATATTCTCTCGAGAATATTTGCGTGCCGGAGCGTGCAAGCATAGCTTTACATTTTCCGCTACGCTCCGGTCACATCCTACGCGGAGCGCTCAAATAAGAAATGGAACATTTCTTATTTGAAAAACTCTTCGAAATCTTCGTATCCCTGAGCAGTAAGCTGCTCTTTCTGGAATTTCTTGTTTTTGTTCATTCTGACAACGAGGATCTGCTTTCCGGCAGTTCTTTCTTTTTGAGCTTTTCCGATTATCTCGCAAAGCTTCTCTCCACCGATTCCTTTTTCTATAAGGTAGGCCTTCTTTTGATCCTGTCCCGGAACTGTAAATCCGCTTTCGGTAAGAAGAAGAACAATTCTCTCAAATCCGATTGAAAATCCACAGGCAGGAACATCACTTCCGGTGAACTTACCCACCATCTTGTCATATCTTCCGCCGCCTCCGCAGCTTCCGCCGAACTCAGGCATAGCTATCTCAAATATTGTTCCTGTATAATAGCTCATTCCTCTGACAAGAGTAGGATCAAATACCATCTCAAACTGTGCTTCCTTGGTAGCTTCAACGGACTCAATGATCTCAGCAAGATTGTCTCTGATCTCGGCATCAAGGAAATCACCGATCTTTTCGGAAAGCTTTTTAAGGCCTTCTACTGTGTTGTCGGGATCTGCAAAAAGCTCAAGATACTTATCTACACCGCTTTCGTCAAATCCATTCTCAATAAGTTCAGACTTAACTCCGTCAAGTCCAATCTTGTCCATCTTATCGAGAGTAATGAACACGCTGTCATACTGATCCTCGGAAAATCCCGCATAGGCAGCCATAGCTTTTAAAATACGGCGTTCATTTATCCTTATCTGGAAATTCTTAAATCCAAGCTTTCCAAGAGTCGTGGTAGTAGCAAGAATAAGCTCTATCTCAGCAAGATTCGAAGGCTCACCGAGGATATCGATATCACACTGCATAAACTGACGGTATCTTCCTCTTTGAGGTCTGTCGGCACGCCAGACATTTCCCATCTGAAGAGCCTTAAAAGGAGTAGGAAGACTTCCCGAATTATTTGAATAATATCTTACAAGAGGAACCGTAAGGTCATATCTGAGTCCTCCGTCAACAACTTCATCTTCGGTTGTTGCGTTGGCGACATCAAGCTTCTCTCCTCTTTTTAAAATCTTAAAAATAAGCTTTTCGTTATCTCCGCCCTGCTTGCTTGTAAGGTTTCCGATATTCTCAACACAGGGCGTCTCGATACGGGTAAATCCGAACTTAGCGTAGGTTTCACTGATAACTTTTTGAACATACTCTCTGATCCTCATCTCCTCAGGAAGAATGTCCTTCATTCCGGTAGTAGGTTTTTTGTTAAGTGCCATATAAAATCCACCTTTAATAAAGAAAAATAGTTTGCTCAATCAAACCATAATTTTAACATAAAATAAGGAAAATAGGAATAGAAGTAGGCAAAATATAGATAGGAAACATAAAAGAATTTTTCACGAACTTTTCGTGTGATATTCTTATAGAATTTACTTATTGCAATATATTAGAATTATGTATGTAATGAAAACTGTTGTCAAGACAATTACACGGAGAAGAAAACTAATATGAAAGATCTGTATGATAATCCCAAAAAGCTCGGTTTCGGGCTTATGCGACTTCCTCTTATAAAGGATGGCGGAAATGAAATAGTTGACCAGGTTGAACTTAAGAAGATGGTCGATATGTATTTAGAGCGAGGCTTTACCTATTTTGATACCGCGTGGATGTACCACGGCGGAGCCAGCGAAAAAGCCATTAAAGAGGCTCTTGTAGACCGCTACCCCAGAGATTCCTTTACCCTTACAACAAAGCTCCACTCTGCTTTCTTCGATGATCTCGAAGGACGCGACAAAATCTTCTACACGCAGCTCGAGCGCACCGGTGCCGGATACTTTGATTTCTATTTGATCCATGATATCGAAACCGATAACTACGAAAAGTTCTGTAAGCTTGATTGCTTCAACTGGGTTATCAAGAAAAAGGAGGAGGGCCTTGTAAAACACATCGGCTTCTCCTTCCACTCAGATGCAAAGCTCTTAGACAGAGTCCTTACCGAGCACCCGGAGATGGAATTCGTACAGCTCCAGATCAATTACCTTGACTGGGAAAGCGACAATGTTCAGTCAAGAAAGTGCTATGAAGTTGCCGAAAAGCATGGCAAAAAAGTACTTATAATGGAGCCCGTAAAGGGTGGCGGACTCGCTGTTCTCCCCGATTATATCACGGAAGAAATGCGCGCTGCTCATCCCGATTGGTCCATCCCCTCTTGGGCAGTTCGCTTTGCCGCAAGCCACAAAAACGTATTTATGGTTTTAAGCGGAATGAGTAATATGGCTCAAATGGAAGATAATTCAAGCTTTATGCAGGACTTTACCCCTCTTTCCGAAGAGGAAAAGGCAATCTGCTTACGCGCTGCGGAAAAAATAAGAGCCGACATCGCGGTTCCTTGCACAGCCTGCTCCTATTGTACCGACGGATGCCCTATGCAGATTGCGATACCGAAGTACTTTGCGCTTCTTAACAATGAGAAAAAGATCATCAAGCCTTGGGGATGGAAATCCGGCAAAGAAGAATACGATGAGCTTACAAAAACATACGGCAAGGCGAGTGAATGTGTGGGCTGTGGCCAGTGCGAAGGCATCTGCCCCCAGCATCTTCCCATTATCAGCCACCTTCGTACCGTCGCCGAAACCTTTGAAAACTAGTTTATTTTGACCCCCGGGGACGTGGTTGGGGGTTCATTTTCAGAATAATCGATAAATTATCTGACTATGAACCCCCAACCCCGTCCCCCTGTGTCATTTTGTCTTCTTAATAACTAATCGGGACTCAAAAAGGTTGCAATAATCGGAGCTTGCATGATCATGCTTACGAAAGACTTTCGCTAAAAAGAAAAAGCGCAGACCAAAAAGCCTGTGCTTGAGAAATCGGATGTTAAGGTTTCTAAAAGAATTAGCTCCGACTGATTGCAACTGGCTGACATTTTGAAGTCCCTATAGCTTTGCGTCACAGGCTTTCGCCTGCTTTGCTAAATATAAATTGTTCCAAACGTTAACACTATAAACCCGGGGGCAACCCCCAAGTCAAGCATTTTTTTGATTTTTTTAAAAAAGAATAAAAATGAACCCCCAACCCCGTCCCCCTGTGTCATAATGACCCCCCGGGACGGGGATGAGGTGTCAAAAAGAGTACTTGAGGCGGAGTATTCTTCTTACGCTTTCGTCAATTCTCTCTTCGGAAAGGCGGCCGTTCGAGACTGCCTTTTCTATGGCTCCCGCTGTAACTCCGATATCGTTCGGCATAAGGAGTATGTCGCATCCTGCCTCGATGGCCCTTACTGCCACTTCATCCTCTCCGTAATAATCCGTCATAGCTTTCATCTGAAGAGAGTCTGTGATCACAACGCCCTCAAAACCGAGCTCACCTCGTAAAATATCTGTCACGATCTCTTTTGAAAAAAGAGCCGGTTCCTCACTAATATCGCTTACGATCAAGTGCCCTATCATCACAGCATCCGCACCTGCGTCTATTCCGGCCTTAAAAGGAATAAACTCCCCGCTTCGCAGCTCATCCAAAGTCTTTCCTACATATGCAGCTCCATAGTGGCTGTCTTCAAGAGTATCTCCGTGTCCGGGGAAATGCTTTAAGGTACAGGCTATCTTACCTCCATGGAATCCGGAAACAGCTGCCGAAACAAGCTCTGCAGCCTCATCGTAATCATCGCTGTAGGCTCTGTCCCCTATAACTGTGTTTGCGGAATTAGACCAGACATCAGCAACAGGAGCCATATCCATATTAAAGCCATATTTACTGATATTTCCGGCTATAATAGCAGCATTGTTGTAGGCAGTTTCCGTCCCTTGGGATTTGTACATAAACATCGGTCCGATAAGCGCATCCGTAAACTTGGGCATAAGTCTTGCCACTCTTCCCCCTTCTTCGTCAAGGGTAAGAATAAGAGGAATCTTTGTATATTGCTTAACATCATCAAGCATCTGCTTAGTCTGTTCTTCCGTCTCGAAATTGCTTGAGTCGTAGATTATTCCACTGACAGGGTAATCTTCCAAAGCTTTTTTTGTAATATCTCCGGAAATCTTTGCACCCTTTACTCCCGAAAGCGTTGCAAATGAAGGAAGGATCATCTGACACACCTTTTCGTGAAGAGACATGGAATTCATTACAAAATCAATGTACTTTTCCTGTGCGTCCGTCTCCGGAGCCGAAGGGATATTTTCAGTTTCATCGGCGATACTTTCATTATTTTCAGTATTTTCTTCCACACCTTCCAAAGAAGCGTTTTCCGCCAAACCGTCATCCGGCATTACCTCTTCTGACATTTCAGAGGTATTTATATCCCCGCTCTCGCCACTGTCATCCTCAGAAGTAGCGCCTTCCGCATCAATGGTATCTTCTATCTGCTCGGTATCCCGTTCTTTATCCCTATTTTTAGTTGTCTGCATATACCCCAAAAGAAATATAAAAAGCATTATCGTAATTATTCCGATCAGGGTCCAGTTCTTTTTATTCTTGTTCATAATCTCTTTCCGGTATTTACGGGGTTTTCTTTAAACTATCCCGTAAAGAATAAAACCCCGACAAATAATTGCCGGGGTTAAACTATCTTTAATCTTACTGTCCATTAGCCAGCGCACAAAGCTCATCAAGCATCTTGGGAAGATCGGTTCCCATATTCTCGTTGGTAAACTGGCAAGTGCCGACTTTTCTGTGTCCGCCTCCGCCATACTTAAGCATCAGGCTTCCGACGTTAATATTTGAGGTCTTGTTTAAAATACTGTAACCTACGGCAGCGCTGCATCCTTCGCCTCCCTTTCCGCTGACGATCCATGCGGAAATATTCTGCTCGGGATACATAGAGTAGATCATAAAACGGTTACCGGTGTAGATGGGATCTACGCCGCGAAGGTCGCTTATGATCACATTGCCCTCGGTGTGTGTATGAGCTTTTACCATAGCCTTAAACTTTTCGGTCTGCTCATTATATACCTCAATACGCTCTTTAACATCGGGCATATTAAGGATCTCTTCGGTTGTATTCTTGCTGCAGGCAACAAGAAGCTTTTCCATAAGCTGATAGTTGGATACGGTAAACTGTCTCCAACGGCCGAGGCCTGTTCTCGGATCCATCAAGAACCCTATAAGGATCCAACCTGTGGGGTTCATAACCTCGTCTACCGTAAGATTTCCGGAGTCAACCTTGTCAACCGCGATCATAATATCATCGTATTGAGGGAATCTCTCCTTACCACCGTAATATTCGTAAATGATCCTTGCGCATGAAGGAGTAACACGGCTCTCACCTTTGTACTTACCCTCAAGCTGCTGACGCTCAAACTCGCTTGAATGGTGGTCAAACCAGAGGCCGCATCCCTCCACATAAGGCACGTTTGCAAGACAATCATCCTCAGTGATCTCGACAAGACCGTCCTGGAGATCCTTAGGGTGAGCAAACTTCCAATGATCTATAACCCCTGCCTCAAGGAGCAACGCTCCGCATACCAATCCGTCAAAGTCCGAACGTGTTACAAGTCTCAATTTATTCTCCTTTCTCTATACCGACTCGCGGTATACCCCTAACAAAAAAAGATTATTTAGTAGAATTTTAACACATTATTTACCCATATTCCATACAAAATTAGATACAATTTAAGAATTTTTCTCAATCCGTATGACTATTTGACCTACTTGATAATATATTGTTTCTTGCCGGCAAGTTTTGCGCTGTACAAAACCTTATCAGACTCTGAATAAAGGGCTTTGAAGCTTACCCCCGTAATACTTGTGGAAGGAACGGCACCTATCGAAAGGCTTGTTATTCCTTCGTAGTTCATGCTCTTTAGCTTCTCCTCAAAATCTGCCATCAACTTATCAAGGATTTTGGAAATGCTTTCCCTGTCAGTGCACCTTCTGATATATGCGCAAAATTCATCTCCGCCTATACGGCTGCTGATCATCTTAGTCTCCGGAATATCTTTAAGGATCTCGGACAAAGCTATCAGCACAGCGTCACCGCATTGGTGTCCGTTTTGGTCGTTGACCTTTTTAAAGTTATCCATATCGATCATTACAAATGTTCCCGGCTCGCCCTCCTCAAGATCTGCCTCCACAAGCTCCTGGAAATAATTACGGTTGTAAAGCCCCGTAAGTGCATCCCTTATAGCAAGTTCATGAATCTTTTCAACGTTTTTGTAATGCTCGGTGTTGTCGATTATCCAAAGCATATGTCCCTGAACATATCCGCCGTCGGATAGGGGTTCCTGAACAAAGTCGTAAATCTTATCATTCAGTTTAAGAGTCTGCTTTTCATTTTTGAAAATGGGTCCTAAGCTTTCATGATTTAAAAGGCATTTATGGTTTGGGATTGGTCCAAAGATTCCTTCTATTCTCTTGTTTTGGTACTGTACACAATAATTCGAATCAACTACAAGGATTCCTTCGAGGCTGTGATCAAGAGCGTTGGAGCCGGCTATCATAACAGAATCCCAAAAACCAAGCTTGTACAGACAGATATACATACAGCTTGCCGCCAGTATGATACCGATTGCGGGGATCTCATATCCTCCCGTTAATCCCAAAAGTTTTAGAACATATGGAAGCCAACAAAAGATGAAGGCAACCAGAACGTATAAAAGTCTCTTTCTCTCGGGTCTGTTTCCCGTTTGATATTTTCGAATACAAAATACGAAGGAAACTACGGATATAAGTACCATATATCCCATAGACATATAAAAGCCCGGGCCATAAACAAGATAAGGCCTGCTAAAGGGCAGATTACTGTAGGTTACTCCGATCTCTCTGTAAAAGAATCCGTTCTTTCTCGTAAGGATCAGCATATAGAGAAAGATCATAGAAGCGAAAACACCGAAGACATAAACAAATTTTGGCACTGTTATTCCGCAAAGCACGCTGATAAAGAATATGACCGCAAGGAACAAAACATATTCTCCAAAGTACTCTATGATACAGGCAAGATGAACTCCTTCGGATGTATCGGAGAGTATCTCTATTATAAAGCCTATTGTGTAAAACATAGCACCGAACTCAATAATAAGAAGCGATGCCTGCCCCTTTGAGGGTCTGCTGTAGGCTGTCATAACGGTAATGACCATTACAACCACAATGCCCACAATATGGATACCTAAGTATAAAGACCAGGCTGAAGCTTTCTTGGTGAAAAACTCCTGTATAAAGAAAAGGACAAGAAAATGGGCGGGATAAAAGGCATAAAAGAAGTATCTTCCGCCAAAATCCTTTCCCTTTTCGCCGTTGTAACAGTAAAGTAGGGGCAGCGCCAGATTAAAGCCGAGGAAATACAGTTTATCCCACCAAACCCAGTTGTAATGTGAAAAATGATATCTTCCGTTTAAAATGATGGCTATGACTAAAAACAGCACCATAGTCACATCAATTAAAACAAACCAAACGGCCTTTTGTTTAAAGGTCTTCCCGTAGTAAAAGGCAAGTATAAAGAGCATCGGCGTAATTATCCAGCCGCCGACAGTAGCTGAAACTACGAACAAAAGAATAGCAAGAATGACCTTTGCCGCTTTTTTTAGTTTCTTACTCTCAAGCACGGTAAGAAGTAAAAGTCCAAGCAGCAGATCAAAGATTATATTCTGTCTGTAGACATACTCCTCGTGGAAAAAGAGGTAAAAGGGTATTATAGCCGCAACAGCAAAAAGAGCCATACGATATATGTATTTACGCAAATTGGTAGTTTTTCTAAAACCTTCTGCGATAAAGAAACACATAATAGGCACGGTAAATCTTCCGAGGACATGCATAACCTGCCCGAGAGGAGAATAAAAATCCACAAATCCCCAGGCCACGTGGTCGATCACCATGGAAACGATCGCTATGATCTTTAATTGCGTTCTGTTTAAACTAAGTCCCTTTTTCATAGAATGAACATCCTTAAGTTTTTTATAGAATAATAATATCAAAAATATTTAATAAATCAAACTTACACATTGCCGTTTTTCTGATATACTTAAGTCCATAGGAAATGAAAAGGAGATATTCCCCATGGAACACAAAAACCCGATTGCAAAAGGCTGCGGCAAAGACGAGTTCATCACTATCGGTGAGATAATGCTGCGCCTTACTCCTCCAAACTACGAAAAGATACGGATGACCACAAGTTTCGAAGCAAGCTACGGCGGATCTGAAGCAAATATAGCCCTCGCTCTTGCAAATCTCGGAGTTGAAAGTACATTCTTTACCGTAGTTCCCAACAACTCTCTCGGAAAAAGCGCCATCAGACTTTTAAGAAGCAATGATGTCCACTGCACCCCCGTCATACTCTCCACTCCCGAAGAGACTCCTACCCACAGGCTCGGAAGCTACTATCTCGAGACCGGATACGGAATCCGTCCCAGTAAGGTAATCTACGACAGAAAGCACAGTGCTATCACGGAATATGACTTTTCAAAGCTTGATATAGACGCTCTTTTGGACGGATATACCTGGCTGCATATGAGTGGAATAACACCTGCTCTTGCACCAAATTGCAGAGAGCTTACAATGAACGTTCTTAAAAAAGCAAGAGAAAAAGGGATCACCATCAGTTTCGACGGTAATTTCAGAAGCAAGCTCTGGAGCTGGGAAGAAGCCAGAGATTTCTGCACCGAGTGTCTCCCTTATGTTGATGTTCTTTTAGGTATTGAGCCCTATCATCTTTGGAAAGATGAATCGGACCATAAAAAAGGTGATGTCAAAGACGGAATTCCGCTTCAGCCCACCTACGAACAACAGGATGAGATAAATCAGGCCTTCGTCAAAAGATATCCCAATATCAAATGTATAGCCCGCCACGTCAGATACGCTCATTCCGGTTCCGAAAACAGCCTAAAGGCTTTTCTTTGGTACGAGGATCATACCTTCGAAAGCAAGCTCTTTACCTTTAATATCCTGGACCGTGTCGGCGGCGGTGACGCTTTTGCCAGCGGCCTTATCTACGCTATGATGCATGATTATAAGCCCATGGATATGGTAAACTTTGCAGTTGCTTCCAGCGCTATCAAGCACACGATCAGAGGTGATGCCAACATCACTGATGATGTTGAAAGCATCAAAAACCTCATGAACATGAACTATGATATAAAAAGATAATAAAAAACTGTTCCGGCATCTATTCGAATATAAAGCTCTCGCAGCGGACCTGTCCGCCTTCTTTTCCGCTTATATTCCGGATATACATGCCGCATTTAACTCCAACCCATCTTCCGGCCTTTGCTTCAAAAGTAAGGGCCGGTTTGTAATTTATCCCGTCAAGGCTGTAGGATATGGTAACAATCTCCTTGGGAACAGGGAATTCATACTTACCTTCCCTGTTTGTCTCGGTAGGAGTAACGCGCGTTACTAAATATTCAAAGTCTACTGTTTTTGCCTTTTCTAAAGTAAACAGATCATCCTCCACCATCTCAGTTTCATCAAAGGCCGAGGCGGCTTCATGATCAAACTTTTGCTCTCCCTTTATCGAGCGCAATGTGTATTTTCCATCCTTGAAAAGTACTCCCAAAGCGCCGTAAGAAACGCCCATATTGATCATACCGGCTTCATCTCCATCCAAGAGGCCGTCAAAGGACATTCTTGCCCTGACCTTAAATTCAGGCATAGGCCACTTTTGTAAAAAGAGGTTTGGCTGATCCGATATACTCTCCGCAGCCGGGAGAGACTTTAAATAGATGCAGGATTCCTTGGGGGAGGGCACTGCCCAATCATTTTCGTGATTTGCGTTCCATTGCCACTGAAGACCGATAGTTTCACGATCAAACTCATCTCCCGCGTCGGGTGCAAAGATTATTGATCCTGATCCCTTAACCGGTTTTTCCATCGTAAGGACAGGCTTTCCACAGATTTCTCCCTCACCCGCCTCTCCGATCACAGGCCAGTCATTAACCCATTTCATTTTCTGCAGATGAACTATCCTTCCGGCGGCGTAAACATCCTGAAAATGTATAAAGAAATCTCTTCCGTCCGGAGTATCAACCCAGGCTCCCTGATGAGGTCCGTTTACGTCCGTATCCTTTTGCTCCATAACAATACGGTACTCGTAGGGACCGTAAATGTTCCTTGACCTGAGCACAGTCTGCCAACCTTGCTTTACACCTCCGGCGGGGGCAAAAATATAATACCAGCCGTTACGTTTATAGAGCTTAGGCCCTTCTATGGTTTGCTGGTCATTCTGATTTCCGTCAAATACCTTTACGGTTTCTCCTATCATCTTTGTAAGATCGGCGGAAAGCTCCGTTACGGAAAGGACACTTTTAAACCCTATCCGGCTTTTGGCATAAGCATTTACCATATATGCTTTTCCGTCATCATCAATAAACGGACAGGGATCTATCCATCCCTTTCCCTCAAAAACAGCTATAGGCTCTGACCATTTATCCTCAGGGTTCTTTGCCTTTGTAACGAATATTCCTTCATCCGGCATAGGGAAAAAGATCACATATTCGTTGTTGTAATATCTGATCGAAGGTGCCCAGACTCCACATCCGTGAACAGGCTTTTTATATCTATCGTATGGGATATTCTCGAGTGCGTAATTAATAACCTTCCAGTTAACCAGATCTTTAGAGTGCAGTATTGGCAGCCCAGGCGTATTGCAAAAGCTGCTTGCCACCATATAGTAGTCTTCCCCCACGCGTATTGCGTCAGGGTCGGAATAATCCGCAAAAAGTACGGGATTGGTAAATGTACCATCCCCATTGTCAGAATACCGGTTTTCCATCTTCCTAATGTCTCCTGTATTGTATAGTTTTATTGTACGTATGCTTTTTGATTTTTCGTTTATGCAGTTATCTGCCTATCCTTCGAAAAGCTCCTGATCCTTCCGGCCAGGCTGATTATCAAAGGAATAACCATTATCGCCCAGACAATGGGCTCTGCTATTATTATTCCCCAGTACGCCAGTATTGGGGTTAATGTTATTGCTATAACAACCTTGCCCGCCAGTTCGAGTCCACTGGATATTACGGGGCTTATATGGTCTCCCATTCCCTGAAGGGTATTTCTGAAAAGGGTGACCATGGCTGCAATAATATAAAAAGAGGTATCAAACCTTTGATACAGCACTGCGTTATGAATAATATAAGGATCGTCCACGGCTGTTATAAGCCTTATAAGGACAGGACATATAGTCCAGCTCATTATCTGAACAAGAACAATCCAGATTGCATTAATACCTAAAGCAGTGAGGAGCCCCTTCTTTATCCTGTCGATACGTTTTGCCCCGAAATTTTGACCGCTGAATGTGGCCATAGTAGTACCAAAGACGCTAAATGGCATCATGTAAAGGTTTGTAAGTTTTCTTGCACCGGTATGGGCTACGATTATCTTTGAGCCCAGCTTATTTATAGCCGTCTGAAGTGAAAGTGTACCAAAGGCAACAAGGCTGGACATAAGGCCCATAGAAAAACCGCCTGATAAAAGCTGACCGGCTATATCCCTTTCGGGCACAAGATCTGCAAACCCAAACCTAAAAACAGGATATCTTACCATAGCGTAGATAAAACACAAAACCGCCGAAAGAGCCTGCGATATAACTGTCGCAAGAGCCGCTCCCGCTACTCCTTTGTTTAGTCCGGCTACAAACAAAACGTCGAGGCCTACATTGATAACAGCCGATATGATTAGGAATATCAGGGGCGTATAAGCGTCTCCGATAGCCCTGAGTGAAGAAGCAAGCACATTATAAATACAGGAAAAAACAAGGCCTAAGATAATTATGACAATATAGGCTCTTGCAGCACCCGCATGAAGCTCGGAAACATTTAGCCATCTGAATATAAGCGGCAATCCAAAATAGCTTAAAGCACCTATCAATACCGATATTATTATTCCGAATTCAAGAGAAAGGGCAAAGGATTTTCTGACTTTTCCTTCATCTTTCATACCGAAGAATCTTGCGGTAAGCACCGCAAATCCGTTTGCAAGGCCGAACACAAAACCAACGATAAGGTCTGAAAGAGTACTTACGCTTCCGACAGAGGCAAGAGCCTCGCTTCCCAAGAAGCTTCCGATTATCCTTGTATCGGCAAGATTATAGGCAAGGTTAAACAGATTTCCGATAAAGACAGGAAACGCAAATGTAAGTATTACTTTTAGGATTTTTCCCTTTGTTAAATCTTTCATCTCTTATCTGACAATATCCTTATAACATTCGGGTCTTCTGTCTCTGAACAGCCCCCAATCAGCTCTTGCTTTTGATATATAATCAAGATCGAATTCATGAACAAGAACCGCTTCCCCTTCTCTTCCCGCAGACTCCGCCACCTCTCCGATCTCATCCGTAATAAAAGATGACCCGTAGAAATTAAGACTTGAGCTTTGCATCGCATTTTCTTCACATGGCTCTACAGTCTCAAGGCCGTATCTGTTCGCGGCTATAACGGGACAGACGTTAGCTGCGGAGTGCCCCTGCATCGTACGGCGCCAATGAGGCATACTGTCGCTCTCAAGGATTGGCTCAGAACCGATGGCCGTAGGATAGAATAAAAGCTCCGCTCCGTTAACAACAAGGCTTCTTGCAGTCTCCGGGAACCACTGATCCCAGCAGATTCCTACACCGATTTTGGCATACTTCGTATCAAAAACCTTAAAGCCTGTATTTCCGGGAGTAAAGTAAAACTTCTCCTGATAAAAATGGTCATCGGGAATATGTGTCTTTCTGTAGATTCCGAGGTTTTTTCCGTCAGCATCAATAACAGCTACGGAATTGTATAAAACATTGATATCCTTTTCGTAAAAGCTGATTATCAGGACGACTCCAAGCTCCTTAGCCAAAGGTGAGAGCTTATTTATGGCAGTATTTTCTGAAACAGGTGTCGCAAAATCGTAGTATTCATATCTTCTCTCCTGACAAAAATACTGTCTTTCAAAAAGCTCGGGAAGGAGGATGATCTCGGCTCCCTTTAATGCCGCCTCCTTTATAAGACGCTCAGCTTTTCCAATATTTTCATTTACATCTTTGCTACAGCTAAACTGAAGCGCGCTGACTTTAACATTTCTCATTATTTCGCCCTTTCCCCCGCGGGAATCTGCTGGGTAATACAGTGGATATTCCCACCGCCAAGTATAATATCTCTTGCCGGGATAGGGATTACCGTCCTGTCTTTGCAAATATTACTCATAATCTCCAAGGCCCGCCTGTCACTTTCCTCATTCTCTCCTCCAAACTGAGGGATCAAAACGGCCTTGTTTGTAAAATAGAAGTTTACATAGCTCGCCGCCAGTCTCTCGCCGGCCTCACGTACGTCCTCTCCCTCCTCGAAAACATAGCCCTCAAGGTCTTCCTTTCCGACGCAGACGGGATGATCGGGTATCGGAAGCTTATGAACCTTTATCCCGTTTTCTTCCAGCACTCTTAAACAGCTTTCAGACATCTCATACTGAGGATCATTTTTATCATCGGTCCAGGCAAGTACTACCTCATCTTTTCCAACAAAAGCGCAGACATTGTCCACATGTTCATTGGTCTCGTCGTTATAAATACCCCTTGGGAGCCAGATAACCCGCTTTGCCCCAAGGCAGTTTTTTAATCTCTCCTCAATTTCAGTTTTAGACATACCGGGATTTCTGCCCTTTGAAAGCAGGCAGCTTTCCGTAACAAGTATTGTACCGGCTCCGTCGCTGTGTATGCTTCCTCCCTCAAGAACAAAATCATGCTCATCATAATAGTCATAACCGGCCTTGTCGCAAAAGATCCCCGCAAGAGCATCATCTTTATCCCATGAGGCATAAAGTCCGTCAAATTCACCGCCCCAGGCATTAAACCTCCAGTTGATCCCTCTTACTGTTCCTTTAGAGTCTCTTACAAACGAAGGAGCTGTATCTCTTGCCCAGGCATCATCGGTCTCGATCGGCAGAAGATAGATATTTTTTTTGTTCTCTATAGATGCTATCTCAGGCGAAGGCTCTTCAAGAAGCATTTTTCTTGCGGCTTCTTCGGTCCTGTCACTTACTATAACGTATATCTTTTCAGAATCTGAAATATGCGCGATCACCTTAGAGAAGACCCTCTGTGCTGCTTTTGCTTCATAGGGCCAGGAGCCGGGTCTTTCGGGAAAGATCATTATAGAGGCTTCGTGCTTATCAAACTCGGCAGGCATATAAAATCCGTCTTCTTTCGGAAAAGATCTGTAAATCATGAAAGCCTCTCCTTAAAATCGTTATATCCAAAGCGCTTTATCACCTTGACCTCACCGTCTGAAGTAAGCAGGTCTATATCGGGCAGCGGCATTCCGTTAAAAGTGTTATTTTTAACCATGGAGTAAATCGCCATATCCCCAAATACAAGCCTGTCGCCGATTCTTATCTCTTCGTCAAAAGAATAATCTCCGATTATATCCCCCGCAAGGCAGGTCATGGAAGATAACCTGTACTCATACTTTTTCTCTCCCCATTTACCGGATCCGAAAAGAGGTGGTCTGTAGGGCATCTCCAAAACATCAGGCATATGGCATGCTGCAGAGGCATCTAAAATAAGAGTTTTGAAGCCGTTTTCAACTATATCCATAACGGTTGTTACTAAATATCCGGCATTTAGCGCAACCGCCTCTCCGGGTTCCAAATAGACCTCTACATCGTACTTTGCCTTAAACTCTTTTATAAGTTTTACAAGAAGCTCTCTATCGTAATCATCCCTTGTGATATGATGTCCGCCGCCAAAGTTTACCCATTTAAGCCCAGACAGATACCCACCGAACTTTTCTTCAAAAGCCTTTAGGGTGATCTCCAGTGCGTCACTTCCCTGTTCGCAAAGAGTATGAAAATGAAAACCATCTAATAGACCCACGACTGTATCATCTATGTCGCAGGCTCTGACTCCGAGTCTTGAGCCCTCGGCGCAAGGATCGTATATTGCACTTTCCTGGGTTGATATTTCCGGATTGACTCTTAATCCTACGCTGACATTTCTACCCTCTCCCGCTTCCTTACGAAATCTGTCCGCGTGTCTTTTAAGCTGATTTATAGAATTAAAGACGATATGATCCGATATCTTTGAAAGCTCCGGAATATCCTCATCTTTAAAGGCGGGTGCAAATACATGCACCTCGCCCTTAAATTCTTCTTTGCCAAGCCTTGCTTCAAAGAGCCCGCTGGCCGTTGTTCCGTCTAAGTACTTCTCTATAAGCGGATACACACTGTACATAGAGAAAGCTTTCTGTGCAAGAAGTATCTTGCAGCCCGCCTTTTCTTTAACATCTTTCAGAATTTCAAGATTTTTTACAAGGCGAGCCTCGTCTGTCACATAGGCCGGAGTTTTTATTTTATTAAAAACAGAATAATTAACCATAAATTTCCAGTTAGTCGACTAATACAGGATTCTCGTCAACAATCCAGGGAAGTCCGTATTTGTTAAGTGCCTCCATAAAAGGATCGGGATCGAATTCTTCTACATTGAACACTCCGGGCTTGTTCCAGATTCCTCCGGCTACCATAGCGGTACCGATCATCGCAGGAACACCTGTAGTATAGCTGATCGCCTGCGCGCCGGTCTCTTTGTAGCATTCCTGATGGTCGCAGATATTGTAGATGTATATGCTCTTCTCCTTGCCATCCTTTTTACCGGTAAAGATACAGCCGATATTGGTCTTTCCGACTGTTCTGGGGCCTAAGGAAGCGGGATCGGGTAAAAGAGCCTTTAAAAACTTGATGGGAACGATCTCTCTGCCTTCAAACATAACAGGATCCGTTCTGAGCATGCCAACATTCTCAAGGCACTTCATATGAGTAAGATAGCTCTGACCGAAAGTCATAAAGAAACGTATTCTCTTTATACCGGGTATATTCTTGGCAAGAGATTCGATTTCCTCATGGTGAAGAAGGTACATATCCTTCTCACCTACTCCCTCGAAATTAAACACTCTCTTGATCTCCATAGGCTTTGTTTCAACCCAGTGGCCGTCCTCCCAGTATGAGCCGTTGGCGGAAACCTCGCGAAGGTTGATCTCGGGATTGAAGTTGGTGGCAAAGGGATATCCGTGGTCACCACCGTTACAGTCAAGGATATCGATGTAGTTTATCTCATCAAAATAATGCTTTAAAGCGTATGCCGAAAATACCTGAGTTACTCCGGGATCGAAGCCGGTTCCTAAAAGTGCGGTAAGGCCTGCAGCCTTAAATTTCTCGTCATATGCCCACTGCCAGCTGTAGTCAAAGTATGCAGTAAAGCCCTTTTCCTTGCATCTTGCCTCATAGATGGCGCGCCACTCGGGGTCCTCGGTATCCTCGGCCTCATAGTTTGCGGTATCTATATAGTTAGCTCCTGCTTCAAGGCAGGCATCCATGATTGTAAGATCCTGGTAAGGAAGAGCCACGTTAAGAACTGTATGAGGCTTAAATTCCTTCATAAGCTTAACAAGGGATTCCTTTGAGTCAGCATCTACAGTAGCGGTTGTTATTTTTGCATTTGTCTTGTCTTTAAGCTTTGCGGCAAGGGCATCGCATTTTGAAACTGTTCTGCTTGCAAGCAGTATTTCAGTAAAAACAGGGTTCTCACAACATTTGTAAATTGCAACGGTGGCAACGCCGCCGCATCCGATTATCATTAATTTCATTTTATCTCTCCTTATATCTTCCTTCTTCTTCCTCTAATAAATCTTCTACATACTTCGGCAGCATAAAAGCTCCCCTGTGAAGATTGGTCGTGTAATACCAGGTTTCTATCTTTCGGTCGTTCCATCTCTTTTCATCGAAATCCTTAAGAGGATGGTATTTTTTACTGGCAAATCCGAAGAGCCAATATCCCGATGAGCAGGTGGGGATATGAGCCTGATACACGCGGCTTATGGGAAAGCTCTTAAAGGCTTTTCTATGCATCGCTCTGCAGGCTTCTTCATCCTCATCAAAGAAAGGACTTCCGTGCTGATAAACCATTATTCCGTCCTCTTTAAGAGCCTTAAAACAGGAGCCGTAAAATTCCTTTGTAAAAAGGCCGGCGGTATGTCCCAAAGGATCCGTAGAGTCATTGATTATAAGATCGTACTCATCGGACTTTCCTCTTAAAAACCTTAGTCCGTCGCGGTTATGAAGCTTAACTCTCGGATCGTCCAGTCCGCAGGCATTTTCAGGGAAATACTCCTTGCAGACGCTTACAAACATCTCGTCGGATTCAACCACATCGATCTCTTCAATCTCGTCATAGTAGCTAAGTTCCTTGGCAACTCCGCCGTCTCCTCCACCGATAACAAGAACCTTTTTAACATTGGGATGAACCGCCATAGGTACATGCACGATCATCTCGTCGTAAATGAACTCATCTTTTTCAGCGAAAATCATATTTCCGTCGGATGTGATAAACCTTCCGTACTCTGCGGACTCAAACACATCCAGTCTTTGAAAATCGCTGGTTCCCGAAAACAACTGTTTCTCGACTCTGACGGACATCTTAACATTGTCCGTATGCTTCTCGGAAAACCAAAATTCCATTTCTAAATCCTCCGGCCATTACTTTAATACATTCAGTTTTTCAAGACTTCCGTCTTCGGGGCCCTGCATAGAGCAGCCCTTTTCTTTAGCATACAGAATATAATCGATTATCTCTTTTGTAACCATCTCGCCGGGAGAAAGGATGGGGATTCCCGGAGGATAGCACATTACGAACTCTCCGCATATCCTTCCTGCCGTCTCTCCGATGGGGATAAGCTCCTTCTCCGCGTAAAACGCCTTTTGAGGAGTAGCGGCTACGATAGGTGTGATATACTCGGCATTGTGAAGCATAGAGGCGGGCCTTGAATATAGTCTCTTAATATCCTCCAAAGCACCCACAAGCCTTTCGATGTCCTGGATCCTGTCCCCGATGGAGATATATGCAAGTATATTTCCTATATCTCCGAACTCGATCTGGATATCGTACTCATCTCGTAAAAGGTCATAAACCTCGATTCCCGTGAGTCCTATATCTCTGGTGTAGACCGAGAGTTTCGTTACATCATAGTCGTAAATACTTCCGCCGTTAACAAGCTCTTTTCCGTAAGCATAATATCCTCCGATGGAGTTGATCTCGCTTCTGGCGTACTCGGCCATTTCCTTTACCTTTTCGAAGGATTCCCTGCCTCTTAGCGCAAGATTTCTCCTTGAAATGTCAAGACTCGATAAAAGCAGATAGCTGGCACTTGTAGTCTGTGTAAGGTTTATAACCTGTTCCACATATCTCGTATTGACCCCGGGTCCAAGAAGTAAAAGCGAGCTCTGGGTCAGGCTTCCGCCGGATTTATGCATGCTTACCGCAGCCATATCCGCTCCGGCCTCCATAGCGGAAATAGGAAGATTGTCATTAAAGTAAAGATGAGTTCCGTGAGCCTCATCAACAAGGACCATCATTCCGTGCTCATGAGCTATCTTAACGATAGACTTAAGGTCGGAACAGATTCCGTAATAAGTCGGATTGTTGACAAGGATAGCCTTTGCTTCCGGATGAGCAAGCACAGCCTCCTCAACCAGAGAAATCTCCATTCCGAGGGCAATACCTATATGATTGTCCACCTCCGGATTAACATATACCGGTTCAGCCCCGCAAAGAACGAGCGCGTTTATAACGCTCCTGTGAACATTTCTTGGTAAAATGATCTTATCTCCCGCTTTACAGGCGGTAAGGACCATACTCTGAACGGCCGATGTAGTTCCTCCGACCATAAAGTAAGCATGGGCAGCGCCGAATGCCTCGGCAGCAAGGTTTTCCGCATCGTAGATAACCGACACGGGATGGCACAGATTATCGAGGGGCTTCATAGAGTTTACGTCAAGACCGACGCATTTTTCTCCAAGGAGCTCAACCAGCTCCGGATTACCTCTTCCGCGCTTATGACCGGGCACATCAAAAGGCACTACTCTCTGCTTTCTGAAACGCTCCAAAGCCTCGTAAACCGGTGCGGATTTCTGTTTCTCAAGATCCATAGTTTTCTTTCCTTCTTGCAAAAATACATAGTATTTTAATTATATCAAATCTTTACCCGAAATGTAGAGTCAATCTCTATAAAAATCATAATTTTATGAAAAAACCTATATACAAAATTACTTGCTAAAAGTTTATAAAAAATTTATAATTTAGCATATGAAGGCAACTATATTTGATAATTATATAAAAAGCCTGCACTTTCCTTTTTATTCGACAATCGTTATAGGCTCGATCCTGCTTGGTGTAATCCTTGCATGCATCATCATGTACCGAGAGGGTCTGAAACGTACTTCCATCATCTACACAGCTTTTCTTACCTTTGTATGTATCATGGTTTGCGGCCTTTCTCTTCAGATTTGGCTGACAGGAGATCCTCGAAGACTCGCCTTTACCGGTGCCGGTGGAGCTTTGGGCCTGCTTATCGGAGCTTTCTCATCTATCTTTATCCATAGAGATCATGAAAAAGAGATGATGGCTTCCTGGGTTGTCACGGCGCCCTTAATGTACGGGCTTGCCAAAACGGCCTGTCATATAAGCGGATGCTGTGTGGGTATACCCTACCACGGAAAATGGGCGGTAGTTTATGAGAGCGACCTTATAAGCAGATTTCCGGTCCAGCTCTCGGAATCCCTTTTATTTACTTTGATCTTTCTTATAGGGCTCTTTATGCTGCTTATTTCCGGAAAGCCTCTGCTTACTTCAAGAGTGGTGATTGTAATATCCGTCATTGCGAAGTTTTCTATGGATTATTTAAGAGACGGTCACTATTTGGCCAAAAGCCCACTCTCTCAAAACCAGATACTTGCACTTATCTGCGGGGTTATTGCCCTTGGGCTTGTAGAGATTGTGAATAATATATTGGGGAAAAAACAAGTAAAGGGAGAATCAAAGATTTATCATGGATAATAACGAAACAAACAACCCGTATACACAAACCGTTGAAGTTACGCCGCAAGCCACACATTCTGACAACGCGCCGCAGACTGCTCCGGCTGATATTACGCCGCAGCACGTTCCCGCAAGCGAGCTTCCTCCGGAGGCGCTCAGGACTTTGCCTCGCGATGAGGCTCAAGTTCCTGAACCAAAGTCCTACGAAAAGCTTCTTTGCTTTTTGTCACTCGGACTTTACGTATTCGGACCTACCGCCAGCGGAATACCTATGTACATCGTTGAAAGCATGAATCTTCAGTCCGACGTCTCATCTCCGATCTTCAGCGTCCTATCCTCTTTTGGCAGTGTTACTTACATTGCTGCCTGGGTGCTTATGATAATCGCGAGAGTAAAGTACAAAAAGAGCGTTTTTGCCAAAGTACTTATGTGGGTTTATATAGGTATGCTCGTTGCTGCCGTAATACTTGTGATCGTACTTGTGGCTACATGTATCAACGCCCTTAATAACTGCAACTGCTCCGGAATGGGCTGATCTAAATCTATAGTTTTATAAAGACTTGATCAAACAAAACAGCCGACAGGAACTCTTCCTGCCGGCCTTTCTTATCGCTATTTTCAGATAAGCTGTGAACTTAAACTTATAATAATACTTTAAGCAAGGGCTCTGAATCTTCCGATTGAAGAAACAAGCTCTCTTCTTACAGCGTATTGTCTGAAATCTTCCTCAGTAACATATCCTCCGATGATCATCATATCTCCGCATATTCTGATATGTCTGACAGTGCAATCATTGGATAAAATATCTGTTTCAATATTGCTTCCAAACTGGTAAGTATCTATGAACTGAAAATGTATCGCATCTCCCTTTTGAAGAGAGTTTACATATTTTCCCCCATCAGAATCAAACTCAAAACAGATTCCGTTCTCACTTATATTTTTAATGGTACAAGGTATTTCTTCGTGGTTCCTGTCCTCTGTGATAAGAGCGGGTATAACAACATCCACCCTTGGATAAGTTCTTTTATCCTGCATTTACTAAAACGCTCCAACTAATTATTTTTGCGGATCTAAATCTCATCGACCCACTTTTTAAGATCACTCTCTGTCTCGCTTCCAAAGAGCCTTCTTCCGCTTAAAACTCTTGCTTCCGGTGCAAGCTTTTGTATATTCTCGGGAGAATCTCCGAGTCCGCTTCCTCCTGAGGTTGCGAAAGGTATGATCGTTTTGGAGGTAAAATCGTAGCTCTCCATAAAGGTATCAATAATAGAGGGCTCCCTATACCACCAAATAGGATACCCGACGAAAACGCGGTCATATTCGTTCATGCTTTCAACTTTTGACCAGATCTCCGGTCTGCAATCAGGATCTTTCATTTCCAGACTGCTACGCGAGTTTTTATTCTTCCAATCAAGATCGCTTTCTGTGTAAAGCTCTTTCGGACTGATTTCAAACAAATCCGCCTGAGCCGCTTTAGCAAGTCTTTCAGCCACTCTTGCGGTAACACCGCTTGCGCTGAAAAAAGCCACCAACGTCTTTCCCATATGGTCCCTCCTTGGAATATATCGTCTGTTTTCCCTGAAAAATTATAACATGTAATCTTTTTTCAAACAAGATTTAAAGCTCTATTATTCCAGAAAGAGTTTCCTTTTTCGATCTATCATTTCATCAATTTTCTCGCAATACATCGGAACTTCCTTTACGTTTTCGCACCTTGTCAGTTTCCTTATCGTACCGTCTTCGTAAAAAACTCTCTTAGAAACCGTTCCCGCTCCGCAGGCGACAATATCCTGTAATTCCTCCATTATAAGAATATTATAGATACCCTCTTTTCCCTCCTTGGAGAAGCCTACATTTTCAAGATTACCGCTCATATTCTTTTGACGGTAAAGATAATACGGAACCAGCCCAAGCTTTTTAGCTCCGTCTGAAGCTATCTTCATAAGCTCATCGGAGTTATTGATCGTGCTCTTCCCATTTTGGATGATCCATGATGCAAGCTTTGAGGCTCTTTTGATGGCAAGGGAATGGACGGTCAGTGAATCGGGACCGTACTCAAGCACCTTTTCTATCGTCTTTTTAACTTCCGGCTCGTTCTCCCCGGGAAGCCCCAAGATAATATCCATATTGATATTGTCAAAGCCAAGCTTTCGCGCTATAGGCCAAACCTGCGCAAACTGCTCTACCGAAGCCTTTCTGCCGATAAAGTCAAGGGTTTCCTGGTTGAATGTCTGGGGATTTATAGAGATTCTGGTTACTTTATGCGCCTTTAAGACCTTCAGCTTTTCCTCAGTAATAGAATCCGCTCTTCCGGCTTCAACGGTAAATTCGAATACCTTATTAAGGTCAAAAAGCTCTTCAACCTTGGATAAAAGCCTCTCCAGGCGCTCCGCATCAAGGGTTGTAGGAGTTCCTCCGCCGATGTAGATCGTATCGGGGTTTTCCTTTCTCATCCCGGCTACAAATTCCAGCTCCTTTATAAGAGCATCTAAATAATTATCAACCTCTTTTTTGTATACCGAATAAGGATACGAAGTAAAGGAACAATATAAACATGTTGTAGGGCAAAAAGGTATCCCTATATACAGGCTGTAACCATCGGATAGATTGATCTTATCCAATATACTCTTTTCCCTTTTTGCTATTTCTATTGCAAGACGTGCTTTTTCTGCTGAGGCTTTTCTGTCCTTTAAATAGATTTCTTCTATCTCTTCGTCAGATTTTCCTTCGATAAGTCCTTTATAAGCTATCTTAGTGGGTCTGACACCGTTAAGGGTTCCCCAGGGGAGCGTAACTCCGGTCTTTTTAGAAAGAATATCATACAGATAGTTTCCAAATCCTTCCTTTAGATCGCTTCCCTGTCCTCCGGGGTATCTGAAGGAACTGCCATCACTGAAAGTTATATCTACAGGTGCGTTGTCACCGTCTTTATAATTTAAGAGAGCAAAAAAGCCGATTTCCTCGGCTTCCCCTGTAATCTGTTCCCGGCATCCCGGAAAAACAAGCTGATGATTGTCTTCCGGATAGAAGGACTGGAAAAGAGCCAGCACATCATAGCCGTACTTTTCATGATTTATTTTTATATATTTAGTCGCCATTAATCTGCCTTTGCTTTTTTATACCAAAAAGGGATTATATTTCATCTCGTGTGAAACGCTGGTCTCATCGCCGTGTCCGGGATAGCAAACCGTCTCGGGCGGAAGAGTGAAAATCTTTTCCTTAACGCTTCGCTCAAGGGTCATACCGCTTCCCGTAGGAAGATCGCACCTTCCGACAGACTCGTAAAACAGCGTATCTCCCGCTACAAGTATTCCGGCTTCCTCAACATAAAAGCAACAGCTTCCCGCTGTGTGTCCCGGAGTAGCGATAACCTTTATCTTAATATCCGCAAGATCAAGCACATCACCGTCTTTAAAATACTTGTTCACCTTAACGGTGCAAGGTCTTCCGGACTGAGCCGAAACATTTAATCTGCTGTCCTCTAAAAGAGGCTGCTCGGCATCAAGCGCATAAATCTTTGCGCCCGTAACCTGTCTGAGCTCGCTGGCTCCCCAGATATGATCAAAATGTCCGTGGGTAAGCAGGAGCGCCTCTATCTCAAATCCATGCTTTCCCAAAGCCGCAGCTATCTCTTTTCCTTTATCGGGAGCGTCGATAACAACGCACTTTTTGCTGCCCTCTCTGTATAAAAAATAACAGTTTGTAGCCGCAACACCTATTACCATGCGGCCGATCTTAATATCTGCCATATAAACCTTTCCGTAACTAACCGATGGCTCTCTCAATGTCGATGATACCGTCGATAGATCTTATCTTCTCAACGATATTTTTAAGCTCATCCTTATCGCTTATCTCAAAGGACATCTGCATTGTTGCAACGCCCTGTTTGTTGGTCTTTGTATTCATAGAAAGAATATTGATATTCTTCTCCGTAAGAGCCCTCGAAACATCCGCAAGAAGTCCGCTTCTGTCGTTAGCGTAGATCTTGATCTCGGTAACATATTTTTCGGCCTGCTGTTTGTCCGGTGCCTGCCATTCTGCGTCGATAAGTCGCACTCTGTCAAGCTCAGGCAGACTGATGATATTTATACAGTCCGTTCTGTGGATAGAAATTCCTCTTCCTCTTGTGACGAATCCGACGATCTCATCTCCGGGTACAGGGCTGCAGCACTTTGAAAATCTAACGGAAAGATCCGTGATTCCCTTGACCACGATACCGCTCTTACTCTTTATCTTGGGCTTAGCCGCCGCAGCTGCCGCATTTTCAGCGATTGCCTCTAATACTTCTTCCTTGGTAAGAGCCTGCTGATGGTCAGCATCGTAGAGCTCTTTTATCTTATTGATAACCTGTCCGTCCTTTAAAGCTCCGTGCCCTACCGCCGCAAGAACACCGTCCCAGTCATGGAGTCCGTACTTTCTTACAAGCTCATACTGGTACTCGGGAGTCATAATAGCGTAGAGATCGATTCCCTTTGACTTACAGTAATTAAGAAGATACTCTTTTCCCTTGGCAACATTAACGTCCTTGGATTCATTTCTGAACCATTGGTTAATCTTGTTCTTGGCCTGAGTACTCTTAACAAGGCTCAGCCAGTCTCTGCTGGGGCCCTTCGTATTTTGAGATGTGATGACCTCGATACGGTCACCGTTCTTTATCTTATAATCTATAGGTACAAGTTTTCCGTTAACTCTTGCACCGACCATCCTGTTTCCTACAGCGCTGTGTATGCTGTAGGCAAAGTCAATGGGGCAAGATCCCGCGGGAAGGTTCTTAACTTCTCCGCTTGGAGTGAAGCAATATACATTATCAGCGAAAAGGTCAAGGTCATTTTTAAGGAGATTAAGGAATTCTCTGTTGTCTGACATATCCCTCTGCCATTCCAGGATCTGTCTGAGCCATGAAAGCTTCTCTTCTTCTCCGTGGACGCCGCCTGTTCCGGCCGAAGTCTCTTTGTATTTCCAGTGCGCAGCGATACCGTATTCAGCAGCCTTATGCATCTCGAAGGTACGTATCTGTATCTCGAAGGGCTGTCCGCTGCTTCCGATAAGGGTTGTGTGCAGCGACTGGTACATATTGGGCTTGGGCATTGCAATGTAATCTTTGAATCTTCCGGGGATAGGCTTATAATGCTCATGAATCACTCCGAGAGCAGCATAGCAATCCTTGACCGTATCCACAATTATCCTGACGGCGAAAAGGTCATATATCTGATCCAGAGTTTTATTTTGATTCTTCATCTTTTTGTAGATGGAGAAGAAGTGTTTAACTCTGCCGTCTACTTTTGCGGTAATACCCGCTTCTTTTATATGCTCTCCAACCTCTTTAACGATGCTGGCGATGTATTCTTCTCTTTCGGCCCTTCCCATCTCAATCTTGGTAGAAAGCTCGTTAAAGGCTTCGGGATCCAGGTACATGAGTGAAAGGTCATCAAGCTCAACCTTTAATTTGCTGATACCGAGTCTTTGGGCGATGGGACAGTATATTTCCTGCGTTTCCCTGGCAATACGTATCTGGCTTTCGGGCTTTTGGTATTGAAGGGTTCGCATATTGTGAAGTCTGTCCGCAAGCTTGATCATAATAACGCGGATATCCTTAGCCATAGCAAGAAACATTTTTCTAAGGTTTTCCGCCTGCATCTCGATCTTTGCATCAGACTGGTCTATGGAGGTTGAAAGCGGAAGTTTTTCAAGCTTTGTAACACCGTCAACCAAAATAGCAACATCCGAGCCAAACTCCCTTTCAAGGTCTGCCTCGGTCATGACAGTATCTTCCACGACATCGTGTAAAAGGCCCGCCGCAATAGTCTCCTTGTCCATCTCAAGCTCTGCAAGGATTATGGCAACGTTTAAGGGATGGATGATATAAGGCTCTCCGGACTTTCTGACCTGTCCGTTATGGGCTTCACACGCTACCTTATACGCCTTTTCGATCATAGAAATATCATCGCTGGGATGGTATTTCTTTAAAGCATTAATAAGCTGATTGTACAGCTCGTCGGGTGATACAAAATCCTCATATTTAGTTATATGGCTGGTATCTATAGCCGCACTTGATACCACTTTTTCTTCCGCCATACAATCTACCTCTGAATATTATTTTCCTTCGTATGTAATCGCAGCATCAAGGCGATAACCCGCAATCTTTTCTCTGCCCTTAAGTCCGGCAAGTTCGATAAGAACAACGACTCCGACTACTTCTCCGCCAAGCTTTTCCACAAGCTTTATCATAGCTTCTGTCGTTCCGCCCGTAGCAATGAGATCGTCCACAAGGAGAACTTTCTGTCCGGGTTTAATACTGTCCTTATGTATCTCGATAGTCGCCGTTCCGTACTCAAGATTGTATGTCTCTTCTATGGTAGCACAAGGGAGCTTACCCTTTTTACGGATAAGGCAGAAAGGCTTGTTTAAATTGTAGGCGATAGGAGCTCCGAAGATAAACCCTCTGCTCTCCGCACCTACGATAGCATCGATATCAAGGTCCTTAACAAGATCCTGCATCGTATCTATGGCAAGTTTAAAGCCTTCAGCGTCCTCAAGTACACTTGTAACATCTCTGAAGATTATGCCCTTCTCCGGGAAATCCGGGATACTTCTGATATATTCTTCAAGCTTTTTCATTTAAAATAGACCTCCCAAAAAACATTAGGGCTCTCCCTGTTACGGGTAAGCCCTTAATGAATTACTTTTTGCCGCAGCACTTCTTATACTTCTTACCGCTTCCGCAAGGGCAGGGATCGTTGGGATAGATTTTTGCATCCTTAACGATCGTGGTTGATGACTTCTGCTCTTTATAAAGGGCTTTACGGGTATTCTCGTCAAAGATATCCTCCCACTCGGGAAGGTTATAAAGCCAGTCAGCCTCGGCTCCTACCATGTTCTTGTAGAGAAGAGCCTTGTCGATGGGGAGAGATACAACCGTGTCCTCTTCCATCTCCTCGATGGGGTTCTTTTCCTTAAGGCTGTCATTGATGCCGTCAAGGAATCCGGTCATAGTCATAACAGTTACATTATACTTCTCAGCAAGTTCCTTAACAGATCCGCTTACTACTTCATCGGGATTCTTAAGAAGCTGGGAATAGATTTCCTTTTCATCCTGGAAGTATCTGGCCCAAAGTGCCTGAAGCTTTTTTTGATCGATATGTTCATTGTACGCTACTTCGCGCCACTGCTCTAATAGTGCCATGTTTATCCACCTCTATGTATTATTATTTCTTAATGAAACACAACATTTAGTATATAACAAAAAGCGCATTAAGACAAGAGGGTTTGACCCTGCTTTCGATGCGTCAACCACAAGGGTTTAATGGCATTTTACCCCGATTTTTTTATGCACCTTCTACAATTTGCCCCTCCGATTCTTGTACTCTTTTACGTATTGACGATTCTTTAAGCAGGAAGTTAATATATCGCTTAGCCTGAGGGCAAGATCGGGGGGATTTTTAATGAACACTAATTCTGAAAACAGCTTCATTCGAAGACTCTGTTTAATTCCAAATCTTAACGGGAGACAAGGGATCAGACTGATCGATCACTTTAAAAGTGCAAAGAATATCTTTGACGCAGACCAAAATAAGCTAAAAGAAATTCTCCCCGAAAAGCAATATGATAAGTTTTCTATGATTCGAGATTTTAAGGAAAGTACCGATGAGCCCCTCTCATTTGTCTCAATATATGATCCCGAATATCCCGAAAGACTTAAAAATATCTCCGATCCGCCACTGGGCCTTTGGTATTACGGAAAGCTGCCGGAGGAGGATATTCCTTCGGTAGCCGTGATCGGTGCAAGAGACTGCTCCGACTATGGGCGTTTTATTGCCACATCCCTGGGTGAATATCTTGGAAAAAGCGGCGTTCAGGTAATAAGCGGGCTTGCAAGAGGTATAGACGGCATCGCGCAAAAGGCTTGTCTTGATGCGGACGGCTTATCCTGCGCTGTCTTGGGGTGCGGTGCGGATATCTGTTATCCTCCGTCCAATAAACCGGTTTACGAAAAGCTAAAAGAAAAAGGCTGCATAATCTCATCCTACCCTCCGGGGTATCCTGCCATTGCCGCCAACTTTCCGCCGAGAAACCGCATTGTCAGCGGGCTTTCAGACGCTGTTATAGTTATTGAGGCCAGGCAGAAAAGCGGAACCCTGATAACCGTTGACATGGCTTTAGAGCAGGGTCGTGAAGTATTTGCAGTTCCCGGAAGAATTACCGACAGACTGAGCGATGGCTGTAACGGGCTTATCGGTCAGGGGGCAAATGTATTTCTTTCCCCGGAGATATTTCTTTGCGAACTTAATCAGGTATTCGAAAAGAAAAAGAAAAAGTCAGCCTGCGAAGGAATATCAAAGGATCCCGGGATGCGGATAAAATCCGGGATAAATAACCCCAAAAACAGATCAAGGCACAGAGAGTTTTGCGGCCGTGATGAAGCTTTAAGCGGACTGTCTGAAAAGGAAAAAGCCGTGCTTTTAAAGCTTTCTTTGTCTCCCGTAAGCACAGATCAGCTTCTTTTGATGTTGCCGGATATGGACTATACAGAGCTTTCGCTCATACTGATGCAACTTTTGATTGGGGGAAACGTAAAACAGATAAGCCAGGGTAATTTTGTAAGAATATATAAATAAAAGAGGATAATATGTATTGTAATATAACTTCCTGTTCAATATTAGGAATTGAAGCTATTCCCATAAACGTAGAAGTAGACGTGTCAAACGGACTGCCCTCCTTTTCGATAGTAGGCTCCCCCGGAACCGAAGTAAAAGAGGCAAAGGAGCGGGTATTTACAGCGCTAAAAAACACCTGCCTGCCCTCTCCGCTCTCCAAGATCACGGTCAATCTGTCTCCCGCCGATCTTCATAAAGACGGAACGGCTCTCGACCTTCCCATAGCCATCGGAATACTGATCTGTTCCGGAAAGCTTAAGGCCCGGAGCGTAAGTAAAACCATGATGATAGGCGAGCTTGGCCTAAACGGCGAGATAAAACCCGTACGCGGAGTTTTGCCTATCGTAGTTAAAGCAAAAAAAGAGGGATGTAAACAAATAATAGTTCCCGCGGATAATCTAAGCGAAGCCTCTCTTATAGGCGGAATAGATATCCTCGGAGCCGATACTTTAGATAGCGTATACAGATTTTTAAATGACCCGCAGAAGAACCCTCTTATAACAAATACCGATAAAGGAAGCATAAAGAGGGCTCCCGTAAAACACCATGACTTTTCAGAAGTAAGCGGCCAGGACGGTGCAAAAAGAGCTTCAATGATCGCAGCTGCGGGATTTCACAGTATGCTTTTATCAGGGCCTCCCGGCGTAGGAAAATCCCTTATAGCAAAGTGTATCCCCGGGATCCTTCCGCCCCTTACGGAGGAAGAAAGCATTGAAATAACCTCTATTCTGTCCGTTGCGGGAAAGCTTGACCGCGCAGACTATCTGGTTAAAAATAGAGGCTTTGAAGCGCCGCACCATTCAATTACAATGTCCGCTCTTTTAGGAGGCGGCACGGTTCCTAAGCCCGGAGCAGTTTCTTTATCTCACAGATCCGTCCTGTTTTTGGATGAGCTTACAGAATTTGACAGGCATACTCTTGATGCCTTGAGACAGCCCCTTGAAGATAAAAAGGTCAGGATAAACAGAGTAAACTATCAGGTAACATACCCTGCGGATTTTCTACTTCTTTGTGCTATGAATCCCTGCCCCTGCGGATATTACCCGGACAGGAACAAATGCAGCTGTACGGAGCCTGAAATAAAAAGATATCTCGGAAAAATCTCCGGCCCCATCCTTGACCGCATAGACCTTTGTGTAGAGATGAATCAGGTTAAACTCTCCGACCTTGCAAACAAAGCCGGTGGAATATCAAGCGAAGAAATGCGCGAAACCGTTATAAATGCCAGAGAAATGCAAAAAAAGCGATACGCCTCGGAGACGTACCGCTTTAACAGCGAAATAAGCGGAGCGGATATTGAAAAGTACTGTCACCTGGGTCCTAAAGAAAAAGCCCTTTCCGAAAAGCTCTACGACAGTCTTTCTTTAAGTCTGCGCTCCTATCATAAAATTCTCAGATTGTCCCGCACGATCGCGGACCTTGATCAGTCGGAAGAGATACAGGAAAAGCATCTTCTCGAAGCCGTATCCTTCAGACCCAATCCTGCCTACTGGCAGAGGATGTGATCAAAGCTTCATTTCCATGGCATCGGGATCCTGGGAGAAGTTGATAGCCTGCTCTCTGTCGATCCTTCCGTCAAAGTAAAGCTGTGCAATAGCCTCGTCCATTGTTATCATTCCGAGCTTACGGTTTGTCTGCATTACAGAAGCAAGCTGGTGTGACTTACCTTCACGGATAAGGTTTCTTACCGCATGGTTTGCATGCATAACCTCAAAGGCTGCCACACGTCCCTTTCCGTCAGCGGTAGGAATAAGCTGCTGGGATACAACCGCCTCAAGTACGTTGGCGAGCTGAACACGGATCTGCTGCTGCTGATGAGGAGGGAAAACGTCGATAACACGGTCAACGGTACTTGCAGCTCCGATGGTATGCAGAGTCGAAAGAACGAGGTGACCTGTCTCGGCTGCGGTAATAGCTACACTGATAGTCTCAAAGTCTCTCATCTCTCCTACGAGGATAACATCGGGATCCTCACGAAGAGCAGCTCTCAAGGCATTTGCGTAGTTATTTGAGTCGAGTCCGATCTCTCTTTGGTTAACCATTGACATTTTATGCTGATGCAGGTACTCGATAGGATCTTCAAGAGTAATAACATGAGCATCGCGGAAATTGTTTATCTTGTCAATGATGGCAGCGAGAGTTGTGGATTTACCGCTTCCTGTAGGTCCGGTTACGAGTACGAGGCCTCTTTTTCTCTGGTAAAGTTCCATAACTGAAGGAGGTACGCCAAGGCTTTCAGCAGTAGGTACCACAGTACCTACGAGACGGAACGCAAGGCTGGCAGAGCCTCTCTGATGATAGAGGTTAACTCTGTAACGTCCTACATTGGGAATAGAGAAAGACATATCAAATTCGCCGCGCTCTTCAAACTTAGCTCTCTGAGACTCGCTTGTTATATTGAGCACAACGTCAAGAGTGTCCGCGGGAAGCATCTTCTGGTATTCGTCCATAGTGATGAGGTTTCCGTTGACACGCATTTTGGGCGGAATACCAACTGTGATATGAACATCACTGGCACCCGCTTCTTTGGCTTTTTTAAGTACTTCTTCGATATCAAGCATTGTTTGAACCCCCGGTTAGATTTTTTAGCTTATCGGTGTCCATGATATAACGGTTATCCAAAGTCTTCATTATATCCACGACATAGATATCACTATTGGATTTCAGCGACATATCAAGGATTGAATTGTCCTTGAAACAGAGCACTGTAGGTTGCAAAATATTAAACACATTCTCGGTAATAACAAGAGCCTTTTCTCCGGTACTCAGTTCTACGCTTACTCCGGGGAAAAGAATATTTATTGACGAGATGAGTGCTTTAACAACTTCGGGATCGTATACCTGCGGGTTATCGATAAACTCCTTGATAGCTTTAACTTCAGACTCGCTCTCGCCGGAAAGGTTCATAGCGGTCTTTTCGTCATAAGCGTTTGCAACAAGCAGGATTTTTGCTCCTATAACCATCTTTTGCAAAGACAGAGTTTCCTCTCTGCCTTCCTGACGATCCATCTGTACTCTCATAGCCTGGGAACAGATTCTCTTTATCTGAGGACCGTCCGTAGCAAATACTTCTTCTATAAGATCGTATGCGGACACTGTTTCTTTATAGAGTGCCGACTTAACTTCGCTTTCGGCATTGTTATCAAATATCGCCTCGTTTTTAGACTTGATACGTCCAATGTCATGGACCAAAGCCGCAAAAACAATTCTTTGCTGTTCATCCCTGGGGATATTTAAAACATGAGAGATCAAAACACAAAGGATCGCCACATTTAAAGCGTGCCTTGATACGAAGTCATCTCTGCTTCTTAAGTTCTGGTAGAAATTGATCTTGTTGTCTATATGGCCATAATTTCGAATAATCTGGGTCGCGATATTTAAGATGTTCTTGGTGTGCTTTGTCTGGAGGATACGATCTAACTCATCCTGAATAGAAGCTACCATCATCGTCTGAAATCTTTCGAATTCTTTATCTTCTTCAGACATAGGAGGAAGAGGTTCGGCCGGCTCCAAAATATATATTCCCAAGAGTCCGAAATTCTTGACACTTTCAATGGCTGAAGATGACAACTGGGAATCCCGTTCAAAAAGCAAAACGCCGCTTTTTGAATAGATGGGCCTGGCTAATCTCATACCTGTTTTAAGGTTTTCCATCCTAACAAATTTCATTTGTAAATATCCTATCCCCTGACGTCCGATTTGATTTTATGTAAAAAAACTGTAGAATAATCTGACAATTCTGATTATATAATAAATACATAAATAAAATCAAGTATCAGCTGATATTATTCAGATATTATAAAGTCCGAAAAAACATAGTTTGCAAGGTCCTGCCCTTTGCGTGTAAGCATCAGTCTGTCCCCCTGCCGGCAAAGCAGTTTTTCGGATATATGCTTTTCTATCTCTTTTCCGAATACTTCAAACAGTTCTTTCCCGAATCTATCCCTAAATTCAGATATTGATATTCCCTCAGTCATCCTCAGCCCGAGAAATAAAAACTCAGATATAAGGTCACCATCGGTTAGCGTATATTTTTCCGAGTACGGCTTATCCTTTTTATTTTCAAAATATGAGATATATTCCTTCATATCCCTCGTGTTTGAAAATCTTTCTCTTCCGGTATACGACGCCGCCCCAAGTCCGAAGCCTATATATTTCTTTCCCTGCCAGTACCCGATATTATGTCTGCATTCATATCCCGGTATAGCCATATTGGAAAGCTCGTACTGTCTGTATCCCTCTTTTTCAAGCCGGTCTGCTATCCTCCAATGAAACTCTCTTTCCGAGTCCTCATCCGGAAGATGTAAAAGTCCCTTTTCATACATCTCCATAAAGCCCGTTCCTTCTTCAAGTATCAAGCTGTACGAAGAAATATGCTGCGGTCTTGGCTTTAAAGACAGTACCCGCTCTAAGGTAGCATCCACATCTTCTATCCTTTGACCTGGAAGCGCCGATATAAGATCCACATTTATATTCGTAAAACCTGCCTTTACGGCAGAGTTATATGTATCTTTAAACTGTGCAAACGTATGAATTCTTCCTATACGCTTAAGTTCTTCATCTACCGCACTTTGAAGTCCTATGGAAAGTCTGTTAAAGCCGTACTGTCTGACGCTTTTAAGGTAATCCCCGTCCACTGTCCCCGGGTTACATTCAATAGATACCTCAGCGTCCTTAGATATATTAAAAGTATCCTTTAAGACATCAAGAATCTCCTTAAGGCTTTCTTTTTTTATAACCGTTGGTGTTCCACCGCCAAAAAAAACAGAAGTAACCGTTTGAGCTTTAATAGAAAGCTCCCGTGCTTCTTCTGTCTGTTTAAAAGTCTTGATTTCATTTATCAGCGCACGAAGATATTCAGACCTGATTTCCTCTCCGTAAGCAAAGGAGAGGAAATCACAGTATAAACACTTCTTCACACAAAAAGGAATATGAATATAAATTTCAAGCTCAGATTCCGTCTGCATACTTAATTCGATAAATCCTCTTTAATGCATCATTTATGCGCTCTTCGGAGATTGTTCCCTCTCCTACCGCACTTACTATTCCGTTAAAGGCAACCTCAAAGTCACTGGGATTAACGATCATATCGCATCCTGCCCTGAGAGCCATTATAGCAGCTTCGTCCGCTCCGTAATAATCAACGATAGCTTTGTCCGAAAGATTACCGGATAAGATCACACCGTTATATCCGAGCTCATCTCTTAGCAATCCGGTAACAATAGTGTCAGAGAAGGTTGCGGGCTGTGAGTCATCAAATGCTGTAACAACCGCATTGCTGATCATGATCATCTTGGTTCCGTTCTGAACGCTTGCCTGATAGATGAGAAGGTCGCCGCTTCTGAATTCATCTTCAGTCTTATCGATAACAGTCCTTGTATCCTCTGGGTTGGTGCTTGCATATCCCTGTCCGGGGAAATACTTAAGGCACGCTGTTACTCCATTGCTCTCGAGGCCATCCTCCATAGAGCTTACATATCCCATAGACTCCGTAGCTGCGCTTCCGTAGGTTCTTCCGTCAAGAGCCTCTGCATTGTCGCTGGAAAGATCGGCTACAGGTGCAAGATCGAGATTTAGTCCAAGTTCCTTCATAGCCGCTGAAATTGTCTGGCCCGCAAGATATGCATTCTGTACGTCATTCGACGCAGTGACATCTGTAGCCGACGAAACAGCTTCATAAAAGCCTGCCTTTGCAAGAGGGCTCTGTGCTCCTCCCTCTTCTGTTATGGCAAAGAAAGTAGGTCCGGTAACCATTGATACGGTTCCCGTTATCATATCCTTAAATTGATCCTTGCTGACAACATTTTTGGCGGAGTAAAGAAGTCCGCCTACCTGATACTTTTCAAGAGCGGTCTTTGTTCCGTTTCCTGCCATCGTAGCAAGATTAACCTTCGTAAGAGCTTCGGGTGATGTGAGGATAATACCGGCAACCTTTTGTTCAAGGGTCATTCCGGCTATCATCTCTCCTAACTGCTCATCAAACTTCGCCGCAGCAAGAGCTGCCTCATCGATCACGGGTTCCGGCTCGGGTTCAGGTTCCGGTTCGGGCTCTGCTATTTCTTCCTCTTCACCCACAAGAGCATCAATCTGTTCCTGCTGTTCCGGAGTAGCTACGACCTCTTCCTGTACGGGAGCGGCCTTTTTATCCAGTACAAGTACTTTTATAACAAAGAAACCGCCTCCGATAACAATTAAAAAGAAAAGAGCGACAGCGAGATAAGATGAAACCTGATTGCGGATTCTTCTCTTTCTTCTCGCAATGCGTTTTTCATCCATCTCCTTGGATTTCTCTAATTCTTCGAGGCGTGCATCGGTCTTTTCCTTAGACTGTTTCTTTTGCTCCATGCGAGCCTTGTCGTACTCTTCCCTCGCTTTAGAGTCGTATTCTTTTTCAGACTTTTCCTCAGATTCTTTATCTGTCTTTTTATCCTGTTTACTATCCGAATCTTCAGCGTCTTGTGTGTTTAAATCTCCCGAAGCTTTCTCATCTTCTTCGATAGATTTCTTAACGCTCTCTTCTATCTCGTCTGTCTCCTCGGAAGAAGAGCCTTTGCTATTCTCTAAAGGCGCAGACTCGCCGGCTGTTTCTTCTGTAGCAGCATCCGCAGATTCATCAGCCTGTACAGCGCTTTCTGCGGTTTCGGAAGCAGCGCCTTCTACGGTTTCGGGAGCAGCGTTTTCAATTAAATTCTTTTTCTTGTTTTTCTTTTTTGACATAAAACCTATACATCCCCTCTGCTTTTGATTTTATAAACAGGTCTCAACAAAGATGTTGTAAATAGCTCTGATAGCATCTTCAAAGTCTTCATTTGCAACACCGATGATGATATTCATCTCGGATGAACCCTGATCGATCATCTTAATATTGATGTGTGCATGAGCAAGAGCCGAGAAAATTCTGGCTGCAGTTCCTCTCATGGATTTCATTCCGCGTCCTACAACTGCGATAAGAGCAAGGTCTGACTCGATATCGATGGTGTCGGGCTTTGCCATACGCTGGATAGCGGAAACAACCTTTTGCTCCTTATTGATAAACTCATCCTGATGTACAAATACGGTCATAGTATCAATACCTGAAGGAAGATGTTCGAATGAAATATCGTTCTCTTCGAAGGCCTGGAGAACCTTACGTCCAAATCCGACCTCTGAGTTCATCATATCTTTTTCAATATTTACAGAACAGAATCCCTTCTTTCCGGCGATACCTGTGATGGTGTACTTTGACTTCTGTCCTGTACTTCCGACGATCCATGTTCCGCTGTTTCCGGGATCGTTGGTGTTGCGGATATTGATAGGAATTCCTTCCTGTCTGACAGGGAAGATCGCATCCTCGTGAAGTACGCTGGCTCCCATATATGCAAGCTCTCTGAGCTCACGATATGTTATGGTCTCGATCTTTTGAGGCTTGTCAATGATCCTGGGGTCCGCAATAAGGAATCCGCTGACATCGGTCCAGTTCTCATATACATCTGCATGAATAGCCTTTGCTACGATAGATCCGGTAATATCGGAACCGCCTCTTGAAAAAGTCTTAACTCTTCCGTCAGCGTATGCTCCGTAAAATCCGGGAACAACGGCGTTTTTCATAGTACTGAGCTTTGCGGACAAAACTTCCTGTGTCTTGTCTGCGTCAAAGGTTCCATCTTCCTTAAAGAAGATAACGGTAGCTGAATCAATAAAATCAAATCCAAGATATTCAGCCATAACCTTTCCGTTTAAGAACTCACCTCTTGAAGCGGCATAATCCTTTCCGGCCTTTTTCTTGAAATTCTTCTCGATCTCGGTAAACTCTTCATCAAGGGACATATTAAGCTTAAGCCCGCTTATGATCTCATCATATCTTTTCTTGATTTCTGCAAGCTCTGCCTTAAAGTCCTTACCTCTCTCAGCAAGGTCATAACATGCATAAAGCATATCTGTAACCTTGGTATCTTCCTTATATCTCTTTCCGGGAGCAGAAGGAACAACAAATCTTCTGTCCTCTTCAGCACGGATTATGCTTCCTACTTTTTCGAACTGCTCAGCGCTAGCAAGTGAACTTCCGCCGAATTTAACTACCTTAGCCATGACTTAAACAAATCTCCTTGAGATAATATTTTTCCCCATTAAAGAGGTAATCTGATCTATTTCGCGTCGTAAACCCTGATTCTTCCAAGGATTCCGTCACCTAATTTCTCCTGTATTTCAGCAAATACCTTTTCGGACAAAACAGGAGTAATATAGCCTGCCTGTCCCGTAAGCTGTGCATCCACAACCTTTCCGCCCGGCGCAATGCCCTTTATCTGCTCAAGGCTTTCTGCCTTTACTCTTACAAAGTATCTGAATGATGCCTCCCTGATATCTGCAAGATCAGCCTCCTCGGCATCCCAATAGCAAGGCACATTTTTGCCAACATGTCTTGCGGCATCGATCACATCCGCAACAACTGCGCTGGCGGTAGGGAGCTTTCCCGCGCCCTTTCCGTAATACATGGTATCTCCCACCATATTTCCGGTTACGAAGATTCCGTTAAACACATCATTGACCATAGCAAGAGGATGTGACTTTTTAATTAAGAAAGGTGATACGTAAACAAGTACGCTGCCTTCCTCTCTTGCTTCGCTAACACCAAGGATCTTGATGGTATATCCTGCCTTTTTGGCAAATTCAAAGTCGTCTGATGTGATCTTTGTGATTCCTTCGGTATAAACCTTTTCGGAATCAACGGTCTTTCCAAGCATAAGTGAAGCAAGGATTGAAATCTTGCGGCATGCATCATGTCCTTCAACATCCGCTTCGGGATTTCTCTCGGCATATCCGAGGGCCTGTGCCTCCTTTAATACCGCATCAAAATCAGCACCCTCCCTTTCCATCTTTGTAAGGATGTAATTGGTGGTACCATTTAAAATACCTAAAATGCTCTCAAGCTTCTCGGCAGCAAGTGCATCCATAATGGGTCTGATAATAGGAATACCACCGCCTACGCTGGCTTCAAACAGATAGCTGCAGTTATGCTCCTTGGCAATCTGTAAAAGCTCGGGACCATGCTTTGCAACAAGCTCTTTGTTGGAGGTACATACGCTTTTTCCGGCCTCAAGGCACTGCTTTGAGAAATTATATGCTGCTCCAACGCCTCCCATGGTCTCGCAAACGACATTAACTTCAGGATCTTCCAAAATAGTGTTAAAGTCATGTACCACAAGCTTTTCATATGGATCACCGGGGAAATCGCGAAGGTCCAAAATGTATTTTACACTGACTTCCGTTCCGGATTTCTTACTTACAACTTCACAGTTGTCTTCAATTACCTGTACAACTCCGCTTCCTACGGTGCCGTATCCGAGTACTGCGACTTTAACCATTGCCAAATCTCCTTTAGTTCATATTTATACAAGAAAGGTGCATAAAAAGATATGCTTAGCTAAACATTTTAGCATAATATACCTCTCTTATACAAGCCTATCCCAAAATATCATTTACATTAAGCAGTTATCTTTCTTCGCGGAAATAAGGAAGTCCAAGCGAAGCAGGGGGTTGGTTTTCTCTCTTGTTTCTCATACTTGTGATAACAAGAACGATAAGGGTAACAACGTAAGGTATCATCTTGTAGAGCTGCTGAAGCTCCATGTGATCCATTCCCGTAGGAATGTATAAATACAAAATATAAAGTCCGCCAAAAAGGATCGATGCAAATACGCTCAGATCCGGCTTCCAGATTGTGAAGATAACAAGCGCGATAGCAAGCCATCCTCTGTCACCGAAAGCATCGTTTGACCAGACTCCGCAGGCGTAGTCCATTACATAATACAATCCGCCGAGTCCCGCGATCATACATCCGATGCAGGTTGCGCCGTACTTGTATGCCGTAACTCCGATTCCGGCGGAATCCGCTGTTGCAGGGTTCTCTCCTACAGCGCGAAGGTGAAGTCCTGTTCTGGTCTTTTTAAGAATAATAGCTGCAAATACAGCGATTATCACAGACAGATAAGCCAAAAATCCGTATGAAAGAAATACCTTTCCAAACCATCCCAGCTTTCCCGCAAAGGGAAGTCCTGTCGAAAAGTACTTACTTGTTGTGGAAAGAGCGATTGAAGGAACATCCGCACCGGAAATCTTTATAAGAGATCCTCCGAAAAAGTTACCAAATCCAACGCCGAATGTTGTCATAGCAAGACCCGTAACGTTTTGATTCGCTCTTAGTGTTACAGTCAAAAAGCAATACAACAGTCCCATCAAAAGAGATCCTAAAAGACAGCAAAGCATAGGGATCATTATCGCTAAGAATCCGTTAGCAGAATTACCCGACTTAGCAAGTCCCTGTTCATAGAAGAACGCTCCGATAACGCCGCTGATAGCTCCTACGTACATAACTCCGGGAATTCCGAGGTTAAGGTTACCGGATTTTTCCGTAAGGATTTCTCCTGTGCTTCCGTATAAAAGAGGAATGCCCTGTACTACTGCCTTGGGAATAAGTAATCCAAAATTAATCATTTCTTATGCCCTCCTCTTTTGAATGTTATCTTGTAAGTAATAAAGAACTCACAGCCTATGATAAAGAAAAGGATGATTCCGGTAAGGATATCCGAGAAGGACTGGTTAAGTCCAAATCCCGTCGCAACTTCTCCGGCACCTCTTGACAAAAATACGATGAGCAGGCTGGCAAATATCATTATTATAGGATTGAACTTGGCGAGCCAGGATACCATAACCGCAGTAAATCCCTGCCCTCCGGCTATCGTAGTCGTAAGCGTGTGGTTTATACCTCCCACAAGGAGCAAACCGACAAGTCCGCAGATAGCACCGGAGATAAATACGGTTCTGATGATAACCTTCTCTACCTTAATGCCGACATATCTTGCGGTATTAACGCTCTCACCGACAACGGAAATCTCGTAACCCTGTTTTGAAAAAGCAAGATAAATAAACATTCCCGCTGTAATTAATAAAGCGATGATGATAGTAAGTAAATACTTAGAACCGGAGAATCCGCTTCCGATGTTCGGAAGCCAGCCGGCGTTGGTGTCCTGATTGATGATACCGATCTTACCGGATCCCTTGGGCACCTCCCAAAGTACGGTAAAGAAAGCAACAAGCTGAGTGGCTATGTAGTTCATCATAAGAGTTGAAAGTGTCTCGTTTGTATTCCACTTTGCCTTAAATATAGCGGGAATAACGCTCCAGATTCCGCCGGCAAGTAATGAAGCCACAAACATAATAAGTATGAGCAGCCCATTCGGGATCTTGTCTCCAAGCTTGATCATACAAGTTGCAGCGGCAAGTCCACCTATAAGCACCTGTCCTTCACCGCCGATATTCCAGAATTTCATCTTAAATGCAGGTGTAAGCGCAAGTGCTATAAGAAGGAGTATCGAAACGTTCTGGAAAGTAACCCATGTTTTTCTTACAGATCCAAAGGCGCCTACCGCCATGGTCCCATAGATACTGATCGGGTTCTCTCCCGTAACTATCATTGTGATGACTGCGCAGAGCACCAAAGCCGCAACTATAGCAAGAGCTCTGATACCCACAGCTTTTTTAAAGGTCATTGAATCTCTTTTGACAATATGAAAGAGGGGTTCGTGTTTTTTTGTATTACTCATTGTTTCCTCCCGTACTTGTCATCATAAGTCCGATCTGTGCACGGTCTGCTTTTCTTCCGTCTAATATGCCGCTTACCTGTCCTCCGCAAAGAACAAGAATCCTGTCGGAGAGTTCCATAAGTACATCAAGATCCTCTCCTACAAATATAACGGCAACGCCTGCCTGCTTCTGCTTATTGATAAGATCGTATATCGTGTAAGACGAGTTAATATCAAGTCCTCTGACAGCGTATGCCGTAAGAAGCACCTTAGGTGCCGAAGCAATCTCTCTTCCTACAAGGACCTTCTGTACATTACCGCCGGAAAGGCGTCTTACGGGAGTCGAAATTCCGGGAGTAACAACCTCAAGCTCTTCTACCACGCTCTTTGCAAGCTCGTAAGGAGCCTTACGGTCAGTGAAGGGGCTTCCGCCTTTTTCAAAGCTTCTGAGCATCATATTATCCGCGAGGTTCATATTGCCCACAAGTCCCATTCCAAGTCTGTCCTCGGGAACAAAGGAAAGGGAAACTCCCATATCCCTGATCTTTCTGGGGTCTTTTCCGATAAGCTGTTCCGCGGTTCCGTCATCTTCAACGTATTCGATGGAGCCGGATTCAACAACCTGCAATCCCGCGATGGCCTCAAGAAGCTCTTTTTGTCCGCATCCGGAAATTCCCGCAATTCCAAGGATCTCTCCGCTTCTGGCTGTAAAGCTTACATTATCAAGCTTAAGGATTCCTTCCTCATTTCTTACCGTAAGATTGGAAACACGGATCCTGTCCTTAACTCCGACAGGCTCGGGACGTTTGATATTGAGGGAAACCTTACGTCCAACCATCATATTGGTCATCTCTTCGGCGTTGGTATCCTTTGTCATCATATCACCGATGTACTCACCCTTTCGAAGGACTGCTACTCTGTCCGAAAGGCTTTCCACTTCATGCATTTTGTGTGTGATGATGACGATTGCCTTGTTATCGTCCCTCATCTTTCTAAGAACGTTAAAAAGCTTCTCTGTCTCCTGGGGAGTAAGAACCGCGGTAGGCTCGTCGAGGATAAGGATTTCTGCTCCTCTGTACAAAACCTTTACGATCTCAACGGTCTGCTTTTGAGAAACGGACATATCGTAAATCTTTTGAGAAGGATTTACTTCAAAACCGTACTTCTCGCAGATTTCATTGATCTTTTTGGTGGCTTTTTTAAGGTCAAGCTTTCCCTCAAGTCCGAGAACAATATTTTCAGCCGCAGTAAGTACATCCACAAGTTTAAAATGCTGGTGGACCATACCTATGCCAAGTTCGAATGCATCTCTCGGCGATGCTATTGTAACTGGCTTTCCATCTATTTGAATGTCTCCTTCGTCAGGGAAATATATGCCTGAAAGCATATTCATGAGCGTTGTCTTGCCGCTTCCGTTTTCTCCGAGAAGCGCAAGTATTTCGCCGCGGTATATTTCCATGTTTACATTTGAATTGGCAGCTACGGCCCCGAAACGTTTGGAAATACCGGTAAGTTTTACAGCGGGTATTCTGTTATCCATCGTATCCCTCTTTAAATATAATACTTAAATTTGCCATGTTCACAAAGCAACTTTACAGATATCTCCAAAACTGAAGATATCTGTAAAATAGTTTTATCCTAATATGACAATGCAGGTCCGGCGCCTTTTGAGCGCCGAGCCTGTATTAAAGTCATTTTAAAACATGTTGCATTTATAAATTAGAATGCAGAGTCAAGAAGCTTGATTCCGTCGATCTGGATATCGAAGAAAGGAGCGCTTCTAAGTCCGTCGCCGGACTCGTTGAAGTATCCGTCAACGATTGCTTCGTGATCAGCCTCGTAAGCAGGATCTGAATCAACGTCAGCCATGTAAGAAGTAAGAGTAGCACCGTCTACAGTGAAGGTAGTGGTGTCAAATACATGAAGCTCGCCGTTTATGATCTTTTCCTTAGCAGCGTCGATAGCTTCCTGAGTTCCTTCTGCTGCTGCAGTTCCAAGATCGGTAAGAGCTACAGAACCGTCGCTTAAAGTTCCGCAGAAGTCGGTAGGGAATTCCTGTCCTGCTGCGATAGCGGTAAGAACAGTCTCAAAGTAAGGCTCCCAGTTGATTCTTGAAGAAACGATGAAGGTGTTGGGGCAAGCTGCTGCAGTGCTTCCGTTGTAAGAGACGTCAGGAACACCTGCAGTCTCGCAAGCGGTAGGAGCACCCATTGAGTCAGCGTGCTGAGAAATAAGAACGCATCCGTTGTCGATAAGAGTCTGAGCAGCGGTCTTCTCTGCGGTCTCATCATACCATGATCCGGTAAAGGTTACTTCCATGGTAACTGTAGGGCATACGCTCTTAGCTCCAAGGTAGAAAGAAGTATATCCGGAGATAACTTCAGCGTAGGTGTAAGCACCAACATAACCCATCTTAGCCTGGTCAGCGGTGATGTCACCTGCTTCGATCATCTCGTTGAGCTTCATACCTGCAGCGATACCTGCAAGATAACGTCCCTCGTAGATGTTAGCGAAAGCGTTGTGGAAGTTTGCAAGGTTCTCGGTGTGAGCCTTGGTACCGGTAGCGTGTGAGAACTGAACATCGGGATATTCCTTAGCAGCCTCGATGATGTAATCCTCATGTCCGAAGCTGTCTGCAAATACGAAGTTGCATCCTGCGTCTGCAAGCTCTACTGCTGTCTCGTAGGCTTCCTGACCTTCGGGAATGTTTGTCTTGAAAACAGCCTCTACGCCAAGCTTATCGCAAGCAGCCTTTGCTGCGCTGATGAAGTTGAGGTCGTAGGTAGAGTTCTCATCGTGAAGGCAGATGAATCCGGCCTTGAGTCCTGCTGCAGCAACGTCAGTAGCTTCTGCAGTTTCTGTCTGGTTCTCGGTTACGGTGTTTTCGGTGTTTGCATCACCGGTGTTTTCGGTGGAAGTAGAGCTTCCACATGCGCAAAGAGCAAATGCAGATACTGCTGCAAGTGCGATTGCGGCGATCTTGGAAAACTTTTTCATAATTTTTCTCCTCTGATTGATCGTGCCTTAAAAGCACAGTTTCTTTACGCATTTTAGAATATCAAAACAAATAAGATTTTACAATGTGAAATATATACTTTTTTAACAATTTCTTTACATATTTTTTGTTCAAATATATATAGCCCCATTTATATAGAAAAAGCACCTGCGCAAATTTCTTCGCGCAGGTGCAGGTTTACTGTTTTGTTATATCTGTCTTCTTACAGCTCTTTATGCATTAAGAGGATATTTATCGGTAAGAGTCTTAACGATTGCTCTCGCCTCAGCTACCTTATCGGCTCCGCCCTTTACGACAAGAGCGATTGCCTCTGCAACCTTATCGAAATCATCTTCCTTAAGACCTCTTGAAGTAGCGGCGGGAGTTCCGAGACGGATACCGCTGGTTACAAAAGGTGACTTGGGATCGTTGGGGATAGTATTCTTGTTTGCTGTGATATGTGCATCATCAAGAAGCTTTTCCACTTCCTTTCCGGTAAGTCCGAAAGGAGTAAGATCCATAAGCATAAGGTGGTTGTCGGTACCGTCGGAAACGATCTTAATTCCGCGGCTCTGAAGTCCCTTGCAAAGAGCCTGTGCATTCTTAACGATCTGTGACTGGTATTCCTTGAAGGAAGGCTCAAGAGCTTCCTTAAAGCATACAGCCTTTGCTGCGATAACATGCATTAAAGGTCCGCCCTGGATTCCGGGGAATACTGCCTTGTTAAGCTTATGCTCCTCTGCAAATTCTGCGCTTGAAAGGATCATACCTCCTCTGGGTCCGCGAAGAGTCTTGTGGGTAGTTGTTGTTGTAACATGTGCATAAGGGATGGGTGAAGGATGAAGTCCTGCTGCCACAAGTCCTGCGATATGCGCCATATCTACCATTAAGAAAGCACCAACCTCATCAGCGATCTCTCTAAAGCGCTTAAAGTCGATGGTTCTTGCGTAAGCCGAAGCTCCTGCGATGATCATCTTGGGCTTGCACTCTTTAGCGAGTGCTTCGACGTTATCATAATCGATGAAGCCTTCGTCGTTTACTCCGTAAGGAACAATCTTGAAATATGCTCCCGAAATGTTAGCGGGTGAACCATGGGTAAGGTGTCCGCCGTGATCAAGGTTCATACCCATAACGGTATCACCGGGCTGTAACAGAGCGAACTGAACAGCAAGGTTAGCCTGAGCGCCGGAGTGGGGCTGAACGTTTGCATAGGTGCATCCGTAGAGCTTCATCGCACGGTCTCTTGCGAGGTCCTCTACAACATCAACGCATTCGCATCCGCCGTAGTAACGCTTTCCGGGATATCCTTCGGCATACTTGTTGGTAAGGGGGCTTCCCATAGCAGCCATAACAGCTTTGCTTACCCAGTTTTCGGAAGCGATAAGCTCGATGTGTTCCTGCTGCCTGTTAACTTCGGCAACAATGGCCTCTGCTATTTCGGGGTCGACGTTTCTAACTTCATCAAGTGAATACATAAAATCCTCCTTTTGCATAAATATGCAAATTAATACATGAAAGTGGTTTCATTATAATTTATATGCCCTACACTTTCAATAATAATTTTATAAAAATTCATCAGTCTTCTCCGAGCTTAAGAGCCTGGGAGATCTTAAGAGCCGAAACCTGCCTTGCAAGGATTATAAAGCAGACCGCGATCATTACAAATATTATGACAAACATTCTTATCATATCCTCCGGCAAGGTAACAAGCTTAAGCGGCAGCACCATATCGCTCGCGCAGTATGCGATCTGTATGAGCGGTGCAAAAAGTCTCGATGCGGCAACTCCTATTCCCGCTCCGCAAAGAAGGGGAAGCACGGCCGAGAATATCTGCTCGTTAATAAGCATACCGAATACCTCGTTTTTGGACATACCCATCGCCCTTAAAACGCCAAGTAAAAGCTCTCTTGACGAGATAGTCAGAGTCCAGTAAATCAAATAGCCTATAAAGCAAAGCACCAGGATTACCATAAAACTCAAGGTCAAAATGCCATTGGTTCCCTGAAAGAGAGTGTCCGACTTCATATCCTTTATCTTTACATCAAGGTCCTCGAATTTCGAAATGCGTAAATCATTCTCTTTTATAAGTTCATATACCGCATCGGCGTTTTCCCCGTCCTTCAAGTCGATCCACACCTCATAGGGCTTTACCCCGATGGCGTTTTGTATCTCCGAAAGGTGAGCAACTATAAGGAACTGATCCTGGGTAAAAACGCTTCCGTTAGCGTTGTAATTGTATGTCTTATCCGCAAAGCCCGGGAAGTAATCTACAAAGTCAGCTATGATCCCGCTTATTTCCGTCCCCGAAACCTTGTAATTTACCTTATCTCCGATATTGTATCCAAGCACATCCCTAAAGCTCGCCGAGCAAAGGATAAGATCCGTCTCCACGCTCATCTCGTTTAAATAGTCATAATAGTGCTTGTCGGACAGATGTTCCGGGAGAGACGTTGCCTCGCCGAACTCCTTGGTATTGATACCCATAACCTTAACGTACTCGCCCTTAACGCTTGCTCTCTCCTCCACATATACGCGGGCAGTTTTTTCCACCCCCGGAAGCATAGCGTACTTTGCAAAATCAGGCTCTGTATAAACAATAGGAATATCCGCGTCCATGGCAGCCGCAAATTTATTGTTTGCCCAGGCTTCCTTAAGAACAACATCCGCTCCGGAAAGATAGGTAAGGTTTCTTATGTTATTCTCTTCTATCGTTCTCGCCACCGTTACGTTAAAGATGCCGAGTGATGCGGTAAGGACGAGAAATATCATAATAAAATACTGCTTCTTTGCGCTTCTTATTATCTCGGAAAAAGAGGCGTAAAACATAGGATTCCACCGCTTTTGCCCTATACGGTAAATAAGCTTTACCAAAAGAGGTATCACCCTCAGTATAAGCAGTGCAGCTCCAAGGATAAAAAGCGAGGAGCTGAGATACAAAAGCGGATCGAGAGCCTCTCCCATAAGGACGCTGGCCTCTAAGGCTTCCTTTCTTCCGGAAAAACTGTAGTACCCGTACATGGAAACCGCCAAAAGAATAATATCAAGAAACAGCTTTTGCCAGATCGGTGTCTTGCTCCTTGCGCGTCCCGCCATAGTCTTTACGATAGAGCCTCTGGAGCCTATAACCGATGGCAGCACTCCCATAAGTATAGATATTACTGCCGCCCCGGCCATATAGATAAGTACGCTCGGGCTTATGCTTACCGGAAGGTATCGTCTTCCCTCAAATTCAAGAAATGCGCTGGCACTTCCCAGGGCCCTGCATAGAAGCGTTCCGAGAGGAAGTCCGAAGATGCAGCCGAGTCCCGTAACCAAAAGAGACTGCATCAGATATAGCGACAATATCTGCCCCTTGCTCGCACCTCTGCTCATCATTACCGAGATCTCGCTTTGCTCCATATTGTACATCTGTCCCGCTATCATATAGATGAATGCACAGAGCAGCACAAGAACAGGAATCTGCAATATGATCAGTGTAGCGCTTATCTTCTTCTCATTTACAAGATAGTTTTCGAGAAAATAAAGGTACGCAGGTCTTTCTATCTCCGCATACTCCCCGGACCCTTCCAGTAAAGTATACGTATCGTCCAAAAGCCGTCCCACATCATTAAATGTAAGTGTCTTATAATCAAATCCCAAAAACCATGTGGTATTTTGATTATATGCCGTTTTGCTTTCAAGGAAGATTTCTTCATAAAGCTTATTCGAAATAATAAGCTCACTGTCAAGTCTGTCCGGATCTACCTGCCAGTAATCCGCCGAATCCTCCGTCGGCGCAAACACTCCGCTTATCCTTACCTTCAGCGGCTTTCCGTTTGGCAGGATCACATACTTAAACTCAAGCTCCTCACCGACAAGAAGTTCCATTCTCACAAAGCATCCGATGGTTACTATCGCATCGATCGTATCATCGCCCCTCATCTCATCGGAATACATCTCACCGCTTATTACCGAGATATTGTTTTCGATATCTTCGAAGCCGCAAACCGTATATCTTCCGTCCTTAATGCTTGACTCGCGCATCTTCGTCGGAGTTGCGCTGGTACTTTGAAGATGATTGTATTTTAAAAGCAGTCCGCCGTCTAAACCCATCTCGTCCATCAGGCCTTCAGCTTTTTCTTTAGCGGTATCATACCCGGAGGTATCGCCTTTTTTCTGCATCTTTCCGGTTATGCTGATAACAGTGGAATCTTTATTGTTTTTTTCCTCATACGAGGCAAACTCATCCCGCAGCATCCTCGTTAAAGAAGCCTCCCTGAACATAGGATATGCGCAGGCTATCGCTATAAGCAGAATATTGCCCAAAACCAGGCTAAAGCAGATCCACTTTTTATGTAAAAGCTTTTGAAGCATTATATGGAACAAAGCTTATCTCCTATCTTGCCAAAATAACCATTCCCTCACTGAGTCCGTCAAGAGCCACGGTATTTCCCTGAAGCGTTCTTCCCGGCGTAAAGTAATGCCTGATATTTCCCTTATCCGTCACCTCGATCACGTAGCTTCCGTGTTCATCCTTCCGAAGCTCGCTGTCCCTTACAAGTATCACGTTTCTGTACGAGACTGTTTCGTATGTCGCATTAAGCCTAAGCGGTAATTCCTCCGGCATGTTTTCCGTGATCGCAATATATGCCGAATCTGTTGTCACCTTCGAATTAAGCGTAGGGCTTTTACTCGAAACCACCTTGCCCTCGTAAATGTTTCCATGGTAATCGTCAAGTTCCACACTCATCCCGTACCAGAAGGTATTTCCGGTATCCTTAACGGAATACAAAGCCTTGTCTGCCTTATAGATCGTCCCCGCAACAGTCCCGTCCTTTAGTTCATCATCTCTGTGGAAAACCTCTGTTGAGGCAATCTCTCCGCTTATAGGTGCCGTGATAAACTCTGTATCCCGGTTTTTATACATAGCATTTAAAGTCTCTGTAAGCTCTGAAATATACTCCTCCTGAGAAGCTATCTTTAAATCGTATGTGATGTTTATACTCTCGATATCAAGCTTTCCCACCTCGATCATCTTGTCGGCTTTCCAGTCATACATCTTATCAAGAAAGGCCTGTGCATCTCTGAGCTTTCTTGTTTTTTCGTCCCTGATATCCGTCAGATCTTCCTTCGCTCTTTTAAGCTTAAGCTCCTGCTCTAAGATATCCGCAGCATCAGCAGTGCCATGTATTTCAGCAATAGGGTCTCCCTCATTTACAAACTGTCCCTTAGTCACGAGCATATTTACAAATAAAGCCGAGCCGTAATCCGACTCATACCTTATATCCGCACTGTCCGTATAAACAAGATTTACCGGATTTTCCGCAACAAGGATCATATCTTCTTTCGCAAGAACTCTGGTCCCCGGAGAAGCTGCCGATGAACTGATGCCTGTTGCCATAAGCGTCGCGGCCGCAAGGACTACGGGAAATATCTTTTTAATCCGTAACATATACGACATCTCCTTCCTTTAAGCCTTCAGTTACTTCCGCATACATAAGGCCTACGACTCCGGTCTTTATCTCAACCGCTTCCTTGGCTCCATCTACATCCTTATACACATAGCAAAGACCGTTTTCTCTGTGAAGAGCGTTTACGGGAATCCGCAAAACATTTTCCCTGATATTTTTCTTAAGGCTGATGGCGGCCTGCATTCCAACCATTTCCGCCCCAGCTCCCTCTACTTTAAATATAGAGTAATAATCCTCTTCCTCTCCCATAAGCTTAGTTATCTCCGATGTCTCGTAAGGGATATAGGTAAGCTCATATTCAAGTCCGTCTATAAGTGCGGTTTTAGAATCATATAAGTCCGCTCCCTTTTGGGTCATATAATCGGAGTAAACATAGCATTCCTCATCCGAGGCGATTACGATAAAAGGAACGTCCTCGTCTATATACTCGCCCCGCCTTACAGTTCCGATCGCAGCGATCTTGCCGTCAAAGGGCGCGGCTATCCTGCTGCCGGAAAGCTTTCCTTTTTCAGTATTTAAAAGCTCCTGCAGATATTTTTCATCCAGGCTTTCAATCTCAAGCTTTTGTCTGTTAACAAGCGCCAGCCTCTCGTAATCTATGTTTTGAAGCTTGCACTTTTCTATCTCTATCTCACGCTTTCTGGCTTCTGCTTTATTTGTCTCTCTGGTATTTTTCAGCTTCTTTTCTATTTCTTCATAGGCATCCGAACTGTTCTTCAGTTTCGCAAGAATATCCCCTTCTTTAACCTCATCACCGACGGATACAAATATCTCCTCAAGCTCACCGCCGTCCGAAAAAGAAAGTTCCTCCAATTTTGGAAGTACGTAGCTGCTGTAACCATCGTATACGTAAACCTCTCCGTACGCGGCGGCAGCAGTCTTTTCCGTACCGAGAGCCGGCTCTAAAAGCTCCGGTGCCTCGCTTTCCGTTTTAGTTGCGCACCCCGTAAGAAGTAAGAGTCCAAGAATTATAGCTTTTGCAATGTTCTTACTTTTTAACAACAACGTCTCCCTCCTTCAGTCCATCCGTAATCTCTATATACTCATCTCCAATAAGTCCCACAGAGATATACCGGATCTCTTTAAGTCCGCTTTCATCCGTCTTATATACGTAGTAAGTATCAAGGGCACTGTGTACCGCATCCGGCGTAACTCTTAATACATTTTTCTTTTCTTCCACGGTTATGTCGCAAAAGAGTCTTGTGCCGATGGTCAGTCTGTCATCCAGCTCTTCAAGTTCAAGATAAATATCTCCTTCTCCGGTACCGGCAGACACTACCCTTGTTCTGTATTCATCCCCCTGATTGTTTGAAAGGACAACAGTGTTTCCCTCTTTAAAGAAATCTGGATACTCCTTATACTCCTCATTTTCCAAAACAAATACGCAGTGCGATGAATCAACGATCCTAATAACCGTAGTATCCTTTGCGTAATTATTGTTTCCTGATGTAAGCGCAGCGCTGACGTAGGAAACCGTTCCGTCCATTCCGGCATATATCTTGCATCCGGCCAGCTTTTCTTCCACTTCTCTAAGCCTTAAGGACGCTACCGATACAGCATCGTCGTAGCTTTCGATCTCGGTTTCGTACGCTTTTTCCAGATCTGTTATTGCGTTTTCGCGGTCAATAGTCGAGAGATTCCTGCTACTTAGCTTTTCAATATCGTAATCCGTAAGCTCTCTGGCCTGAGCCTTTAAAAGATTATTTCTTTCTATCGTATACTTAAGAGACGCCTTTTCCTCTTCGAGATCATCGCTTTTAAGCTTTGCGAGCAGAGTTCCTTTTTTAACGTCTTCTCCTTTAACGACAAAAACGGCCTCGACCTCCCGTCCGTCTAATCCGAATGAGAGTTCTTCGCCGTTTTCTTCCTGATATAATGCATATAATTTTCTCGAGAGTCTTACGTCGCCTTTAGTCACCTTTGCAAGCTCGTACTCCACCTCCGTCTCTACATTAGAGAGTACGATCTTGTACTTATCTTCATCTTCGGGTAACAAAGAACAAGCCACGCAGGAAACCGCGCAGCCGATGCTGATTAGGCTCGTAAGGATTATCGTATTTAATCTTCCTATATTATGTCTGTTCATCCTAAAAAAACTGTCTTCTATATTATTTTTTTGTAGATATTTTTGATATATCTCTATATAATAATACTGTTCTTTTAAAATATTATCAATAACAATCTCTAAAGGAGAAAAAATGTCCAAACAACTTACAGCTTATACACTTCACATGGGACCCGCAAAATGCGCTGTTGACATCGGTGACGGAAGCGAAAGAGGCGAATACGTTAACCAGGATTACATCCTTAACGCCCTCGGAAGACCCCATCGCGGAGTCAGCCTTATGACCAGCTATTATCCTTTGGATAAAGAGTTTCCGATGAGAGCCCACGAAGCCTACAAAGATATGGAGATCGGCGGAGCCTGGGATTATCCTTACGATGACTACGAAACCTACAAGGGCGGCCTTGTCGGAATGAAGGATAAAGAGCCCTTTAACTGGATGGAAGATGTAAGACGCCACGGACAGGACGTTCTTATCACAATAACTATCGATCCTCATGTGGGCGACGACCATCTTATTGCCATTGCAAAGGATCTTTCGGTTTATGGCCGTGTTCTCGCCCGCATCAACCATGAGGCCACGGGAAACTGGTTTTCATTTAATAAGCGTGCTTCATATACCGAGGTTGCGGAGTTTTTTGCAAGAGTTTGCAAGATTTTCCACAAAGAGGCTCCCAATGTAAAGGTTATCCTCTGCCTCGACGGATACAAGGATCTTAAGTCCGAAAAGATGGAAAAAGAGGATGAGTTCATCCCCGCCATCAAGGCTACCGATATCTATTCCGTTGACAGATATCTCGCCCTTCACTGGGGCTGGCCCTTTGACGTTGCCGAACCCGGCGGAAATTCCTTCGCAAGATATAAGGTCGGCGATATCTACAAGCTTGCCAAGAAAAGCTACGAAAGATATACAAAGATTACAGGCGTTAAAAAGCCGATGGTTCTCTCAGAGCTTAATGCCGACGGAGACGTGACCGGCCCTTACGACCAGGCTAAAATGGTTAAAAAGTTCGTAGATCTTATCAAAAACGATCCGGACAAGTGGCTCGGCGCCTTTACTCTCTACCAGTTCAGAGATAAGGGCCGCTTAGGTCTTGAAATTGAGGACCCTAACAATAAAGACGTGGGAATAAAGCAGCCCGTATTTGATACCTACAAAAAGATCATCCACGACGAGTACTTTTTACCCGAGATGAAAAAAGGCAAAAAGGTCGCTCTCCCCGCTCGCCTTCGTTGGGGCGGAGCCGAAGATGCGGACGGCCTTTCCATTCCTCTTTCTTTTGATGCTGCTCCCGTCTTTTGCGAGGCATACTTCGAGGATGACCTTAAGGACAAAAACCTTATGATGGAGCTTAACGGACGCTGGTTCTACAAAGCACCCGGCACTACTTTTGTAGACTTTATGCCTGCATTTTTCGAAAAGCCCCTAAAAGGCGCTGCAAAGCTTGATCTTAAGATCTTTGCGCCCCCTGCAAGCGGAAAGAACGATCCTTCTCAGGGTAAGGACTGGCAGATTAACTATTACACCGAGATAAGCTCGCTTCCAAAAATCAGAATACGCACCACACCGGTTGCTAAATAAGGAGAGATTATAAAATGAAACTTTTAGAGGATATGATTAGAGAAAAGGGTATCGTAAAGCCCGGAAATGTTCTGAAGGTGGACAGCTTTCTCAATCATCAGATGGATATAAAACTCTTTAACGAAATGGGAAAGGAGTTTAAAAGGATCTTTAAGGACAAGCCTATAAATAAGATTCTCACCATCGAAGCCTCCGGTATAGGTATCGCCTGTGTTGCTGCTCAGTACTTTGATGTTCCCGTGGTATTTGCAAAAAAGGCTCAGAGCATAAATATCGACGGAGACGTATATTCCACCCAGATCACATCTTTTACCCACAAAAGAGAATACCAGGTTATCGTATCAAGAAAGTACCTCTCCCCCGAGGATCATGTACTTATCATCGATGACTTTCTTGCCAACGGATGCGCTCTTCAGGGACTTATCGATATCGTAGATACAGCCGGTGCCACCGTTGAAGGAATCGGAATCGCCGTCGAAAAGGGCTTTCAGGATGGAGGCACTTTAATAAGGAGCAGAAAATACAACCTCCACAGCCTTGCAATCGTTGAATCCATGAATGCCGAAACAGGCGAGATAGTTTTCCGTGAGGATAATTAATGGAAAAGTATAAGCGAATCAAAAAAAGAATATTCGATATTATACAGATCGGACAGAGGGGTGATTTTGCCTCTCTGTCCTTTGATATATTTTTGGTGGTTATAATCGTACTTAATATTATCTCCCTCGTCCTCGAAACCTTCCCTCTCCCGTCAGGGCTTCTCAGCTTTCTTCATATAGTGGAGATAGTTACGATAATCCTCTTCGGCGCAGAATACGTCTTAAGGATCTGGACTTCAAATCTTCTTTATCCGGCTGAAAGCCGCGGAAAGGCAGTGATCAGATTTCTCATTTCTTTTGACGGAATAATCGACCTGCTCTCCATAGTCCCCGCCTTTTTCCTTACAGGATTTTCAGCTTTCAGAATGCTCAGAGTAGTAAGGATCTTTCATCTCTTTCGTATAAACGCCACATACGATTCCTTTAACGTAATAACAACGGTTTTACACAAAAAGAGAAAGCAGATTCTTTCTTCGGTATTTATAATCCTTATACTCATGCTTGCATCTTCACTGTGTATGTACAGCGTTGAAAACCCTTCCCAACCCGAAGTTTTTAAAAACGCCTTTTCCGGTCTTTGGTGGAGCGTTTCAACAATACTTACCGTCGGATACGGTGATATATATCCCGTTACCGTACTTGGAAAGATCCTGGCTATAGTGATCGCCATCCTCGGAGTCGGAGTTGTTGCCATACCCACCGGTATTATTTCCGCAGGTTTTGTTGAGCAGCACAACTTCCTCGAGACAGGAAGCCTTACCGAAACAAATACCCAAAAGTATTCCGGGCGCAAGGCCGCTCCCCCCTCTTCTCCGATAATCGACAAAAACGAAAATCTCTGCGAAAGGATCCTCAGAGACAGAGCTGCCTGCGATCCCGAGACAAGGAATAAGTTCGACCGGTATTTGGCCGAGCTTCTAAAGGATTAAAGTTGAAATCTTAACGTTTTTATTTTATACTCATAACTGTAAACATTTTTTATATACGGAGCATTTATGAATATAGCGATAGTTGATGACGACCCCACAATCAGGATCAGTCTTCGGCATTTTCTACATAAATGGCATACTGACAACCACATTGACCTTAAGATGACCGAGTTTGACGGCGGTGAAGAGTTCTTGAGTTCATGTAAGGAAGGCGCTTTCGATATAGTTTTTATGGACATTTTTATGGACAAGAAAAACGGTATCGATACTTCTATTGATATGAGAAAGATTGACAAAAACATTGTTCTTGTCTTTCTCACATCCTCTACCGACCATATGCCCGATGCATTCTCGGTACATGCCTTCGGTTACCTGATAAAGCCTCTCCTTCCCGATAAGCTTTACCAGGTTATGAACGATATCTGGGCTATCTTAAGTCCGGTCGAGGAACAATATCTTAATGTCACCACAGGCAAGTTGGAACTTTCCATCAGATATTCAGACATTCTTTACATCAACTCAGACTCCAACTACTGCATAATCCACTGTCCCGAACCTACTAAATGCCGTGGTCCCTTTTCGGTACTCTGTGAGCCGCTTTTGGAAAATCCCGATTTTTGCCTTATAAACAGAGGCATAATCGTCAATATGGCTCATGTGGACTGTACAGACTCTACCTGCTGTACAATAGACAACGGAGACCAGCTCCCCCTCAATACTAAAAAAGCTACCACGATAAAGCAAACCATAGCTACATACAAATTCGAGCACAGATAAATCTGTGCTCGTTTTATTTTTCTATTTATTCAATTTATCTTTGATTCCAAGAAATCCCGCAACCGTTTAAACCGATGCCGCATCCTCTTCCGCTTCGATTTTTCTGTTATTCTCAACGATAGCGAAGGCGATGTTGTTGGCATGGTCTCCTACTCTCTCGAGTCCGGATACGATATCCGAGAAGATCATACCTGCCTCGGGAGTACATTCTCCTCTGGTAAGACGGTCAACGTGATTTTGCTGAAGTTCTTTTTCTTTAGCGTCAATCTTTGCCTCGAGGTCGATGATGTCCTGCATATGTGTTTCATCGCCTTTAACAAACATATCGATGGCATACTGAATATTTGTATTTACCATATCCAGCATATCGCCAAGTTCCTTCTGAGCTTCCTTAGAAATAACAGCTCCATTTTCCTTCCTCATAACAGCGGCGTCTGCAATATTCTCGGCGTGGTCTCCGATTCTCTCGATATCGTTGGCCACATGGAAAAGGGCACCGATCTGTTTCAAGTCTTCGATAGGAAGGGTTGTCTGGTTTATCTTAACAAGGTAATTCGTAATTGCATGGTTAAGATAATCGATGTTTTTCTCAACCTCATATACCTCGTCGATATCTTCCTGGTCAAGAGTGATCAGCGCGTTCATAGCGCGATTTAAGTTCTCACTGGCAAGAGAAGCCATACGGTCAAGCTCTTTTATAACTTCGATAACGGCAGTCGCAGGGTTAAATACAACCTTCTCGCCGATAAACTTAAGCTGGCCGGCAGCACGGTAACCGACTTTCTTGTCCTCTCCTCTTACACATGCACAAGAGAGCTTTACGATAGGCTTTAAGAACGGGAAGAGCACTATAACCTGGAATACCTTTATAAGGGTATGGGCATTAGCTACGAAACGTCCGTTGTCGTTGTTTGAAATAGCCATAAGTCCGTCAACAACAGGCTGCTTAGCAATAGCAAGTACAATATAGATAAGGACCGTACCTATCACATTGAACCAAAAATGTATAAGCGCGGCTCTCTTTGCATCCTTTTTACCTGAAAGAGAAGCAAGAAGCGCTGTCGCCGTTGCACCGATATTACATCCGAGGATGATATAAAGGATTATATCTACCTCAAGGAGTCCCTGCTGTGCCATAAGGAGGGCGATGCTGACAGTAACCGAAGAGCTCTGTATCACAGCCGTAATAGCTGTTCCGATAAGAGTCGCTACAAAAGGATTTCTAAGGGAGCTTAAAGTGTCAACAACAATAGACGCTTCCTTAAGACCCGCCATAGCGTTTTTCATAGTCTCAAGGCCCACAAATAGGATACCGAAACCAACGATGATCTCGCCAATCTGTTTGACCTGTTCTTTTTTGGTAAACATTACGATGAGTACGCCAATAAGAAGAATAAGCGGAGCGACCGCAGAAAAATTAAAAGAAACGAGCTGTGAAGTAATTGTTGTACCGATATTGGCACCGAATATAACGCCGGCTGCCTGGTACAGGTTCATAAGCCCTGCATTAACAAAGCTGACTACCATCGCCGTACAGGCTGATGATGACTGGATAGCTGCGGTAAAGAAAATACCGACTAACATTCCTGTAAAACGATTGGTTGTAAGTTTTTCAAGAATACGTCTGAGTTTAGCGCCGGCTGCTTTCTCGATAGCGACGCTCATGAGTTTCATTCCGAACAGAAACAGGCCCAATCCGCCTGCCATGGATAATAGAGTTCCTAGATTCATAGAAATACCTTTGTTTCCTTCTTTAATGTCCGATCTTCGTATCGGATAATTTTTACCTATTTGTATCTACGTTTTATATTGTATAAAAAATTCATCCCCATAATCAACTGATAAAACATACAACTTTTAAGATAATTTTACATACTTTTTAATTGCTTTTAACAAACAATAAGAATTATCAAGAATAATCTGTCAACTTATAAGGCCGTAATGGACAAGGGCTTTGTAAAGTCCATCGTTCTCCAAAGTGTCGGTTACGTACTCTCCCGCTTTCATCGCAAGTTCGGAGCCACCTCCCATGCAGATGCCGTGTCCCGCTCTTTCAAGCATATCAAGATCGTTGTTGCTGTCACCTATGGCATACGTATCGGACAGAGAAAGTCCCAGTTTATCACAGACCATCTCAATTCCGTCCCCCTTGGACGAACCTTTGGGTATAAACTCATAGATAACGCCGTCGGCATGTCTTATAGGATCGACAAATGAAAATATTTCCTTCCCGATAGTTTCAAAATCAGTCTCGGGAAAAACATCGGCGGAAAACTTGTTTATCTCTTCTGTCCCGTCGTACTCTCCCGTAAGCTTCGCTCTGTCACCGAGCTTATTGAAGAGATAATCTACGTAAGGATCCTTCTCAAATCCAACCGGGGAGATATAATGGTACTCAGGTCCTTCCAAAACTATCGGCATATCGCACTTATCCGCGATATCAATTATCCTTCTTACTTCATCCTCCGAAAGACATTTATTGTAGAGCACCTTCCCGTCCAGCTCAATATAATTTCCGCAGGCGGCTACTATACCGTCAAATCCGATCCCTAAAAGAGATTCGTCAAGTATATTGCTCTTGGCTCTTCCGGTATTGATAAAAGCTAAGTGTCCGTTTTCCCGTAGTTTTTTTATCGCCTTTTTTGTACTCTCAGGAATACGTAATTTCTCATCCCAAAGAGTACCGTCTATATCAAAAAATACTGCTTTCATTTTAAGATTACCTTCGATCTGCAATTCAGTTCTTTATCTTTTATTATTTATATCATAAAAACATCTTTTCAGGCTTATATAAACCATCTTCATGTTTCTTATAAATACCGGCAAAAGTCATATCCGGGCGGTATACTCTGACACAGGATTGTACCTTTACCGCATTTATCTCTTTAGAATTTGAATTTAGGTTTACATAATCATCTGCTTCGACCAATTCCGAAGCAGTAAGGACATTACCGTTTTCCAGTCTGTAAAGTGCCTCATCGGTAACTTTCATCTTTGGATAATCCGGAAAGAGTCCGTCCACAGGTCTTACAATTTCTTCAAGTTTTCCCTCATCCTTTAGACTTTGTATCTGAGGCAAGGTAAGAGCATCTTCCTTTCCGAATGCTCCTACTCTCGTCCTCTCGAGGCTTTGCATACAGCCGTATACGCCAATCTTCTCTCCGATATCGTTGCAAAGAGTCCTGATATAAGTCCCCTTGGAGCAATGAACCCGCATCTTTACAACAGGCAGCTTTATCTCAAGGACCTCTATCTCATGAACAGTAATCTTTCTTGGCTTTCTTTCAACCTCTACGCCTTTTCTTGCAAGGTCGCAGAGCTTCTGACCGTTAACCTTAAGCGCCGAGTACATAGGTGGGATCTGCTCTATATCGCCTGTAAAGCTATTTATTACTTCCTTTACCTTATCCTCGGAAAGGAGTTCCAAATCCGTCTCAGAGGCTTTATTAACCACCTCTCCCGTAGTATCCTGGGTATCGGTACACACTCCCAGTAAAAGCTCTGCCACATACTCCTTGTCATGGTCCATTAAAAGCTCCACTACCTTTGTCCCGTTCCCCAGGCATATAGGCAGTACTCCAACCGCGTCAGGGTCAAGCGTGCCGGTATGTCCGATCTTCTTCTGGCCGAATATTCCCCGCAGCTTCGCTACGACATCAAAGGAAGTAAAACCCTTTTCTTTATATACATTTACGATTCCGTTGTAATTATTTGCCACAAATTTCAGTACCTTTCAATATCTTTCTGCAGCTGTGCTTTCAGGGCTTCAAGGCTCTCAAACTTCGTTTCGGGGCGTCTGAATGCGCTAAGCTCTACCGTAGCTTCCTCGCCATACAGATCTCCGTCAAAATCGTAAAGATAAGTTTCTACGCTGGGTCTTACTTCTCCACCCACAGTCGGCTTGCACCCAACGTTACTGATAGATCGATAAACCTTTTCCTTAACCTCAGTCTTTCCGGCATACACCCCAAAAGGAGGAAGAAGCTTATTTTCATCCGGATAAATATTTATAGTAGGAAAACCAAGAGTATGTCCTATGTGATTTCCTTTGACAACAGTCCCCGTTACAGAATAAGGCGAACCAAGCAGACTTTCAGCCTTTTCCATATTTCCGATTGCAATACACTCTCTGACTAAAGAAGAAGAGATTTCTTCTCCGTCGGCATTTTTTACCTTGTCTATAAGCTTAAAATCGTAATCGTACTCCGCAGCCATAGCTTTTAAAAGCTCCGCATTTCCCTCTCCTCTTCTTCCGAAGGAAATATCCGTACCTGCTGCGATAAACTTTGTATTTAGCTGTCCTACGAGGTAATCCACAATAAATGTACTCGGCGGTATAGCCGCAGTCTCAAGAGTCATAGGAAACTCAACCAAAAAGTCGACGCCCATTCTCTCGAAGATGCGATGCTTCTCCTCATTGGTAGTAAGCACATGTGCATCCCCTCCGAAGAGAACCGAAGGCGGCGGATCAAAAGTAAAAACGCATGCCGCAAGTCCGCGCTTCTTAGCCTGCAATACCTCGTCAAGAAGCCTTATGTGCCCTAAGTGCACTCCGTCGAACTTTCCTATTGCAACTGCTGTCTCACGCTCTATATAAAATTCAGATGTATCTGCGATTATTTCCATACTTCTTTGCACTCTAAATCAAAAAAACACATATAATATAACAATTAGTACACCATTGTTATATTATATGTGATTTACGGCTTTTTGCAATAGCGAAGAAATTCGCTTGTACCATATTCAATCCTGCCAAGAACGCCCGCTGACAAGTGAAATAAGCTCAGTGCGATTAGAGCACTCTGTTTTTTTCAGTATATTTTTCATATGGAATTTTACCGTATTCCCGGATATAAACAGTTTTTCAGAGATCTCGCCATTGCTTGAGCCTTCCAGGATCTGTTCAAGTACTTCCACTTCTCTCGGTGAAAAACAGTATTTCTCCGCAAAAGCTTTAAGCCTTAATTCCTCATCTTCTTCGGAAGCGTCTTTTGCCCTATCATTACTTACATCACTCTTTGTTCCTGCAATATCGGAATATACCCAGAGTATAGAGCTCAGGATGATCAAACCATATAAAGCGGCATTTACAATTATAAGAAGCAGCATGTTGTCTCTGACAAAGGGAGCAATCCCAAATCCTGCGCCTTCTCCGAACCTTCCAAAGAAAAGGCCACCCATAGCCAGAAAATACAGCTCTTTATTATCAGTTGCATAGTCCGTAAAACAAACCGCTCTAAATACTGAATAAAACCCTGTTACAAGATAATTTACAAGCAAGATCAAAAAGGCGTTATTATAATAATCTCTTAAGGCCAGCATTATAAACGGAACAACTAAAAGCACGATGCAGATCATCCTGCCAAGCTTCCTGTTTAAATCATTTACAACTCCGGCAATAACAAGGCTTATGGCGTAAAAGGCTCTTGAAAACTCTAAAACATTTGACTGATCCGGCACATTTGCAAGAGGATAAAAGCTTGAAAGTTCATTGATCACTCCAAATAAAAGGATTACCGCTGCTGCAAACACCACACTTCTATATTTCTTGCGGCCGCCTTCTTCTTTCTTTGAAGCATTTTTAGACGTACTGCCTTCATACTCCTTCAGATTTCCAAGCAATATGACAACTATAAGATTGAGTGCATTTATTACAGAGTAAATGATAAGAACTCTTTCATTAAGTAAGAAATTATTCGTCCCCATAGACGAAATGATCCATGAACCGACGCTTCCAAAACCGCTTCCAAGTCCGAAAACAGTGCCGCGTATTTCTTTTGAAACATTGACAGAAAGCACGGTAAGATATGATCCTGCGTTCAGTCCGATACTGAAATTAAGAAGCATTCCGGCAGGTACCATTGTCCCCGGATCTTTTGCAATAAACAAAAGAGCGGTGAACATTATTTCAAGTATAAGTATGCCGCCCGAAAAAACTCTTCTCTTACCGATTTCGGGAAATCTGCGAAGGATTATTCCGTAAACAGCCATTCCAAAGCATTGAGCTGCGTAGGCCAAAAAAGCAAAGAAAAGACCCGCATTTGCTCCTTTTAGTATGCCTCCCAGCCTGTGGTACCATGTTAAAAAAGCGGTGCCTGAGAAAAGAAAACTCAGCCCGATATATAAAAAAGTAAGCAGTGCTTCTCTGCTATGTTTTTTTAAGGTAGAAAAATACATCTCAATATTCAACTTCTTTTTCTCCATAAATACTTTTTTATTACAACTATAATTATAGACTCTTGCAGCTTACCAAACAATTATTATTTCATAAGCAATTCTTTAAAAACAGCGCAAAACAGCTTTTCCTACCCCTATCACCTACACAAAACTACCCCTGCATTTTCCTTCACAACTACCCCAAAGATAGTAGCAATGGGGTAGGCTCTCATATATTATACACTTATCCTAAAACAAAACAAAAAGGAGGTTTTACTTATGAAGATATTTAAAAAGATTTTAGCTTCATTAACAGGCGCTGCTTTTGTAGCGGGTGCAATCTTTACCTTTCCGGTAAATTCTATGGCGGCAGTTACTTTACCGGATACCGATGAAAGCCAGTATACTGTCTATGCAAACGCAACAAGTCCATTTGTGCAGCAGAGCAGCGAGAGTCAAATCCTTCGCTTCGATGCATTTCTTTACGATGGTACAAAGGCCTCACTTGATGATATAACAGTTGATACATCCGCAAAAAAGCTGACCTTATCCGGTCTTGTAACAAAAGGACTTGATATTGACAGCTCTGATTGGACAATAGAATTCGTCGGAACTAATAAGATTTTAGGCAGGGTTTGTGTCGACTGCGAATCTGCTACTATTTCCGTGGCCCCAAACTCTACCTTATCAGTCGCCACCTCTTCTTTGGACGACGACAGTTCGTCCATGATCTGGGGCAATCTTAATCTGTCTGAAGATACTGTTTCCAGCAAAAGCTTAACCGAAAAAGACGGACCATATAATAACACCGTATTGGGTCCTGTAATCTTTTCAAACAAAACAAGCAGCACCACCGATGATTCATCTTCTCCTTCAGATTCTGAATCTCCTTCTGATCCTGAATCTCCTTCTGATCCCGAAGTCGGCTCACCTGAATACTATATAGCAAACTATAACGCATCTACTCAAAATACCGCCAATCGTATAAACGAGCTTGCAAAATCTTCCAAAGATCCTGTCACTGTAGAGTTTGCTGAAGGAGACGCTCTCCCTCTTAACATTATGAATGAGATTAAGGCTTCAAATAATATTACCCTATCCTTTACCTTCACATACGAAAATGTAAATTATATTTGCAAGGTAACTCCCGCAAAAGCAAAGCTTTATGTTAAGGACGAGATTCCCTGGTACGGTCCACTTTACCTTATGCAGTACTTTGACGTAACAAAGGTTTAACAGTAAACCGTTTCCTCAAATCGCATTCATGCGAAACCAAAAAGCCCTGCGCTCTATTATAAGGCGCAGGACTTTTATTATATTGCTTTAATATACAAAATACTAAATCTTTGATCAGCCAAGCTGCTCCGCGATCTTATCGCTCAGATTGTTAACGCAATCGTGGAAGGTGCCTATCATATTGCAACCCGCGGCGCGGTCATGTCCGCCTCCTCCAAACTGCATAGCTATCTTAGCCACATTAACCTTTTCCGAGGAACGAAGGGAAACCTTAAACTCCTGAGGGCCAACCTGATACATAAATATCGCAACATCAATTCCGCGGATATTGTTAAGCTGGCTTACGATTCCTTCGTAATCCTTGGGCTTTACGCCGTAGAAATCCGCCGTTCTGGAGTCTACAAGGCTTACTATACATCTCTCGTCCATAAAACGGACGCTCTCCATCATGCATCTACCCATAATCTGGGACTGAAGATAAGTCTTCTCAAAGAAAACTCTCTTTATCAGCTTTGAAAAATCAAAACCGAATTCCATAAGGTCCGCTGCTCTTCTCATAGTATCCGGAGAGGTGCAGGAATACTGGAAGACTCCGGTATCCGTAACCATTCCCGCGTAAAGAGCCATAGCGGTATCCTTATCCATCCTGTCCTTGTCCATATACTTGCAAAGGACCTCAGCCGTAGCGCTGATCTCAGGCTCGACTATATTAATATCTCCGCATCCCTCATTGCTGATATGATGGTCGATATTGATGGTCTTTTTGGCGCTGTCAAAGTATTTCTGTGCTCCGCCGAGTCTGTCGTAATTGCAGTCAAGGGCAAAATACACATCATAAGGCTCCACATCCGGAAATCCCTGAATAATATCATTATATCCTACAAGATCCGAAAAGATTGAAGGCGGATATTCTAGATTTACATCCACCTTCGTATCCGGCATAGATCTCATGATATAGTTTCTAAGGGCCAGACAGGAGCTTATGGCATCTCCGTCGGGTCTGATATGACCGCTGATACCTATTCTCTTAGCGCCTTCGCACTCTTTTAAAATATCAAAACATTCTGCCATATATCACACTCTCTGTTCAAACTGCTAAACCTGCTCCTCGGAAGTATCTTCCTCAGATTCATCTCCCCGCTCTTTTGCAGCGCTCTCGTCCTTTGCGATAACTTCATCGATCTTGTGGGTCATATTGACACCATACTCGATGGACTGGTCCATAACAAAGTTGATCTCGGGAGTATTCCTGAGATTGAGTCTGTGGGCCAGTTCGCGTCTTATATAAGGCGCAGCGCTCTTCAATCCCTTAGCGGTATTGTCCCTGTCCTCTTCGCTTCCGAGAACAGAGATCCAAACCTTACAAGTCTTTAAGTCGGGCGCTACCTGAACGTCCACAACGCTTGTCCAAGGGCTGATGCGCGGGTCTTTGATCTCATCCCTTATGATAACGGAGAGCTCTTTTTGAACCTCTCCGTTAACACGGGTATTTTTAATACTGTTTTTACGCATATTACCTGGGTACCTCTACCATAATGTATGCTTCTACCTGATCGAGTTCCTGTACCTTATCGAATCCGTCAAAGACAAGTCCGCACTCAAATCCGGCCTTAACTTCCTTGACATCATCCTTGAATCTCTTAAGTGAAGCAAGATCACCTTCGAAGATCTGCTCGCCTTCACGGGTAATACGAACCTTGCATCCTCTCTGGATCTCACCGTCAAGTACGTAAGAACCTGAGATATTACCGATAGCGGATGCCTTGAAGATCTGACGGATCTCTGCATGTCCGATGATCTTTTCCTCAAATACGGGATCAAGCATACCCTTCATTGCAAGCTCGATATCTTCGATAGCCTTGTAAATAACATCATAAAGTCTTAAGTCAACGTTTTCTTCCTCAGCGGTAGCTTTTGCTGTAGCATCGGGACGAACGTTAAATCCGATGATGATTGCATTTGAAGCACTGGCAAGTGAAACGTCGGACTCATTGATAGCACCAACGCCGCCGTGGATGCACTTAACTACTACTTCATCATTTGAAAGCTTTGTAAGGGATTCCTTAACTGCCTCAACAGATCCCTGTACGTCTGCCTTAACGATGATATTAAGTTCCTTGAGGTTACCTTCCTTGATCTTGGAGAAGAGGTCCTCAAGGCTCATGCGGCCCTTGATCTCCTCAAGCTTCTTAGCCTTGTTTTCAGCCTTATAGGTCTCTGCAAACTGTCTTGCAGTCTTATCGTTCTCATGTGCAAGGAATACCTCGCCTGCCTCGGGTACATCGGAAAGTCCGAGGATCTCAACGGGAGTCGAAGGAGTAGCTTCCTTTACGCGGCGTCCCTTATCGTCGATCATAGCTCTTACCTTACCGTAAGCAGCTCCGGCGGAGATAAAGTCTCCAACGTGAAGAGTACCCTTCTGTACAAGTACTGTTGCGACAGGTCCGCGTCCTTTATCAAGCTCTGCCTCGATAACAAGACCTCTTGCAGTTCTGTTGGGGTTAGCTTTAAGCTCAAGTACGTCAGCGGTAAGAAGGATCATATCAAGGAGATTGTCGATTCCTTCTCCGGTCTTCGCTGATACGGGAGCAAATACTGTACTTCCGCCCCAGTCCTCTGAAATGAGCTCGTACTCTGAAAGTTCCTGCTTTACTCTGTCGATATTTGCAGAAGGCTTATCGATCTTGTTAACAGCAACGATGATCTCAACGCCTGCTGCCTTCGCATGGTTAATAGCTTCTACTGTCTGAGGCATTACACCGTCATCAGCGGCAACAACTAAGATTGCGATATCTGTAGAATTCGCACCTCTCATACGCATCGCTGTGAATGCTTCATGTCCGGGAGTGTCGAGGAAGGTGATTGTTCTTCCCTGTACATCAACTGTGTACGCACCGATAGCCTGGGTAATACCGCCGGCCTCTTTATCGGTAACCTTTGTCTTTCTGATAGCGTCAAGAAGTGAAGTCTTACCATGGTCAACGTGACCCATAACGCAGACAACGGGAGGTCTGTCCTTAAGAAGAGAAGGATCCTCCTCATCCTCTTTAAGGAGCTCTTCGATAATATCAACCTTAACCTCGTGCTCGCAAAGGATCTCATACTCCATAGCGATGGTCTCTGCATCCTCAAAAGAGAGCTCATCGTTTAAGGTAACCATCTTTCCTGCAAGGAAAAGCTTCTTAACGATGTCAGCGGGACGCTGCTTCATCTTCTCAGCGAGATCTTTGATGGTGATGGTATCGGGAAGGGTGATAACCTTGATAACTTCCTCTACAACTTCAACCTTCTTCTCGGGCTTGATGAATCTTCCTGCGCGCTTAACCTCGTTCTCTTCCTCAAAGGCTATATCCTTGCGTCTGTCTCTGTCTTTTCCTTTGTCTCTTCTTCCTCCGCGGGACTTGTCGCCGCCTTCAGCGGGCGCTGCCTGGTTCTGGAAGCCTTTTTGATTCCTATTTTCTCCAAATCCAGCTCCCTGTCTTTCATTAAGTCTGCCATCTCGACCACTATTATTAAAGCCACGGCCAGGGCCTGGATTGCTATTGCCGTTCCTGTTATTCCCCTTAAAGCCTTCCCCTTGCGGCCTGAGAGGTTTTTGACCATCGTTTTTAACTTTGCCATTAACAGCACCTCCTCTGTTGTTTGCAAATCTGTCTGATGCGGGACGAGTACCGGCTCCCTGGCGGTCTGCGCCTCTGCCGGCAGCCTGTGCGCCACCGCCATTTACGAATTCCTTCTGAACGTTTTCCTTAACCGGAGCAGTATTTTCCTTAACAGGTGCCTGTGCGGTATTTGCTGCAGGAGCAGCTTCCTTTACAGCGGGAGCACTCTCATGAGGCTTCTTAGGCTGAAATCCCCTATTCTCGGGAACCATAGCTACGCTGGGAGTGGGTGAAGGAGGGGTAAGGGGCTTGATCCTTCCCACAGGCTGCTGAGGTCTTGACTGATTATAGCCGCCCTGTCCGCCGGGTCTTCCTCCGCCCTGCTGATTCTGAGGTCTTCCACCGCCGTTTCCGGGACGTGCCTTGTCATTAAGGACGATACTGATTCTCTTTTTCTTAGGCTGTTCCTGAGAAGACTGCTGGGACTGTTTACCCTGAGGCTGGGGCTGCTTTGCGGGCGCCTTTTCCTCAGTCTGAGGCTGCTTTGCAGGTGCCTTTTCCTCCGGCTTATTTTCTGCCTTGGGAGCGTTTTCAGTCTTTTCAGGCTTCTTTTCGCTCTTATTATCGGCCTTCTTTTCACTTTCAGCCTTGTCAGATGCCTTAGAAAAATACTTTTTTATTTCTGCTATCTGATCTTCATCGAGTCCGCTTGATGATGTTGTTGCATTAAAGCCCTTCTGAGCGCACACAGCAAGTACATCTTTGCTTTCTACTCCGAGATCCTTTGCTATTTCATGTATCCTTTTTTTTGCCATATTCAAAACATCCTTTCGATCATTCTTCCATTAAAGTAACAAGTTTTCCGGCAAACCCCGATTCCGTAACGGCGATAGAAGCTCTCGTTTCCTTGCCGATGGCGTGTCCGATGCCCATCTTTGTTCCCCAGATCTTTATATCGACTCCGTAATATGTACATTTGTCGTTAAAAAGCTTTCTGGTTCCGTCCGAGGCATCTTTTGCCACGATAACAAGTTTAGCCTTACCACTTCGTATGGCGTCCAAAACCTGATCTTCACCGCTTGTAAGATTTCTTCCTCTGTAGGCTAAGCCTAGCAGGGAAAGAGCTTTTTCTTCATTATTCAAAATTTTCAAGCTCTCCTTTCAGTTTTAAAACCGTTTCCTCAGGTACGCTTTCCTTAAAAGATCGCTCCAGACCTTTTTTCTTGAAAGCGAGATTCAGGCACTCTGCATTTTTACAGATGTATGCGCCTCTTCCGTTTTTCTTTCCGCTTTCGTCGAGTTCGTACACACCTTCGGAAATTCTTACTATCCGGATCAGTTTATTCTTTTCCTTTTTTTCGCCACAGCCTATACATACTCTGGCAGGAATCTGTTTTGCCATTTATTTCCTCTTACTTTATACTTCGTCAGGATTCTCTTCAGAGTACTCCTCATCGTACTCTTCCTCATCATCATAAAGATAATCTTCATAACGGAATCCGGGAGCGTCCTGAGCCTGTGACTCAGACTTGATATCAATCTTATAGTTGGTAAGCTTTGCTGCAAGTCTTGCGTTCTGGCCTTCCTTACCGATGGCAAGTGAAAGCTGATCGTCGGGAACTACAACCTTAGCGGACTTTTCATCAGGATCCGCAAATACTGCTACAACGGTAGCAGGTGAAAGCGCATTCTGAACAAGTCTTCCGGGATCCTCATCCCAGTTAACGATATCAATCTTCTCTCCGCCGAGTTCATCAACGATTGCATTAACTCTCGCTCCGTTCATACCTACGCAGGCACCAACGGGATCAACATTTTCATTGTTGCTCCATACAGCGATCTTGGTACGGCTTCCGGCCTCACGGGCAATGCTCTTTATCTCAACTGTTCCGTCAGCGATCTCGGTAACTTCCTCTTCGAAAAGTCTCTTAACGAGTTCCGGATGAGTGCGGCTTACGTTGATGCGAGGTCCCTTTGTTGAGCTCTTTACATCAAGTACATAAACCTTTACTCTCTGGCCGATTCGGAAAGTCTCGCCCTCTGCCATCTCACCTTCAGCAAGGATAGCGTCCGCCTTTCCGAGGTTAAGGGATACGTTCTTGCCGATGATTCTCTGTACGATACCGGTAACAACGTTCTTCTCCTTTTCAAAGTACTGATTGAAGATTACGTTTCTCTCTTCTTCTCTGATTTTCTGAACGATAACCTGCTTAGCGTTCTGTGCTGCGATACGTCCGAATTCCTTGGACTTGATCTCGACATTGATAATATCTCCGACCTTAGCCTTCTTGGAGATCTTCTTAGCATCCTCGAGGCTGATCTGAGTATTCTTGTCCGCAACGTCAGCGCTGGTTTCAACAACCTCTTTCTCAGCATATACGAGATAATCGCAGGTCTCACGGTCTATCTCAACGTGCACATTCTCGCTTGATCCGAAGTTCTTCTCGCAAGCCTGCATAAGTGAATTCTCGATAGCATCGAGAAGTACGTCGCGGCTAATGCCTTTCTCTCTTTCAAGCAGGTTAAGTGCTTCCATCAGTTCTGTGTTCATAGTTTTTTCTTTTTTCCTCCGTTAAATATATTCAGTTTTTATGTAACCAATGTAAATGAACTAGTGACTGTTTCAGTCCTAGTGACGCGTGCGCTTAGATGTCCAGTTTAAGTCTAATGATAGCTATATCCTTACGCACAAACGACTTCTCTTCTTCGTCAACAGAAATAACTATGTTATCCTTGTCGAAGGATTTGAGGGTTCCTTCGAAGTCCTTGCAGCCGTCTATAGGCTTATAGAGCTTTATCTCGACTTCTTCGCCGATAGAATACTCCAGGTGGCGGTCCTTTTTAAGGGTGCGCCCGAGGCCGGGGCTGGATACTTCCATAATGTAGGCTTCATCTATGAAGTCATCTTTGTCCAGCGCATCCGAAAGAGCTCTGCTGACGTTCTCGCAATCTTCGATATTAACGCCGCCGTCCTTGTCTATGTATGAACGAAGGTAGTAATCGCTGCCTTCTTTTACATACTCGACATCGTAGATCCTGACTCCGTACTGCTCTGCAATAGGGCGAAGGAGCTCTTCTGTCTTTGCTTCATAATCACTGCTTTTACTCATTTAGTCTTCCTTTTTGCCGAAACCCGGCGATTTGGCTTCTGCGCTAAAAAAGAGTGGCTCGCAAGCCACTCTCAATAGTTACCATAATTTACATAACTTATATTACGCTTTAAATATGCAAAAGTCAACATAAAATATGGATTTTTTTCAGTTTTTAAGGGCTTTTTACTGATTATATTCAGTACCCTTTATATGCTTTCCTCCGATTTTTAGAGCTCCCATTGATACCTTGGCACTTATCTTAGCGCTTTCGATGGTATCGGAATCAATCTCAACGTTTCCGAGGCTGCACTTTGCAGTAATCTTTTCAAAGTTTCCAAACACTTCGATATTACCAAGTTCAGAAGTAAACTCTCCGTCCTCAAAGTCAGTATTTTTAAGTTCAATATTACCCATATCGGTATCGGCATTAATATCTTTTGCCGTAACATTTGTCAGTTCGATGTTACCTGCGTCGGAAGAAATATTGGTATCTCCCACCTTGGAATCAGCGATTTCTATATTGCCGGCATCAGTCTTTATACTCAACTTTTCGGATTTAATATCATTGAAAATAACATTTCCCGCGTCACCGTCAATATTAATCTTTTCAAAAGTAAAACCTGAAACCCTCATATCACCTGCATCAAAATTGGTCTCAAGATCACCGAGTTTTGTTCCTTCGGGAACATAAATAACCATCTGGTATCCGTCCTTCGGAAATCTGATTCCGGCGGTTCCTACAAGATTAACAGGGAATTTAACGGTTACTTTTAATTTCTCATCCTCAACATTAAAATCAACATTTACATTTTCAGGAAACTTATACATGTATCCAAAATCGTTTCCCTTCTCTATCCTAAGAGAAACCACATCCGAGTTAACCTCTATGTCCTTAAAACTCTCCAGTTTTCCTTCTACTTCTTCAAATTCATTATTCATGGCCATAAGATCAAACCTTCCGCTTTTAAATCCGTTAAATCTTTTTCCGATAACCAAAGCGATGACGATTGCGGTTAACGTAAACATTATAACAATTGCTATAGTTTTGAGTGCTTTCATATCCTTACTCCTTATTTAATCTGTATATCAGTTGCTTATCTACTGTTCTTTGTATCTGAGTGCCTTCTTTAAAGGCCTATGCAATACACCGGCTACGGGCCAGATGATCCAGGTAAGTCCCCAATACATTGTGGTGAAGCTCAATATAAGATAAAGGCAGGTCATAAAAGGCCAATAGATTGACATGCAAAAGTCTGCGATCGGGCTGATATATTTGTACTCACCCTGTTCCTCAGGCTCGTATGAATACTTGATCGTACCGCTTCCGTTAAGCTTAAGAAGGCTTTCATATCCTCTTGAACGTAAGCTGCTGTAAACAACAAGAAGTACTCCGATGCCTACGCAGATAAAGAAGAATGCGCCGCCAAGGTCATCAAATCCCGGAATCACATTCGAAATGATAACAGCAGGGATCCAGCTTACTACAAAAAGCAAAATGCCAACGGTTAGTACAAGAGTATGGCTCCTGTCGTAAATTGCTTTCTCTTCGGCAACGAACTTTGTGGCATCCATAGATAGGGTGCATTTTTTCTTTGAATACTTCTTCCAGTTCTCGCCTGCGTTTGCCCCAAGCACGATCATTATCACGCCGGCCGCCACCGTAAGGCATACAAGCAAGAAGTTTATAAAGCCTCCCTTTCCGTTTAAAACGGCTTCTGAAATGATTCCAAGAACGGGGCTCATAACGCAAAGCGCGATTCCGAGACTTATCTTCGTTGATCTTTCCGCGCTTTCTTTAAGGAGATTCTCCGCCGCATCTCTTGCGATAACGATGGCAGGCTCCTCATCCTTAGTAAATCTCTCGGCTTCTGTTTCAGTTTCGTCCCCCGCTTCGTCCCGGCCTACTTCGTCCTCAAGTCCCAAGACTTCTGCTAGTTCGCTTAAGTTACCAAACTCCGAGATAACTGTTCCAACGGCTTCATTTTCTGTCTTCCCTTCGGCAATAAGCTCATTAAACTTATCTTCCATCATCTGCCAAAGCTCATCCTTGGCTTTTATAACCGACGTTTTGTTGGGAAGATTTGCAAACATAGCGTCAAGATAGTTTTTAATAGTTTCCATTGCTGTTCTCCTCTATAAATCTCTCAATTACTTCCTTGGTAAGTGTCCACTCTTCGCACTTTTCCGTATAGTACTTTCTCCCCTCGTCGGTAATACGGTAATATGTACGTTTCTTCCCCGACCCTTCCGCTTCGCCGGAATAAGATTCTACGTATCCGTTTTTCTCCATCCTTGAAAAAGCGGAGTAAAGAGTTGTCTCCTTGATAATGTACTTACCTTCGGACTTAGTCTTGATCATCTTGGAAATCTCATATCCGTAAGACGGTTCCGAAAGCAGGCAATACAGGATGATCGTATCATTACATCCGCGAATAACATCGCTGCTGATCTCTGTCATCGCTTTTCTCTCCTTTCAAGCTGCTGTAAAAAAATACTTTATCTGTCGTTATAACGTCTATCGTTGCTTCTACTGTCGTTCCAACGACTGTCGTACTACGTTTGCCGTAGTAAATATATCATTATGTAACACCTCTGTCAATACATATTTTGAAAAAATTAGTAAATATGTCTCTTATGCGGTAAATAAGGTATCTGTTAAGATATCTATGTTGAAAGAATATGCATAAAGCTTGGGATCGGTAAACATGAAAATCGCATTTTTTGATATAGACGGAACTTTAACTTCAGAAAAAGACGGCTCGGTGCCTAAAAGTGCCTCCGATGCCATACGGCGCGCCAGAGCTGCCGGAAATCTTATGTTCATAAACACCGGAAGATGTTTTCAAAATGTAGAGAAGCGATTTCGCGAGGTCGGCTTCGACGGGTACGTAAACGGCTGCGGGACCCATATTGTTATCGGAGATGAAACGATTCTCTACGTAACTCAGCCTGCCGAGAGGATCCATAAGCTTACAGAGATTTCCCGCGCTCTAAAAGTAGATACTCTTTACGAATGCCGATATTACGTCACCTTCGACCCCAAGCATACTTTAACCCACCCCGATGCCATAAGGCAGTGCCAAAGGTTTAAAGACAGAAACTACGATGTCTCCATGGATATAGACGCTCCGGATTTTTCTTGCGATAAATTTGTTATCTGGTATAAGGATGATTCTCAGCTTAAAGAGATAAGAAAATATACAGATCAGTATTTTGACTGCATCGACAGAGGCGGAACTTTCAGAGAGTTTGTACCCAAAGGTTACAGCAAAGCTACCGGCCTTCAAAAAGTTCTTGACTACTATAATCTCCCCCTGGACTCGGCTTACGCTTTCGGCGACAGCAACAACGACCTTGCTATGCTCTCATACGTAAAACACAGCGTCGTTATGGGCAATGCCAAATCGGAAGACCTAAAAGAAAAAGCCGCCCACCTTGCCGGTAAGGCAAGCGAAGACGGCCTGTCAAAAGCTTTATCCGACCTTGGATTTTTTGAGTAATATTCCAAGGTCTTTTAAGCTCCAAGATTATTTTCTTTCAAAAACTCAATAAACTCTCTTGCGGGCAGAGGCTTCGAGAAATAAAAGCCCTGGATGAAGTCACAGCCCATCTGGCGAAGCGTATCAAAGTCTTCCTTTGTCTCTACGCCCTCGATAACAAGTTCCTTCTTGATATCCTTCATCATACGCACGGTATTGTTCATAATAGACTTTCCTGATACCGTATTCATATTATCAACAAGACTCTTATCAATCTTAACAATCTTAAGCGGAAGCTTGGATACTCTCTGTATATTGGAATATCCGACTCCGTAATCGTCAAGCGAGAAGCTGTATCCCTGTTCGGAGAGAATCTTCAGATTCTCGTCCATGATATCTCCGATATTGTCGTATGAAGTCTCGGTTATTTCGAGATTAACCTTATCCGGTCCGACACTGTATTTATTGCGAAGGGCTTCCATCTTACTTGGAAGCTCTCTCTCTAAGCACTGCGCCACGGAAAGATTTATCTCTATATAAGACAGTCCAAGCTTTTCCAATTCGTTTTCAGAAGCAAATTTATGTACTGCATCAAGAACAAAATCACCGATGGGTAGTATAAGTCCTCTTCTTTCCGCCTCGGGTATAAAGTCAGCAGGAGATATCTGTCCGTACCTTTCGTCATCAAGACGAAGGAGCGCCTCTGCAGAAATAAACTTATGATCCCATATTGAATAGATAGGCTGATAATATACCTCAAATTTCTCGTCTCTGATAGCCCGCGTCAGAATATCATTCATATTATTGATGATCTGGAATTCTTTGGTTTTGCTGATGTTTGATGCATCAATAAAAATCTGGTCTCTGGGCATAAGCTCCGGGAAATGATGTCCGAGATGCTTTATCTCTCTGATATTATCGAGGCCGTCGGGATACTTTATAGCGCAAACCTTCGGATTAAGCTTAGCACCTGTACCCTTTAAATCGTAGGTATATTTTTCCACCGTTCTGATAAGAGTAGGAATAGCCTTCTGAGAGTCAAAGTCATGTTCATCAATAATAAGATAGATCGAACCCGGATGCTCAAAGAAAAGTTCAGCGTGAAGATGTTCCGCAGAAGCCAGATTAAGAGCCTTGTCCGCAATAAGCCGGATATACTTGCGGTATCTGTCTTCTCCAAGATATGTCTTAACCTCTCTTGCGTTGACAAACTTTATGGCAAGTATCTGAACATTCTGTTTTGTGATCATTATTTTATGGAGCGTGTCAAGGTAAGCCTTCCAGCTTTGAAGGCCCACAACCGAGTCTAAGACTTCATCAGGTCTTAACACCACAAGCTCAATAAATAAAAGCGACAGAGCTGAAGCGGCAAGTTCTACAAGATAATCTCCATTAAAAAACTGGAACAAAACAGCAGCATATGTAAGAACATACATGGAAACCAGCGCAAGCCACTTTTTTATCTCAATGAACTTGATACAAAATACCAAATGTGCAAGCCCAAAGAGTACATACAAAGAAGCCGTCGCGTAAAAGACATTCATTAACGGCCCTCTGGCGTATCCGTTTTCGGCAGTAACGGTAAAGCACATTTGCGTAAAAAGATTTGAAACAAGCGTCCCCAAAAATACAGCAAAAGGAACGCAGACTATCACAAAATAAATCTTCTTTCTGAGAGCGTACCAGGTATTTGTAATCGAATAGATAAAAAGGAAATACAAAAAGCCCGTCCCATTATGGAAAAGGAAATAACTGTATGCAAAGAAATTAGCCAAAATAAGCTTACTTCCCGGTACAGGCGTGACTCTGACAAGAAGTTCCAGCCCAAGATCCGAGAATGTAGCTATGACCGATGTAAGAAGTATCCAGTTGAAGATTCTGCTTGAGCGCCCCTTGGTCATTCCCCTCGCGATGGAAGAATACAAAAGGATCAAATAGAGCGGTACAGCCATATAATCAAAATAGAGTATCGTTTCCATAGAAAGTTCACTTTCTGCATTCTATATTCGTTACAATTATAACATAGTATGCGGAAAGATATCTATATGTATGGTTAAGAGTTTATTAAATTGTACTCGCATATCTATAAAATAACAAATTGCTACGCTTCTTCGAAGCTCCCGCAATTTGCAAACATGTACTCGCAAATCGCGCTTGTAAAAACAAGCTGCTTCTTTGCTTCGTACTTTTTAAGTTCTATAAATAAAAACAGATTGCTTCGTTGCTTTGCAACTCTCGCAATCTGTCAAAAAGTATTCGCAAATCGCTGTTGCTTCGCAACTAGCTTCTTTGCTTCATACTTTTTAAGTTCTCTAAAAAAGAGCTTCACGCTACTGCAAGCAGTGCGTGAAGCTCTTTTTTGATAACATTTTATTTAATACATCCCACCCATTCCGGCGCCGGCGCCTGCAGGCACAGCGGGTTCGGGTTCTTTGATGGTTGATACAACGCTTTCGGTTGTAAGAAGTGTGCTTGCTACGGAAGTAGCATTCTGAAGAGCGCTTCTTGTTACCTTAGCGGGATCAAGAATTCCTGCTTCTACCATGTTAACGTACTCTTCCTTAAGAGCATCAAATCCTACACCGGGTTCTGATTCACGAACCTTATTTACGATAACACTGCCTTCAAGACCTGCGTTCTGTGCAATCTTGGTAAGAGGAGCTTCGAGAGCCTTGAGAACGATCTGTGCTCCGGTCTTCTCATCGCCTTCAAGGGTATCTGCAAGAGCGGCAACCTTCTTTGAAGCGTGGATATATGCGCTTCCGCCACCGCTGATGATACCTTCTTCAACAGCAGCTCTGGTAGCAGCAAGAGCATCCTCGAGACGAAGCTTAGCTTCCTTCATCTCAGTCTCGGTAGCAGCGCCTACTCTGATAACAGCTACGCCGCCGGCGAGCTTTGCAAGACGCTCCTGGAGCTTTTCTCTGTCGAAGTCTGAAGTAGTCTCTTCAATCTGCTTCTTGATCTGTGCAACACGAGCTGCGATAGCTTCCTTGTCGCCTTCGCCGTCAACGATAACAGTATCGTCTTTTCTAACCTTTACTGACTTAGCGTGTCCAAGCTGCTCAATAGTAGCATCCTTAAGCTCAAGTCCGAGCTCAGAGCTGATAACGGTACCGCCGGTAAGAATAGCGATATCTTCAAGCATAGCCTTTCTTCTGTCACCGTATCCGGGAGCCTTAACTGCAACTACATTGAAGGTTCCGCGAAGCTTGTTAACGATAAGAGTTGTAAGAGCCTCGCCCTCAACATCCTCAGCGATGATAAGAAGCTTCTTGCCGGACTGAACGATCTGCTCAAGAAGAGGAAGGATCTCCTGGATATTGGAAATCTTCTTGTCTGTAATAAGGATAAGGGGATCCTCAAGATTAGCTTCCATCTTATCCATATCGGTAGCCATATAAGCTGAAATATATCCACGATCAAACTGCATACCTTCTACAAGGTCAAGCTCTGTCTGCATTGTCTTGGATTCTTCGATAGTAATAACACCGTCGCCTGAAACCTTTTCCATAGCGTCAGCTACAAGCTGTCCTACTTCCTCATCACCTGCTGAAATAGCGGCAACACGAGCGATGTGCTTCTTTCCGTCAACAGGCTTAGCCATATCCTTAATTGCCTCAACAGCACAATCGGTAGCCTTCTTCATACCTTTTCTGAGGATGATAGGGTTAGCTCCGGCTGCAAGGTTCTTCATACCTGCATTGATCATTGCCTGTGCAAGAACAGTAGCGGTTGTAGTACCGTCTCCGGCTACATCATTGGTCTTGGTAGCTACTTCTTTGACAAGCTGAGCTCCCATATTTTCAAAACCGTCTGCAAGCTCGATCTCCTTAGCAATGGTAACACCGTCGTTTGTAATAAGGGGAGCACCATAGCTCTTATCGAGAACAACGTTTCTTCCTTTAGGTCCAAGTGTTACACTAACAGTATCTGCAAGCTGATTAACGCCTGCTTCCAAAGCGGCACGTGCTTCTGCGCCGTACTTAATTTCCTTTGCCATAATAGGTCATCTCCTTAAAAAATATTCAAATTAATCCTCAATAACAGCAACGATATCATTCTGTCTTACAACGATATACTCGTCATTATCAAGCTTAACTTCGGTTCCGGAATACTTGGAGAAGATTACCTTATCTCCTACCTTAACCTGCATCGCAACTTCTTTTCCGTCTACCATTCCTCCGGGGCCTACTGCAATAACTTCAGCCTGCTGAGGTTTCTCTTTATTCTGTCCGGGGAGAACGATTCCTGATTTTGTGGTCTCCTCTGCAACGAGCTGTTTAAGAACAACTCTGTCTCCCAAAGGTACTAACTTCATAATGTTTGCCTCCTTCTTGTTAGCACTCTTTTCTTTTGAGTGCTAATCACTAAAACATAATATAAACCACCCTACAGTTTTTGTAAAGTGGTTTATATATGTTTTATATTTTTTTTATTTTTTTGATCAGCACTTGATCTCAAGATATCCTACAAGCTTTGAGAAATCGTACTCTTCCATGATTCCCTTGTTGGGGTCATAGAACTTTCCGTCATAAGCCACAAGGTAATGTCCGAATCTTCCAAGCTTCTCGATCATAAGAGCACACTTTGGAAGTTCAACGTTCTCTGCATCGTTCTTGTAAACGATGATATCTGAATGGTCGATTCCGTAGTAATTAAGGGCAGAGATAAGCTTACCCATAGTAGCCTGCCACTCCTGGCAGTTCATAACACGGCAAACCTCTTCGATGCTGACGCCTGCAAGCATAGCAATGCAGGTCTGTCCGCAGAGTCCGTCTCCGTTTTGAACCTTTATATCGATTCCGTCAATCTTTCTGATGGGGTTCTCGACGCTGTAAGGGCTCTCTCCGTCCATAGGTGCAAGAGAACCGTGAACATGAAGAAGCATCTCGTAGGATGTTCCCTCCTTAAGGTCAAGATTTGCACTGTTTTCAAAGAAAAGCTCGTATCTTCCCTTTTCAAGAGGAGTAAGATTGCAAGGGATAATCTCGTTTTCAATTACAAGATTAGCCTTAAAAGCATCTCGCTGCTTGACAACCTCCCAAACGTTAAAAGGGATGTTTACGGCATACCCACTGTCCTTCTTTTGTAATTCTGCTTCAAATAAGTACCTCATACTTTTTCCTTCCTAAATTCAGTTCTAAATCTATATATAAAATAGTGTAAAAATGATTACAAAACTATCCTCCGATGCCAAGAACGAGCGTGGCAATACGGAAGTACAAAAGCAGTGAAAGCGCATCTACTATCGTAGTTATAAATGGGCTCGCCATAACTGCAGGGTCAAAGCCGATACGCTTTGCACCGATAGGCAAAAGACATCCTACCAGCATGGCAACAAGCACTGCAAAAACAAGGGTAAGACATACGGTCAGCGCAACTAAAAGCCCCACTCTGTCAAAGAGCATAAGCTTCGCAAAGTTGGCAACCGCCAGAGAGAGTCCGCAAAATACGGCTACTCTTACTTCCTTCCAGATTACTCTGGGAATATCTCTGTACTCGATCTCTCCGAGGGAAAGTCCACGGATGATGGTAACAGAAGCCTGTCCGCCGGCATTTCCGCCGGTATCCATCAGCATCGGGATATATGCGATAAGAGCCGCATATACGCTGAGCGCCTCCTCAAAGGAGCTGATGATAGCTCCGGTAAAGGTAGCTGATACCATTAACAGAAGAAGCCAGGGAATACGCTTTTTGTATGTCTCAAAAACCGACGTCCTCATATAAGGCTTGTCGGTGGGCACGATAGCTGCCATCTTTTCCATATCCTCTGTGGTCTCTTCCTGGAGGATATCCACAACGTCGTCGACCGTGATGATCCCAACAAGTCTGTTCTCGTTGTCGACTACAGGCATGGCCGTAAAGTCGTATTTCTGGAACTGACGCGCAACCTCTTCCTGGTCCATCAATGTTGTAAGGGAGATGACGTTTTCATGCATTATATCGCCTATAACATCATCACCGTCGGACAAAAGAAGGTATCTTAAAGCAACCGTACCGATAAGTTTTCTCTGCATATCAAGGACATAGCAGATGTTGATAGTCTCGGAGTCTATTCCGACTTTTTTGATACGCTCAATAGCCTCATTGACCGTAAGATTTTCCTTAAGGTCAACGTACTCCACTGTCATAATACTACCGGCGGAGTCCTCGGGGTATCTGAGCAGATGATTGATATCGCGTCTTGTCTCGGGGCTGGCGTTAGCCAAAAGCTTCTTAACAATATTCGCGGGCATTTCCTCAAGAAGGTCTGCGGCATCATCGGCCATCAGGTTATCGATGATGTCGGCGGCATCCTTTTCGGAAAGGGATGTAATGATGAGCTGCTGGTTTTCAACTTCGAAATATGAAAATACATCAGCGGCCAGATCCTTGGGAAGAATACGGAAACATTTAAGAAGATCTCTCTCGTCCAATTCCTCCAAAATCGCAGCAATATCAGCATCGTTCAGCTCGGAAAGAAACTGACGGAGCTTAGTATACTGCTTGGTACTTAAAAGCTCAAGAACTTCATGAGCCTTTTCTAACTCTTCCATAGCAATTCTCCTCTATAAAGTTGGTTACATGTTCAGAATCGAAATGCACATACGGGTCTCCGGGAAGTACATTTCGATTGGTACTTCGGGGGACTGACGAGTCGCTGTTTTCAGTTCGTATCATATAACCACCTCCTTTCGGAGAATACCTGCCGCTTACGGCCGCTATTCCATAATCAATCTGTTACAACTGTTTTATTCTTTCTACGATCTTACATTCACCAAGCCTTGTGATAAGACATCTTCCGGCTGTGGCTTCCGTAATCTCCTTTTCTATTACATCTGAAATATCGGATACAACTCTTAATCTGAATGTGACGTCCGCAGCATAATCCGCATCTGAAAGGTCGATACCTCTCTTTTCAAGCAGATATCTGACGCTGCTTACATCATTATAATCCAGTATCACCTCAAGTAATAAGCCCTCGGAGACAATTCCAAGCTCGCTTTTTTCAAGGGCGTCTTTAACAGCCGCGCTATAGGCTCTGACAAGACCTCCGGTCCCTAAAAGAGTACCGCCGAAATACCTTGTAACTACAGCGCAGATATCCGTTACTCCCTTTCCGGAAAGTACTTCAAGCATCGGCCTTCCCGCCGTTCCGGAGGGTTCTCCGTCATCGGAGCATCTTGTAAGTTCCCCTCGGCTTCCGATTATATAAGCGCTGCAATTATGTCTTGCATCCCAGTACTTTTTCTTTACCGAAGCGATAAACTCTGCAGCCTCTTCTTCCGAAGATACAGCCTTTAGGGTAGCAATAAATCTGGATTTTTTTTCTTCGTACTCCCCTGATGCGCCCTCAAGCAGCACCTTTATCTCTTCCGCCATCTGCGCTCTCCGAATTATTTACTGGCCCTGATTTGCCGCTGCTGCCGCAGCTTCCATCTCCCAGATCTGGTTCTGGATCTTGTTTTGATAGTCCGGGTCGGCAAAGAATGCATCGTCATGTACGCAGTATACGGAGGTAGTAGGCTGGATATAAACATCATTGCCGTTTTCGTCCTGAATGATCTGTGTTGATCCTTCTATAAGCTCAGGCTCCTCGGGAAGAGGAAGCTGAACAGTTCTCTCCGTGGGGAAAGGACAATTGGGCGTTGCAATACGGTTGCAGTATGCACAAACAGTTCCGGAGTAGTGAAGATTACAGTAGTCTTCGGGGTTCTCTCCCGTAGGAACATTATCCTCCGAGAAAAGTTCAACCCTCGTTGTTCCAAACTGTCTGCAAAGATCTGTTGCAAGCTTTCCGGATATGGTACAAACTTCTCTTTCAACAATTCCTTCGGGTCTTTCAAATCCCGCATTGGGAAGATCGGCATGTACCCTGGACATAATGGCTTTCCACATCTTCTTTGAGATATCCTGCTCTCTGTTGGAGGAAGCGGTACTCATCTCGATGGCATTATCATATCCGGTCCATGTAGCTGCAGTATAGTAAGGTGAATATCCTACAAACCAAAAGTCTTTATTCTTGGAGGATGTACCTGTCTTACCTGCAAGGGTCATTCCGCTGAAGGCCGCCGCTGTACCGGTACCTCTGGTCATAACTTCTCTCATGGCATCTGTCATAAGATAAGCCGTTGTTTCTTTAAATACTCTCTTTTCTACTGGAGCCTCGTTGTCGATGATGACGTTTCCGTCCGCATCGGTAACCTTTGTATAAAGCTTGGGCTCGCAATATATACCGCCGTTGGCAAGCGCTGCGTATCCTGCATTAAGCTCATAAGGAGATACACCGTAGGTAAGTCCTCCGAGGGCAAGTGTCTGGTTTACATCGGAGAATATCTGTCCGTTTATAACAACACCATCGGTTATTGATGTAAATCCGAGCTGTGAGCAGTAATCATATCCAAGCTGAGGTCCGACAACAGTAAGGTTCTTGACTGCGATGATATTGAGCGACTGTATGATACCTGTTCTTATAGAACATTCCGTTCCGTACTGTCCGTATCCGGAGTACCAGTTTTTAACCGCACGTCCGCCGGTGTAATTAAAGGGCGCGTCATTGTAGGTGGTAGCCAGGGTCTTAAGACCGGCATCAATGGCAGGTGCAAAGCTTCCAAGTACCTTGAATGTAGATCCGGGGGAACGGAGTGCTCCTGTAGCTCTGTTAAGAGTACGGCGTCCTTCCTTTGCTCCGCGGCCGCCCATCATAGCAACAACATATCCTGTGTGAGGATCCTCGATAACCATAGCAACCTGAGGCTGTGCCGTAAGAGAAATCGCCTCGAGTACGTTATCCTCCGTCTCGATAATCCCAAGTTCCTCAAGCTTTGCATTCTTATATATGGAAGCTGCTTCGTAAGCCGCATCCTGGTCTGCAAAAATAAGGTTAAAGCCCGACTGTCCCATAACCTCCTTGTACCACTTGGTCATCATCTCCTTAGAGTAGTTATGCTGCTCACCGTCCTTATCGGTAATAGTAAGCGCATAGTTAAGGTACCAGTGTACTTCGCTGGAGTAGTTGTCGGGATTAGCAAACTCCTCGTTCATGATCTTCTGGATCTCGGGATCCATAGTCGTATAGATACGGAGACCACCGCTGTTAAGCATACGCTCAGCCTCTGCCTTTTCGTTACCCATAGCGATGAGATCATCACGAACCTTTTCATAAACCGCATCGGAGAAATAAGAAGAGATTCCGCTGTCAGTCTTTAAAAGCTCTGTATTATGGAATCCGATCCTGTTGTATACGTCCTCGGTATCGGCCATAGCCTCGTCATACTCTTCCTTCGAGATCTTTTCGATCTCAAGCATTCTGTTAAGAACCCTTTCACGTCTCTCGGCATTCTTGTCCGGATGATAAATAGGATTATACTTTGAAGGGTTCTGTGTAACGCAGGCGATAACAACTGCCTCCGAGAGATTAAGGTCTATAGCGGATTTTCCGAAGTATCTCTGGGAAGCGGACTCGATACCGAGAGTGTTCTGGCCGCAGTTAACCGCATTCATATATCTTAAAAGGACATCATCCTTTTCGGTCTTTTTGGTTACTTCGATGGCAAGGTACTGTTCCTGGATCTTACGCTTTATCTTGCGCACCATATTGTCTCCCTCATCCATCCATCCGGTAAAGATGGTGTTTTTAAGGAGCTGCTGGGTAATAGTACTTGCACCCTGAGTCTCTTTTCCGCCGCTCTTGATGAACTGATATCCCGCACGCAGGATTCCCTTAAAGTCGATTCCGTTATGCTCGTAAAAACGCTCATCCTCGGCGCAGACGAAAGCAAGCTTAGCCGCGTCGCTGATCTCATCCCACTCTACCTCGATACGGTTTGAGTTCATGCTGACGTACTGATCAATCTCGTTTCCTGCGGCGTCATATACGATCGAAGCCTGACCGGTAGCGATCATATTCGAGATCTGTATCGTAGGGGTATTTGCGATTATACTTTTAAATAATCCGATTCCTCCGGCGATGCCGCAAACAATGACAAATGCTATGGCTCCAAGTACAAGCTTGAGGATAAGCTGGCTTATCTTTCGGCTAACCTTGCTGCCGTAAGCATTAATGTCCTTATTAATACTTTTTATTCCTCTTTTACCATAATTCATAATCTGCCTCTGCTATGCAATAACTCAAGATATTTGACAAAAAAAATATGTCCGCATAGATAGTTGCATTATACCAAAAAAATAATCAAATGAAAAGCAAAACTTCCTATTGCAAGCTTAGCCCTCAAAGTTGTATAATCTATCACATGCAGACACTATATACTCAGTTAAAAGTCAATAATGAATATGAGCTTTGCGAGGTTCCCGACGAGGAAGCCAAAGCCGCAATAGAGAAAGCCCTTTTGGAAAACCGCATCTCTTACTTTATTAAGTGGCCCAAATCATCTTTCTTCTCCCGTAAAAAGAATCTGTGTACTATATGCGTTAATGAATCGGTTATAGAGGAGGCCGAGGGCATAATCACAGCGCTTTGCGAGGAACTGGGATTTCAGGTTCGTTTTCTCATCAAGCACTCCTCTGCCGGAGACGATCTATTTTAATTTTGATCCTCAGTTTATTTATTATAGTAAATCAAAAGCTGCCGCATTTTAACGGCAGCTTTTTTGTTGCTTCATTTAATGTATAACTAATACTAACACGAAACGTTTGCTATCTTAAAACAGCGATTGCACCCGGAGGCAGGATTAGCATTCCGTTTTCCGTCTTTACGCTCTCCCATGGATGTATTGTAAGATAGCCGTCTACGATCAAGGCGTTGCCCTCCGCTACCTTTGCGCCGTTTTCAAGATCAATCTGTCTTTCCTCATCCGATGAATTAAAGGCCATATAGACGCAGCTTCCGGCGTATTCCTTTTTAATGATCGCCGTATCGTCAGTAAGGTCTGATTCATCTGCAAAGACTTCTCCCCTTGCGATCTCGGGATACTTATTTCTAAAGTTAACAGCTCTTCTGTAGTAATTAACCAGAGAGTCGGGATCGGATGCCTGCTTATCAAGAGCTTCAAAATTGGACTTTATGGTTTCAGCCCCTTCAGGTCCCTTAGTCATCCCCTTAAGGTCTTCATCCGACCAGTAAAAGGCTATTCTTTTGTTCTCATCCGAGCTTCCGCCGCTCTTCATACCGATCTCTTCACCGTAATATACAAAGGGGGCACCCTGCATACTCATTAAAAGCCCGCAGGCCTTTTTCATATCATCAGCATCGTTTTTAAGAGCATTTGCCACTCTGCCCTGATCGTGATTGGTGATAAAAGGAGCATCAATATAATCCGGATTTTTGCCGCCAAATTCTTCCTGATATCTGACAAGAGCATTGACATAGGCGCTCATCTTTCCCATGCCGCCCGCAGTCTTAATAAGTCTTCCGGTCGAATCTCCGGCATCAAAATTAAAAAAGCTCGGAGTCATACTCTCGTAGTAATTTGCTATCGTAACTTCATCAAGCCAGACCTCTGACACCATATAGAAATCAGGATTTATAGCTTTACAGGTTTCAAAAAGATGGGACAGAACGCTTTCATTAAATTCTCTGTTTCCTTCTTTAAAATGCGCCGCAGCATCCACTCTGAATCCGTCCACACCCATCTCGGTCCAAAACTTTGCCACCTCGTCAATTTCTTTTACGAGCTCTGGATTATCAAAGTTTAAGTCGGGCTGAGTGTAGTTAAATACTCCCTCATAGTACCAATCGTCCGTTTCATCTACCTTGCAGTATCCGCTCTTCCACTCTTTAGAGAAATTGTAATATCCGTAGTAAGGGCATTCACTTTCCGAAGGCTCTGCCCCTTCCGGAAGGTTTCTCAGATACTCACAGGCTTCCTTAAACCAAGGATGCTCTGAGGATGAATGGTTGATGACAAGATCGATGATAACATTGATCCCCCGCGCATGCGCCTCTTTTAAAAGATTCTCAAAATCTTCATTCGTTCCGTACAAAGGATCGATGCTGTAATAATCCGTCGTATCGTATTTATGGTAGGAAGGGGAGCTCATAACCGGCATCAGCCAGATTCCGTTAAAGCCCATCTCCTTTATATAATCAAGTTTCTCCGTTACTCCGTTTATGTCCCCGGCTCCGTCTCCGTCAGAATCATAAAAAGAAAGCACAAAGATTTCATAGTAATTTCTGTAATTATCATCTACAGGTTCATAGATTTCCCCGATGTCCAAAAAGCCCATATCATCCAGGGCAAATTCATAATCGGCGGGGATCTCTACTTCTTGCTTATCTTCTTTCTTTTTACCGCTTGATAAAAGCGGATCGACATAATCACCGGCGGTTAGTTCTTCTTTTGCATTTTCCGCACTCTGCTCCGTAGTTGATTCTTTGGAATCATCGCCCGATTCCAAGACGTCGCTTGTCCTTGCGCATCCCGTAAGCAAAATGGCCGCGACAGATGTCACGGTCATTAATGCGGTTAACTTCTTAAGAATTTTTTTCTTCATGTTTTTAACCTAATATAACTGAGTTTGTTTCTAAACTGCCCTAGCCCTTTACAGCTCCTCCGGTAATGCCTTCCACATAGAACTTCTGCATGATGACGAACAGAATTGAAATGGGAACGGCTACAACAATACCGCCGGCGCAGAATACCGAGAAGTACTGACCGATAAGGGACTTCTGCAAGATGTTGTATAGTCCGATAGCAACGGTCCAATCCGAAGGATCCTTTGATCTTATAAGGAGCTTTGCCATAACGAAGTCCATCCAGGGAGCAAGGAAGGAGTTAATTACGGTGTAAACGATCATGGGTCTTGAAAGAGGAATTACTATTCTTGTAAATACGGTTAATTCCGAAGCACCCTCGATCTTTGCGGACTCTCTTAAGGAAGCGGGGATTGTGTCGAAGAATCCTTTACAAATAAGGAATCCCAGTCCCGAACCTGCCGAGTATACAATGATAAGTCCTGCGAGTGAATCCGTAAGATTAAACATCTTAAGGATGAAATAAATCGCAATCATTGAAAGAACACCGGGGAACATTCCAAGGATAATGGAAAAGCTCATCAGTCTCTTTCTTGAAGGGAATCTCATACAGCTGAATGCATATGAAACCATAAGCACAAATGCGCTTGATATGATACAGCTGAAGATACCGATTATCATTGAATTCTTAAACCAGGCCGGGAAGTTTGCAACCGTATCCGGATGGAATAAAAGCTTTGAATAGTTGGCAAGTGTCCAGTGCTCGGGGAAGAAACGTGTTGTTCTTACACCGGGGTCTGTTGAAAAGCTTGTTACAAACAGCCAAACAATGGGAATAAGCCAAATGCCGGCCATTATTGCCAGAAAAAGGTGTCTGAAAATGCTTGATATAATTCTCTTTGCCTTCATTACTGGAACACCTCCTCTTTATCGCCTTTGATCATTCTAGAGTATGTAACCAATGTCAATGTAGCGCAGATTACAAATACCACTATACCGATAACCGAAGCCATGTAGTATTGCTTAAGCTGTGACTCGGATGTGATCTTAAAGAGCCATGTAATAAGCAGGTCGACATCTTTTGCGTTTGCCGCCGCAAGGGAAGCATCCGTTGTAACGTAGTCGCCGGTAAGAAGGTAAATAACGTTGAAGTTATTGATGTTACCGATAAAGCTTGTTATCAGTGAAGGTCCTGTAATAAAGAGCATGTAAGGCATTGTGATCTTCCAAAAGATCTGGAATTTATTAGCTCCGTCGATCCTTGCACTCTCCAGCTGGTCTGAAGGAATGTTCATAAGGATTCCGGTTGCGATCAGCATCTGGTAAGGAATACCGACCCAGATATTGATAAGGATGATCATTACATGTGTAAGACCACTCTGTGTCATGAAAGGGACATAACTGGTATTGATCCAGCCCCACTCAAGGAGTTTTTGAACCACTCCCATTCTTGTAAGGATTCCGTTCACGATTCCGTAGTTACCGAACATCTTACTGATAAGAAGAAGGGTTACGAACTGAGG